>NZ_JBGCCU010000012.1 GCF_041261445.1 Catenulispora sp. EB89
CGGCGGCGAGGGCACCGTATCCGAAGCCCACCTGGTCAAATTCAGCGCAGTTGACAACGGGCCAGAACTCTTAACTACGCGGCATTGGTCCGGTCTGGCGGTGTCCAGCCGCATCGCTGCTGCTGTGGCCGGGCCTCGTTCGGCTGGACACCACCAGCCCGGCCAGGTTGGCTTCGCCCGTCGACGCGGCGAGGGACCCAGAACCAACACCCCACATGGTCCTTCGGACCCCCTCACCACACCACCGGCCACGCTGCCCCGTCACCATCCGCACCCACCAAGGCGCCAGTCCTCACGCGAGCCGCCAACCGCATCGCGCGCGCCGGTCCGACTGCCGCCCACCGTTGCCAACCGCAGGCCGCCGATGCTCCGCGCGGTGGTTTGGGCCGGCGCGGGGTCGTGTCCGCGCTCGCCGCCGGCCGCCAGCGCAGATCGTTTCGCTGAACCGAACTGCGTCCCCCTGCGAGGTCACCAAACCTTAGGCGAAGCCGTAAAAATCGCCTGTAAACCCCGCCCTCACCGCACCCGCCCGACACCGCCGCCCACAGCCTCAGCGCGCCGCGAACCCGTCGATCGCCTCGATCACGGCGCGCGACATCGCCGTGCTCCCGGTGTGTCCGGCGTCCTCGACTACGACGAGGCGTGCGTCCGGCCATGCCTGGGACAGCTCCCATGCCGTCTGCACCGGGCAGCCCAGGTCCTGGCGGCCGTGGATCAGAACCGCTGGGATTCCCGCGAGCTTTCCCACGTCGCGCAGTACCTGGTCCGGGGCCAGCCATGCGCCGTGGCTGTAGTAGTGCGCGCAGATCCGGACGAAGGCCAGGAGCGTGTCGTCGATTGTCCCGTCCGCCGAATGCGGGGCGCCGTTGGGCTCCAGCGAGATCACCGCGTCCTCCCAGGCGAGCCAGTCTGCGGCGGCCTGTTCCCGTACCGACCGGTCGGGGTGCTCCATCAGCCGCGAGTATGCCGCGAGCAGGTTCCCGTCGCGCTCCGCCTCGGGCACGCCGCGGCGGAAGCGCTCCCATGCCTCGGGGAAGATGCGGCGTACGCCGCGGTAGAGCCAGTCCAGTTCTTCCGGGCGCGTCATCGTCACCGCTGGGATGACCATCTCGCTGACGCGGTCGGGATGCCGCTGCGCGTACAGCAGTGCGAGCGTCGCGCCCCACGAGCCGCCGTTCACCAGCCACTTTTTGATGCCGAGGTGCTCGCGCAGCCGCTCCATGTCGGACAGTGCGTGCTCCGTGGTGTTCACCGACATGTCCGCGGCCGGATTGCTGGCGTGCGGGGTGCTGTAGCCGCAGTTGCGCTGGTCGAAGCGGACCACCCGGTACGCCTGCGGGTCCCAGAAACGCGTCGGGCGGTGGCTGCCGCCGGTTCCCGGGCCGCCGTGGAGCGACACGGCCGGCTTCCCCTCGGGGTTGCCGAGCTGCTCGTAGTAGATCCGATTGCCGTCGCCGACGTCCAGGAACCCGGTGTCGTAAGGGCTTGTCTCGGGATGGAAGAAGTCGGCCATGAGGCCATCGTAGGTTCGGGCCGCGGGCGGACGGGAGCGCCCGCCCGCGGCTTCGGCCGGACGCCTAGAACGCGGACAGCCCGTTCGGCGTCCCCATCCCGGTCGGTCCGTCGTATCCGACCACTGCGTTGCACTGGTAGTCGCCGCCGCAGACCGTGCTCGGGGCGTTCGAGCCGCCGACGACGTCGTTCAGGCCCGCCTGTGCGGACGCCGCGTAGAATGCCGCGGCGTTCGGGTACTTGGCGGGGTTGCCGGCCAGGGCGATGACGCCGGCGACGAACGGCGCGGAGGCGCTGGTGCCGCCGACGATGATCCAGCCCGGCGCGCCATAGTCGGTCAGGTACACCGCCGGGCCGGTGTTCGGGTCGGCGTCGGCGGAGACGTCGGCGACCATGCGGCCGGGGCAGTTGGGGTCGGTCTGCCAGGCGGGCTTGTCGACCCACGCCGAGCAGCCGCTGGCGGCCCCGTTCCACGCCGTCTCGGACCAGCCGCGGGTGCTGGAGTTCCGGGTCAGCGAGGTGCCGCCGACGGAGATGACCGAGGAGAACACGGCCGGCTCGTTCGGGATGCCGTAGCCGCGGTCGCCGGAGGAGACGGTGATCGCGACGCCGGGGTGCGAGTAGTACGCGGCGTCGGCGGGCGTGGTGCTCGATTCGGTCGCGCCGTAGCTGTTGGAGACCTCGGTGGCGCCGAGCTTGACCGCGGTGTTCACCGAGGTGCCGAGGTCGGTGCCGCTGGGCTGGTCGGCCTCCACCAGCAGGATCCTGCACTGCGGGCAGGCCGCCGAGACCATGTCCAGGTCCAGCGCCTCCTCCACGCCCCAGCCGACGTCGGCCGGGAGCGGGGAGGCCGCGCCGCGCTCGTTCACCTTGCGGAAGCAGCCGTTGGCGGTGGTGCACGCGGGCAGGCCGTAGGTGGTGCGGTACACGGCGAGGTCGGCCTCGGCCGTGGGGTCGTCCCCGGCGTCGACGATCGCAATGGTCTGGTTCGCCCCGCCGGCCATCGGCAGGTCGTAGGCGGAGTGCAGGTCAGCCGGGCCGAAACCGGCCGGAGCGGCGGCCGGCGTGGCGGGCTTGCCCGCGGTGCCGGCCGCGCGGCTGATGTGGGCCGGCTCGTGCGCGTCGGTGCGGATCTGCGCGAAGCAGCGGTCGAAGCCGGGCTTCGGCGTGCCGCAGACGTCCTTCACGTTGCTCGCAGCAGCACCGGCAGCAGCACCGGCAGCGGTGGTGCGGGAGACGGGAGTCGCGGCGTCGGCCGGCGTCACGGCTACCGCGATCGCGCTGGCGGTCAGCATGCTGGCGGCAAATGTGGTCAGTATTCTGCGATTCAGAAGCGAAGTCATAACTCTGATTCCCCTCAGCCGATCGTGTAGGCGTTGGCGACGGTCTGCGTGATGGACCCGCCGAGCGCGTCGGTGGCGGTCACCTTCAGCCAGGGCGTGCTGCCCTTGGCGCCGTTCTTCCACAGCGCGACGAAGCGGCCCTGACCGGCCGGGATCACCGAGGCCGGCGTCCAGGTCACGCCCTTGTCGTAGGACACTGAGACGCTCTCGGCAGTGATCGCGGCATTCGAGCCGGCCCCGTTGTAGGACTGGTGGCCGACCGTCAGCGCCAGCACCGCCACCGGGCCGTGGCTGGTGCCGGTGTCGTCGGTGGCCAGCTGGTAGTTCAGATTCAGCACCGGCAGGATCGAGCATGGCGTGGTGCCGCCCGCCTGCGCGTAGCAGATGTTGGCGACCGGGAAGGTCCACGCAGGGTCCGGCGTCGGGGTGTAGGGCACGGTGATGTCGGTGTGCGTCGCCGTGGACTGCGCGAGCGGGAACTGGCTCAGGTCCTGGTCGAACACCAGGCGGTAGGTGCCGGGCTGCTGGGACTGGCCGGTGACCTCGACCCAGGGGTAGCCGTCCTGCGAGGCGATCTGGACGCCGTCGCGGTAGACGGTGAAGTGGCTGTTCGCCGGACCTCCGGGCCCGCCGACGGTGTCCGGATTGCTGTCCTGAAGCGCGTCCAGCCCCAGGTCCACGACGCCGCCGTCGGCGCAGGAACGGCACGGCGCGTCACCCCCGTAACGGCCGGCCTGCGGCGTCAGCGGGCCGTGGCCCCAGGTCCGCCAGGACTCGGTCGGACCGGTGTAGGCCGGGTTGAACGTCTGCAGATCGATCATGGGTGGTTCGATGCCGGCGGCCGGTGCGTCGGGGATGACGTCCCGCACGTACTCCGCGCCGCCGGCCGGCGGGCCGTAGTACGTCGTCAGGGTTCCCGGGACCGTGACGGAGTAGACGCGCGCGAACCCCGTGCCCCTGGGGAAGACCGATCCGGTCAGGTACGCGCCCTTGTGGGACGTGAAACCGGGGTCGATGTCGAACGAGTTGTGGATCGTGCCGAGCGTCGAGGCGTCGATCCGGTAGCTCTGGTTCGCGGCGATGTGGTCGGACGCCGGGAACATCACGTCGTAGAGGTAGGGGTCCGCGGTCCCGGCCGGGCTGGAGGCTCCCCACCCCAGCACCTGGTAGGTGAAGCCGCCGACCTGCGCCGGCTTGGTCGCGTTGGTATACGTCGGCCCGTCGGCCGGGGTCATCAGGATACTGGTCTGCCCGTTGAGGTCGGTGCGGTTGTCCAGCAGGATGCCGCTGTCGTGCACCGCCGGGCGCGGCGTCGTGGCCGTCACCTGGGAGGTCGCGGCGCGCTCGTCGGCGGTCACGGTGACCGGGCCGGCTCCGGCGACGGTGATGTCGAGCTGGACCAGCTGGCGCGTCGTGGGGATGTTCGTCGTCGGGTCGGTCTCGGTGAACAGTGTGGTGGCCGAGTAGTGGCCGGTGGGCACCGCGACCCGGGCCACGCCGTTGGTCAGCGGGATCGGGTTGCTCCAACGGTTGGAGTCGTCGACGTTGGTGAGGAAGGTGAAGCCTTCGGCGGCGCGGCCGTCCATGCCTGTGCCGTTGATCTGCACGATCCCCATCGGGAAGTACGGGATCACCGCGGGCTTGCTGGGTGCACTCGGTGCCGGGAGCTCGTACTGCGACGCCACGAACTGCGCCGGCGCGGCCAGGACGGACTCGGGGATGACGTAGGAGTGCTGCGCGTTCGGGGTGTAGCGGACGGCGGGGACGTTGCTGCCGTCGGGCGCCATCACCGCGACGCTCGAGGTCTGGCCGGAGCCGGTGATGAGGACCCGGTCGCCGTTTGGCAGGGTGCTAATGTGCGGCGCTGCGGCGGTGGCGCCGGCGGTGGCGCCGGCGGCGGCGAGCGGCCGGGCCGCAGACGCGGCGGCCGTGGTGGCAGTCGTCGCCGTGGCGGCGCCGTCCACGGCCATCACGGCGACCGCGGCCAATGCGATGGCCGCCGAAAGTGTCGAGACACGGCGGATACGTGCTAGCACAAGCGTTTCCTCCAGATCATCGCCACGGCCCCGGGACGCGGGATGTGCGGGCGCGGAACCATGGGCTGTCATGAACTAGAGACGTGGTGTGTGAGGCGGTAGGTCTCGCAGGACTCTGAGTTCGTTTTCCGACTGTGATCGCTACTCTCGGGCCGGATGACAACTTTTCCGGGCTCCGCCCTCGTATAGCGAGGCGATACCGAGGAGTCGGGGGAGGAGATCGATGCGCAGACCTGATGACGGTGAGTTCACGAAGCTGGTGGCGGCCAGATCGCTGGCGCTGCGGCGGATGGCGTACCTGATGTGCGGCGACTGGACTCAGGCGGAGGACCTGGTGCAGGTCGCCTTCATCAAGTTGCACGCCGCCTGGGGACGGGTCCGGTCCGAGCAGGGTGTTGACGCCTACCTGCGTACCACGCTGCTGCGCGCCTGCATCGACGAGAAGCGGCGTGCGCACTGGCGGCGCGAGCAGCCCTCGTCGGACGCCATGCCGGACCTGGCCGCGGTCCACGACAGCGCGGTGACCAGGGTGTCGGACCGGGAGGTGGTGGTGGCGGCGCTGCGCCGGCTGCCGCCCGGGCAGCGCGCGGTGCTCGTCCTGCGCTTCTTCGACGACCAGGACATCGAGGGCACGGCGCGGCTGCTCGGCGTCTCGACCGGCACCGTCAAGAGCCAGACCGCGCGGGGACTGGCCGCGATGCGCTCGATCCTGCCCGACCCCGCTCGCCCCGGCGGCGAGGAACTCCTCATGACGAAGAAGGAGCAGTCATGACCGAAGACGGCGAGTGGATGCGGGAAGTTTTCGACACGACGCGGGGCGAGGAGGAGCCCATCTGGTACGCCGACGCGCAGGCCATCATCGGCGGCGGCGACCGCAGGCGGCGGCTGCGGACCGTCGGCGCCGGGAGTGGATCGCTCGCGGTGGTCGCGGTCGCGGCGACGATCGCGGTGAGCCTGGCCGGACCGGGCGGCGGCGGACGGTCGACGACGGCGCCGCCGCCGACCAAGTCGCCGACGACGGCACCGGCCACATCGGCGACCAAGCTGTCGGCGCCGCCGACCCTGTCGACCGGGACGGTCCTGGACCGGGTCGACTTCATACCGGTCGAGGTCAAGAACATGTCTCTGGGCGGCGGCGCCCCGCTGAAGTACATCGCCGTGCCCGAGCCGGCGGTGACGGACATGGGGGCCCTGCTGGCGGGGCTGGACCCGACGTCGTCGCACATCGTCCCGAACCCCAACCAGGGGGTCCCCGCCAAGGCCGTGCCGTTCGGCGACGCCGGCGGCGACAACCTCGCCGACGTCCAGGTCAACTCCACCTGGACGCCGAACGGCAAGCCGGCGGCGCGGGGCGGTACGGCCGGGCTCCAGGTCTCGCCGAACGGCTACCTGCTCACGCAGTTCCTGGACGGCGACGACGCGAAGTTCCAGCCGTCGATGCCCGGCTGCGGCACCGCCGGGGGGCTGGGGGAGACCTGGTCGACGCTCGATCCGAACCCCGCCAAGCCCGACGGCCCGGATCAGGTGGCGTGGGGTGCGTGCGACCACCGCCAACTCGGCGACGGGTCGGTCCTGGCGAGCTCGACGAAGTCGTTCGGCAAGCTCACGGCGATCTTCGCGATGCGGCAGTTCCCGGGCGGTGCCGGGGCTGTGGAGACCCTCTGGATGAACTACACGATCAAGGAGGGCACGGCCGGCATCGGGCCGAACCCGGACACCGTGATCTCGCCGTCGCCGATCACCCCGCAGGACCTGACCGGCGTGCTGTCCGGCGGTGGCATCGCCCCCGGCCTGAAGTCGGCGGCCGCCGTCACGGTGCCGCCGACCCTGCTTCAGACGTCGGACTTCGGCACCGGGTGGAACATCGACGTGACCGGCACGCCCAACCGGCCCTCCACCCTGGTGACCGACGCGTGCGCGAGCGTCCAGAAGGATCTGCTCGGCCCGACCGTGCCGGACTACACCTTCTCCGGGCCGACGCCCAGCGGGCTGAACGTCCGGGCCGACGTCCTCCGGCTGACGGTGAAGGCCGGGACCGGCGCCCAGAAACTCGCCGACCTCCGCCATCAGGCGGAGACCGGATGCGGGGACACGACCGTGGCCTCGCTGCCGAGCGGGATCGGGGACGGCGGCTTCGTCGAGAACATCCCCGGCCTGCCCACCAAGACGTGGAACGTGTTCGTCCGCTTCGGCGACGTCGTGATCCAGGTCGACGTGACCAGCCCGGAGGGCTCGTCCTCCTTCACGCAGGCCGACAAGCAGTGGGTCACCGGCCTTGGTGCGAAGATCGCGGCGCGGTTCGCGGCGAAGGGCTGAGGCGGCGTCGTTTCGGCGACGCACACCCCGGGCCCGGCCGGATCGTTCTCCGGCCGGGCACGGCGGCATCAGGAAGCTGATTCGGCTTCGGGCTCGACCGAACCGGTGTCGGTGCCGACGGCGACTGCGACTTTGCCCTGCCGGCTTCCCGACGCCACGGCCTGATGCGCCTCGCCGACGGTGCCCAGGTGGTAGGGCGTCGGGTCGACGATGGGCGTGATCAGGCCCTGGTCCACCAGGTCCGCCGCGGCGGCCAGCGCGTTTCCGTGGTGCGCGCGGTGCTTTCCGGTCAGCAGCGGCAGCAGGGTGAACACGCCGGAGTAGCTGGCGCCGCGGAAGCTCAGCGGCGCCAGGCTGTGCTCGCCCCAGCCCAGGATGCTGACGACGCGGCCGGTGTAGGGCCGTACCGCGGCGAAGGAGAGGTCGAGGGTGGCTCCGCCGACGGTGTCGAAGATGACGTCGAAGCCTTCCCCGCCGGTGGCCGACTGGACGTACTCCTCCATGGACGTCGCACGGTAGTCGATCGGCTCGGCGCCCAGGCCGCGAATGGTCTCCAGGTTCGCTTCGCTGCCGGTGGCGAAGACCGTGGCGCCGCGCGCGATCGCCAGCTGCACCGCGATGTGTCCCACGCCGCCGGCGCCGCCGTGCACCAGCACGAGCTGGCGTGGGCCGACCCCGGCCCGGTCCACGAGCCCTTCCCAGGCGGTGATCAGCGCCAGCGGCAGCGCCGCCGCCTCGACCATGCTCAGCCGGACGGGCTTGCGGGCCAGCAGGTCGGCGTCCACGGCGGCGTACTCGGCCAGGGTGCCGGGCAGCCCGCCGACCCCGCCGGCCATGCCGTAGACCTCGTCGCCGACGTCGAACCGGGTCACGCCGGGACCGACCTCGGTGACCACGCCGGCGAGGTCGATGCCGAGCACATGCGGCGGCTTGACCTGCGCGTGCCCCGCCGCGCCGCTCTTGATCTTGATGTCCAGCGGGTTCACCCCGCTGGCCTTGACCCGCACCAGCACCTCGCCCCGGCCGGGCGTCGGCCGCTCGATGCTGCGCAGGGTCGGCTCGACACCGAACTCCTCCAGGACGACGGCGCGCATCCGTGGGCGCTCCGGAGTCGGGCTGCCGGTGCTGTCGGCTGGCATGGATTCCTCCTCGTCTGGACCAGTATCGGTGGTCGGGGCTCCTGCCGGGTGATCGACCGGCGCTGCCACAACCCCGTCGGCGTCGTGGGCATTCCGATCGCCGACACGGCGACTCCCAGCGGCCAGGCCGCCAGCCCGCGAGTCCGCCAGCCCGCCAGCCCCTAGTCCACGGGCACGTCAAGGACGGGCACATAAAGTCAGACAGCGGCCAACTCGCCGTCGCCGCCCGGGCCCGTAACAACACCACGACGTTCGGACGGACACACGGGTCACACGGCGATCCGAGCTGATCGCGTGTCCCGCCGAGGCGAATCGTGCCGGGTGCCGGGCGGTCAGGTCGTGGGGGCTGTGACGGCCGCGTCGACCAGGGCCGCAGCCGCGGCGCGGGCAGCTTGGGCGATAGCGGGGATGTGGTCCATGTCGGCGGCTATGCCCCCGCCGTCGTAGAGCAGTTGCAGTTGTTCGCCCAGGCGCCCAGGCGCCCAGGCGCCCGGGATCGCGGGCGCCGGCCGCTTCGGCCAGGCGGGTGAACATGGTGCGGACCGATCCAGCTGCGGTATTGCTCCGTGGACTCTTTGATCTGACCGCCGGGTTCGGCCGTGGCGTCGGCGGCGGCGAAGGCACAGCCGTGGAAGTCCGGCTGGCGGAAGATCTGCGCCTGGGCGTCGAAGACGGCCAGGATCTTCTCGCGTGGGTCTCCGGCCGCGTCGATGGCGCGTTCCAACCGGCCGGTGGTGCCTTCGTGCCGCGTGGACAGGTAGGCGCGCACGAGCGCCTCCTTGCTGCCGAAGGTGTTGTAGAGCGAGCCTTTGGCGACACCGGCGTGTTCGAGGATCTGCCGGAGCGGACCGGTCCGCTCCGACAACCGCAGACCGCTGAGACCATCAGGGGCCTACGACTGTGGGCGACCAACGAGTACGAGCACGACGGGCTCCGCGTCAGTAGCGGACGCGTGCTCGACCGCCTGCTGCGCATGGTGCGCGGCCAGATCTGACCGGATGGCGCCCGCCGAGATCGGAAGAAATTTCGAACCCTGACGAACTTGGCGCGCAAGTACCTACCCGAATCCGGTTATATCGGCTGGGATATCTCAGGTGCGGAGCGCCGGGATGGGCGCCCGCCTTCGGGAGGGGATCTTCACAGTGCTATCCAAACTCAGGCATGCCGGGCGCCGATCGGCGTCCGCGGTGTCCGCGTTCGCTCTGGTCGTGGCGGGGCTGGTCGGTGCCACCGGCATCGCCACCGTCACTGCGGCGCCGGCGCGCGCCTCCACCGCCACTACCGCCGCCGACCTGGCCTATGTCGTGGACTCCGAACACGGCTTCGACAGGGGGCAGGTCCATGTCATCGACGTGGCCACCGGCACGGTCGCCAACTCGGTGCCCGTGCCGATCAAGCCGGTCTTCGTCGTGGCGAGCCCGGACAAGCGCACCGCCTACGTTCTCACCGCCGGTAGCGCGCAGATGTTCGATGGGGAGGTCGCCGTGATCGACGCGGCCACCAGCAGGGTGACTCACGTCATCGGCGTGTGCAGCGACTACACCACGGACGAGGCGCTGAGCCCGGACGGCAGCCGACTGTGGGTCGAGTGCGGCGACGGCGAGATCTCGGTGGTCGACACCGGCACCGACCAGGAGATCAAAACCTTCAATGTGGGAGCGCGCTGGCCCAGCGGCATCACGTTCTCCCCGGACGGCTCCACTGTCTACACGATGGCCTGGCTGCCGTCGCCGCCGCCACTGAGCGGCTTGCTGGTGATCGACAGCGCCAGCTACACCGTCACCGCCACGATCGGCTACGACGACCTCGACCGGGAGATGGTGCTGAGCCGGGACGGGGCCACAGCCCTCATCCCGCAGTCGCATTACGACCTGGGCACCCATATCACGACGCACTGGCTGAACGTGATCGACACCGCCAAACGCGCCATCACTGCCACGATTCCGATGCCCGAGGGAGGTAGCGGCGGCGTTCTCGATCCGACCGGCACCGCCGCCTACTACTGTGCCGACAACGGCATCGCCGTGGTGGATATGGCCAGCCTGACGGTCACCAGAACGTTGAACATCCCGTGTGGCTCGCTGAGCTTCGGCCCGGACCCGAACACGCTGTACTCCATGGCTGGCCCGATCTACGTGATCGACGTCGCCGCGGGGAAAGTCACCGGCTCCATCACCGACTCCTCATGGGTGGCGGTACGAGGGCCGGCCGCGTTCGTCCGGGCGCCGGTCATCCCGACGGTGGCCGCGATCAGCCCCGCGAAGGGCGCCGAGGCCGGCGGCGGCACGGTCGTCGTCACCGGCGGGCCGTTCCTCGGCGCGGGCGGCACGACCGGCGTCAGCTTCGGCGGGGTCCCGGCCGCCTCGTACACCGTCGACTCCGACTCGCAGATCACCGCCGTCGTCCCGCCGCAGACGGCGCGCACGGTCGACGTGACCGTCACGAACGACAACGGCACCAGCGCCACCGGGCAGGCCGACCAGTACACGTACGCGGCGATACCGACGTTCGCCTCGATGACTCCGAACAGCGGCGTGTCCAGCGGCGGCACCTCGGTCGTCATCACCGGCACCCACCTGTCCACGACCACGGCGGTGTATTTCGGCGGGACCGCGGCCTCCTCGTTCACCATCGATTCGGACACCCAGGTCACCGCGGTGACCAGGGCGCAGACCAACGGCACCGTCGATGTGACCGTCACCAACACCTCGGGCACCAGCACTGCCGTCCCCGCGGACAAGTTCACGTTCTTCTCACCGGTGCCGATCGTGACGTCGGTCAGCCCGCCCTCGGGCCCGACAACGGGCGGCACCACGGTGACGATCACCGGCGAACGGTTCACCGGCACGTTCCGCGTCGACATCGGCGGCGTGGCGGTGCCGTACACCCTGGACTCCGCCTCGCAGATCACTGCCGTCACGCCGCCGGGCCAGGCCGGCCCGGTCGATGTCACGGTCACCACCGACGTCGGTACGAGCGCGACCGGAACGGCTGACTACTTCACCTACACCACATCGCCATAAGGATCCGGTGGGCGGGTCGGGCGACCGACCCGCCCACCGGCCAGGCCCGGTAGGCTGCCGGCTCGGCCCGATCGGCTCAAGCACTCCACGATTCCGGAACGTCGTGACCAGATCGCCGGACGCAAACGCCGTGGCAGTGCCGGCGGTCGACCGCCGGTGTTCGATCGGGAGGACTACAAGCTGCGGCACGCCGTAGAGTGCGGGATCAACCGGCTCAAGCGACACCGGGCGGTGGCCACGCGCTACGACAAGCTGGCCGTCCGGTTTGCCGCCACCGTGACCATCGCCGCCCTGACCGACTGGCTGTGATCGCCGGTCGCGACCTGGAATGTTGGTCGCGACCGGATCACCCTGGCAGCCTGGAAGGACATCGATGCCCGCCTCGTACTATCGCGCGGACGCCGAGAACGGCGACGGCATCGACGACCCGTCCGAAGACGCGCTGTTCATGATGTTCGGCGAGCTGAACCACTCCAACAACACGTTCGTCGTCATCCAGCCCGACGCCGACGCCCCGGCCTGGTTCGCCTCGGTATCGCTGCTGGACGAAGGCGGCTACGAAGTAGAGCTGCGCGACGTCCGCAACCGCGAACACGAGCTGACCGTCCAGACCGACATCAGCCGCATCGCCAAAGACGTCACCATCTGGATGGCTGCCGCAACGGCGCCAAACCGTCAGCCGACTTCTAAGACGCGCCCTAGTTGTACTGACCACAGAGGTTGGTGACGGGGCTCACGGCCGAGTGATCTTGAAATGAGTGAGGGCCTTCTGGCTTGGTGTGGATTGCGACGTCTGCACCAGCGACCAGAAAGGCCCTCATGCCCCACCGTAACGCACCCCTGTCCGAGACCGGCCGTCTGCGCCTGGCGCGCTGCGTTGTCGAGGACGGCTGGGGTTTGCGCCGGGCCGCCGAGCGGTTCCAGGTGTCCCCGACCACGGCCAAACGGTGGGCCGACCGGTACCGCCAGCTTGGCGCGGCCGGGATGACCGACCGTTCGTCCCGGCCGCATCACAGCCCACGCAGGACGCCGACACGCAGCGAGCGGCGGATCATCAAGGTGCGGCTGGCCCGCCGGTGGGGGCCGGCCCGGATCGCCTGGCTGCTGGGCCTGAACCCATCCACCGTGCACCGGGTCCTGCGCCGCTACAAGCTGGCCCGCCTGGCACACCTGGACCGATCCACTGGCACGGTCGTACGCCGTTACGAGCACGCAGCGCCCGGTGACCTGGTCCACGTCGACATCAAGAAGCTCGGCAACATCCCCGACGGCGGCGGACACCGCGTGCTTAGCCGACAGGCCGGCAAGGGCAACAGCTCGGCCCACCGGGACCCGTCCCGACCCCGCGCCGCCTCCAACCGACCCAACCTCGGCTACGGCTACCTGCACAACGCGGTCGACGACCACTCCCGCCTGGCCTACACCGAGATCCTGCCCGATGAGACGAAGGAAACCGCCGCCGCATTCTGGACCCGCGCCCAGGGCTTCTTCGCCACCTGCGGGATCACCGTGACCCGAGTGATGACCGACAACGGATCCTGCTACCGGTCCCACATCTTCCGCGACACCCTGACCGCCGCAGGCATCACCCACAAGCGCACCCGGCCCTACCGACCCCAGACCAACGGCAAAGTCGAACGCTACAACCGCACCATGCTGGAGGAATGGGCCTACGCCCGGCCCTACACCAGTGAGACCGAGCGCCGGGACGCACTGGCCGGATGGCTCCACGCCTACAATCACCACCGCGCACACACCGCGCTAGGAGGCAAGCCACCAGCCAGCCGCGTCCCTAACCTCTCGGGTCAGTACACCTAGCCCGCGAGCAGCCGGCCGGCGCTGAGCCAGATGGTGTAGGGGTTGACCCGCTCCGGATAGAGGTCGACGACCCGGGCGAAGAACTCGGCTCGGGTGGGCTTGGCCTCCAGCAGCGCGGACGTCGTGTCCAGGTAGCGGTGGGTCTCATCGATGTCTGATGCCGCGTCGGGGCGCCGGGCGTCCTTGTGGCCGGCCACGACGTGTCGTGGCTCCAGCGTCGCAACCAGGTCGAGGGCGCGGTGCCAGGCTTCGAGTCCTCCGTTCGGGGTCTCGGCGAGGTACTGGTGGACGTTGTTGTAGACCACGTCGCCGGCTGCCACGAGACCCAGTGACGGCACGTGCAGGACGGTGCTGTCGTCGGTGTCGCTGTGGCCGGCCTCGATCGACACCAGCCGGTGGCCGTCGATCTGGAATCCGTCGGCCGGCACCTCGTCGACCGCGGCCGCCGCGGCCGCCAGTGCGGCTCCGTCGGACAGCTTGTCGCCGAACAGGCTGGTCCAGAGTTCCGGCACCTTTCCGCCGGCCACGCTCTCGCGAATGCGCCGACGCGTCTCGCCGCCGGCCAGGACGGTGGCGCGGGGGAAGCGGCGCAGCAGCTCGGCGGTGCCGAACCAGTGGTCGCCGTGCCAGTGCGTGATGTAGATGTGGGTCAGTTCCCGCTCGTGCGCGGCGATCCAGTCCGCGAGCGCCGCGGCCTGTCCGCGCGTGATCGGCGGATCGACGACGGCCGCCTCGCGGGCGCCGTGGACGAGGGTGTGTGCCAGCGGCGACCAGTTCGCCGTGGTGCCGTCCGGAAGGCTCGCCCCGCGTACCGGCTCCAGGCCGGAGACGAATACGTCGTACTGCAGCGCGTTCATGAGTGCACCTGCGTTCCCTGGAGGGCCGGGGCCGCGAGCGACCCGGGATCGGCCGAGAAGTACTGCGCGTACTCGGTGCCGGCGAAGTGCTCGGCCATCAGCCGCGACCACAGCAGCACCGAGCCGAGCGGACGGTGGTTGATGACGATGTGCTGGGCCCGGCCCGCCTCGTTGTAGCGCACGACCACGATGCTGCCGATCGGCGCGACACCCTTGACCTGCGCGCTGTAGTCCTCCGCGAACCCGTAGCCGGGCTCGCCGTACGGGCCGGCGTACTCGAACTCCTGGTAGTCGTACAGGGTCTTGGCGAAGCCGAGAATCGTGCGCACCGCCTCCGGCCCGGTCACGACGCCCGTCATGACGGACGCCTCCATGGTCACGTCGTCGGCGAGCTTGTCCAGCCACGCCGGCCGGTAGTCCCGGTTCCGCCTGCCCTCATCTCCGCTGCCCAGATACGTGCTGTCCAGATACGTCGCCATCGCGATCTCCGTTCCCAGACTTGGATGACATAGCCAAAAGCATCTTGCTTCTGTCTACTAGACATAACCATAGGCACATAGCCTGTGTCCGCACAACCCGGCGACCGGCCCTGCGGCAGGTACCATGACGGGATGAAGGCTGTCGCGACGGATCAGGCGCTCCAGCCCGCCGGGCGCGCGCCCGGCGGGCTGGTCCTGGTCCAGGACCTGGTCAACACGGCAACGCTGGAGAAGTACGCCGAGCACGCGTACCCCGGCGATCTGCTCGCGGACCTCGCGGCGGCGAACCGTTGGCTGGACGGCGCTTTGACCCAGTGGGCCGCCGCGAACGGCCAGACCCCGCCGCCCGCGTTGCACCTGGCCGAAGCCGACCTGGCGCCGCTGACCAGGTTTCGCGAGGCGGTGCGGGCGCTCGCCGCCGGCCAGGACGACCAGCCCCAGGCCGCCGTTCCGCTCGGCGCCGCGAACCTGAGCCTGCGCATAGACGGCGACGGAGTGGTCCGCCACGGCACGACGGCCTCAGGCTGGCGCGGCGTCTCCGCCCTGGTGGCCGGCGAGATCATGCTCGCCCAGCACACGGGAACGTGGTCGCGCTTGAAGACCTGCCGCTACCCGGTCTGCGGCGTCGCGTTCTACGACGAATCGCGCAACAACAGCCGGGTCTGGCACGACGTGCGCACCTGCGGCAACCGCACCAACCTGGCCGCCTCCCGCGAGCGCCGCCGAGCCGTCGGTGCGTGACCGGGTCAGGTCACGAGCAGGTGGGCCTGGAGCCAGTGGCAGACGGAGTCGACCGTCGGCTGGTGGAAGACGCTGTGGACGATCGCCAGGACGATCACGCTGACGATGTAGAGCATGATCGACACGGGAGCGTACGCCCCCAGCGACACCAGCGACAGGATGATGCCGACGGCCAGCACGGCCATCCCGATGGCGAGCGAGACGGTGAACCAGGGGGTTTCCACGGTCGGGACGGCCGTCGACGTCGGATGCTCGAAGGACGGCAGGATGCCCGCTTCGCCGGTGACCGGCACCGCGGGACGCACGACGGGCGTCGTCGACAGCGCGATGAGCGCGCCCAGGAGCAGGACCCAGCCGAGGGCGACGATGCTGGCGATGGCACCGTGGATCACCTTCGCCACGGCGTGCGCCGAGTTGAGTTTCGAGACACTGACACCGAGATGGTCGGTGACCACGACCCCGGTCCTGAACAGGGTACTGGCGATCAGCAGGAAGATGAGATCCCACAACCGCGATTCCGGAGCCGCGCGCGCGAACTGCAGGCTGGTCGGATGGATGCTGAACGCGGTGACCCGGTGACCGTCCAGGATCTGAGATCCGCCCGGCGGGGCGAACTTGGCCCCGAACAGTGGCAGGGGCAGCGCGATGAGGAAGATCACGGTGCCGAGCCACATCAAGGTGAGCCCGCGGGGGGTTTCCAACGGTGCTGGTCTCAGTGATGCCATGCGGCTCTCCCCAGTTCGACGGACCCACACGGGTCTGACGGACAGGTCGAGCGGCTGGCGCCGGCTCGCCGCAGGTGCCATCGTCTGCGGCGAGCCGGCTGCGTGTCGTGCTGCGCGTTGTACGGCGAGTCGGCTGCGTGTCGTGCTGCGTGCCGTGGCCCTTGCGGCTACCTCACCGGCTTGGGTGCCCGGTCGCGTCGAACCGTGCGACCGGCGCGCCGCCGTGCCACAGCTCCTTGCTGCCGTCGGGGTGGTAGACGACCATGCCGCCGTCGGGCTGGGCCGCCGCCACGGACTGCGGCGGCTGCCACTGCGGCACCGGCGGTTCCTGCCACGTCTGCACCACCGTGCCGTTCGGGGCCAGGCGCCAGCAGTTGCCGTCGGGGGCGCGCACGTCCTGGGTGCCGTCCGGGTAGTGGGTGCTGCTGGTGCCGTCCGGGTTGAGGACCGCGGTGGTGTGGAACGACGGCGTCCAGCTCTGGCTCGGGGCGTGCGGCGTGCTCTCGACGTGCGACATGCTCTGGACGTGCGCCATCGGCGGGTTCGGGCCCGGCTGGTTCAGCATCGGCGGCGGCGCCGGCGGCGGGTTGGCCGGGATCAGCGGCTTGGTCGGGTCGAACTGCCAGTTGCCGGAGCCCTCGAACATGCCCGGGGTCTGACCGATGATCTGCGGCGTCCCCGGCGACGGCGACGTGGTGTCCCACTGCGCGCCGATGGCCCAGTCCGGTCCCGGCGGCTGGGCGCCGCTCGGGTCGTGCGCGAACCGCGGGTCGTAGTCGGGCGAGTCGTAGGACTGCGGTCCGGGCAGGCTGTCGGCGGGGGTCGGCGGGAAGAAGTACGGGTCACGCAGGTGGGCCGGGTCGGGGTCCGGGCCGGCGTCGAGGATGAGGCCGCCGGGCGGCCGGGCCATGATGTCGGGCATGGGCCGGTACGGCGGGGGCTGCTGCGGGCCGGCGTCGGCACCGTCACCGCCACCGTCACCGCCGCCCGCGCCCGCGCCCGCGTCAGCGGACTGCGAGCCGCCCGGAGCCGCGGGAGCCGACGGTGCGCCCGGCGAGGCAGGCGGTGCGGCAGGCTGTGAAGCGGGCGGGGTCGGCGGCGGAGCCGAGGCGGTCAGCGCCGGTGCCGCTGCGGCGGTGCCGGTCGCGGCCGCCGTCGAAGCGTCGGCCTGGTTGGCGCTCGGCGCTGCGGCGGTGTTGTGCCAGAGGTCGAAGATGGTGTGCAGCAGTGAACTCATCGCTGTCCTCCGAACGGAGCCGGCTGCCAAAGACCGTGTTCCTGAGTTGGTTCCTGGCCTGGCTGCCAGCCTTGTTGCAGGCCTGGTTGAGGCGCCAGTTGAGGCACCGGTCGAGGCGCCGGTCGAGGAGCGCCGACTTGGAGCCGTGCCAGCTGCACACTGCGCCGACCGCTCTCTGCCGCGGTGAGCCACAGCCAGCGCGGAACGCCGACCTGCTTCGGCTGCTGCGCGCCATTCCAGCCCGTCGGGGCCCTCGTAGCTCCCCGCCACTCGACCACCACCATCGCCGCGACACCGCCGATCAGCAGCACCGAGGACAACCGCCCCCATAACGTCACCCCCGACAGCAGCCCGATCCACCCGGGCGCCGCGTCCCCGGCCAGCGCCTTGCCGTTCCACGAGGCGTGCTCGGCGAACGCGACCAGGAGCCCGCCGGGTACCGCGAGCCACGCGAACCGCCAGCGTCGCCGGTAGAGCACGCCGACCCCGAGCCCCAGGCCGACGACCCCGGTGTACAGCAGGTGTCCGGCCCCGACCTGGTTCACGCCGCTGATCTGGCCCTGGGTCGGGAAGATCACCGAGAACGGCGCGGCGCCGCCGAAATGCGCACCGCCGCGACCGAACATCGCGTCCTCGTACAACGCGAAACCCGCGCCGACCCACATGCCCAGCAGCGTGATGTCCAGTGCCGACGGACGCACCTCGCGGCGGCGTGCCGCCAGCCACACGATCAGCACCAGCAGCAGGGCCTTGAAGACCTCCTCGATGGCCGGGCCGATGACCGCGCCCTCCAGCAGGCTGTCCGGGCCGTAGTGGTTGTAGATCGGCACGTTCACCACCCGGACCAGCGCGCTCACCGCCAGCAGCCCGGTGAGCCCGGCGCCGAGGTGGACCCGCCACGTGAACGTCCGCACCGACCCGGCGGCGACGGTCACGATCGCCAGCGTGAAGCCGTGCGCGAACACGTCGCCGAAGAACATCCCCAGGCCGCCGGCCCTGGTGATCCGCGGCAGCGTCGCGACCAGCACCGCCCCGGACACCGCGAGCCCGGCCAGCGACACCCGGTTGAGCACCTTCGCCCGGTGCGCGGCCGACGCCGAGCGCGCCGACCACAGCAGCAGGATCCGCAAACTGATCGCCACCGCGCCGAACCCGATGCCGACGGCGGCCGAGCCGGGCAGCAGATGCAACGCCCGCAGCACGATCCCGGCCACCGACACCGTCAGCGCCGCCACGGCGAGCAGCGCGAGCCGGCGGTCGACGGCGGACTTGGCGGCGGAACCGGTGGCAAGCTCGGAGGCGGCGGGCGGCATGCCCACCGGAGGCGGCGGCGGCGAATACGCCATGGTCATCGCGTGCTCACCGCGCAGCGCGCCCATCCCAGCGGCAGCAACCTGATCGGCATGAGATCCCCCTAGCTCTCGATCGGACATGAACGACGCTAGGGATTCCAGTCACTCATCGAACCCGTGGAACTACGCGAATCCGCGACAGCGGGTCAGGCCACATCGCCTGACCCGCTGTCAAAGCAGTCCGCTACGCGGCCGCCAGCGAGAAGTCGAGCTCGTACACGCCGCCTCTGCGGACCACCACCTCCTTGCTCTGCGAGGCGTACCCCGTGCCGGAAGCGACGACGACCAGCGACTCGCCCCGCCCGGGCAGCCACAGCGAGTACCCGCCGTGGGCGTCCGTGGTGACCGTGTACTTCGGGTGAGCGCAGGTGCCGGACGCCGCATCGCGCGCCGCGCACAGCTGCACCGTCGCGCCCGGAAGTGGCTTCGCGGCGCCGCCCGCCGTGGCGGCCGAGGTCACCGTGCCCGTCACCGCGCCCCAGGACCAGGGCGCGGTCGCGTGCAGCTTCACCGGCAGCGCGTTGGTGACGTACGGCGCGTCGGTGGTGAACGTCAGCGCGCCGGCGTACCGGCCCGGGGCGGTGAGCTGCGAGGCGTCGACCGTCACCCGGACGGTGACGCTCTGCCCCGGCGCCAGCTCCAGCGCGCCGCGATTGCGCTGGGTGGTGAGCCAGGAGACGGCGTCGCCGCCGCACTGGTCGAACCCGGGCAGCACCTGCGCCACGTCGTTGCCGCTCGGGAACCCGAACCCGGCCGCGATCGAGCCGCCGATCTGGTACATGCCGCAGCTCGTGCCGCCGCTGCGGAACGTCGGGTAGACCGCGTTCGGCAGCGCGCTCCAGACGTTGTTGACCGGGTCGTACTGCTCGGCCTGGTTGGTGCTGTCGACGCCGGAGATGCCGCCGACGATCTGCAACTGGCCGTTCGCGCCGCTGGACGACATGCCCCAGTCGGGGTACGGGATGTCAGCGGCCTGCGTCCAGGTGTCGGTCTTCGGGTGGTAGAGGTACGTCGAGGCCAGGCCCTCGGTGTGGCCGCCGGAATCGTGCGTGTCGCCGCCCGCGCAGATCACCTCCGCCGCGATGCCGGCACAGGCGCCCCACTGCATGGGCACCGGGTAGTCAGCCACCTTCGTCCAAGTGTCGGCGCTCGGCGAGTAGCGGTAGACGGCCGACGAGAGCGTTCCGCAGCTGTCGGTGGCGCAGCCGCCGACCACGTACAGGCTGCCGTCGAGCACCGCGACCGTGGCCGAAGACGTGCCCTGCGGCAGGTTCGCGACCTGCGTCCAGGAATCGCTGGACGGATGGTAGGCGTAGACGGTGGACTGGATCTTGGCGTTGCCGTTCCAGCCGCCGACGACGTACATCGTGCCGTTCAGGAAAGCCCCCGCCGGGGACTCCAGCGCCTGGGGCAGCGGCGCGATGGCGGTCCAGGCGGCATTGACCGGGTCGTACACGTAGCCGTCGGCGCGCGCCACACCGCCGATGATCTGGTTCACGCCGGCGACCGAGTAGGCCCGGCCCTGGTAGTACCCGACGGCGTTGTCCATGACCGGCTCGGGATAGTTGGCGATGGCCTGCCAACCGCCGGTATCGGCCACCGGAGCGATCGCAGGAGCCTGTTTCGCCGGTGCCGGTGCCGGTGCCGGTGCCGGAGTTGCCGGATCAGCGTTCGCGGAGGGCACTGCCGGACCGGTCGGGTAGCTACCCGGCACCTTCTTCACTGGCACCGGTGCCGGCACAGTAGCTGCCCCGGCCGGGGACCCGGTCTCCGGAGCCGTCGCATCGCTCCCCGCCGCCCCGCCGACCGGTGCGGTGGAGCCGCCGCTCTGCTCGCCGAGCGCGACGTGCAACGGCGCCCGCCCGGTGTTGGTCAGGGTGATGTCCCGCTGCGTCTTCTTGCCGAGTTCCGCGCCGACCGAGAGCGACGACGGACCCACCGAAAGCCGCCCGGCCTGCACCGTGACATCGTGCTCGACGACCGAGTCCGCGACCGTCCGGCCGGTCGTGGCCGCCGTGGCGTACCGGTTGGCCGCGGTGGTGTAGCTGTGCCGGCCGGCACCCTGGCTGAACAGCCAGTAGAAGCCGTCGGCGGTCCCGGTCCCCTCCGGAGTCTGGTGGCTGGTCCCGCTGGTCGCCGCGCTCGCCGCGTCCGTGGTCACCGCGCCGTTGAGCGGCTGGTGGGTGTTGCCGTCGGTGACGGTGCCCTCGACGATGCCGCCGGGCACGGTGCGGCAGGTGCCGACGTAGACGTTGTCGATCTGCCACAGCGACTGGCCCGCGCCGCTGTAGTGGAACCGCACCCGGACGCCCGCGTGACCGGCCAGACCGGTCAGCGGCACGTCGACCGCGCCCTGGACGACGCTGCCGTTCGCGGTCCAGATCTGGTGCCAGGTCTTGCCGCCGTCGCCGCTTCCGTCGACCTCGGCGACGGTGCCCGCGGCCGGCAGGTACGCGGCGAGGAACTTCAGGTCCGCACCGGGCTGTCCGGACAGGTCCATGACCGGCGACACGAAGTCGGTGTCCTCGGCCGCGCCGTTGTGGTCGTACGGGTCCGCCGTGCCGAAGTTGCCCGATCCCGTCGTGAGGTTCCACATCGAGTTCGGGTCGTCGAACTCCCACGTGTTGGCGCCGCCGTTGTTGTCGGTGACGGTCCAGCCGCCCTTGCCGGTGGTCCCGTTCCAGCCTTCGAAGTCCGCTTGGGCCGGGTAGGCGTAGCCGGGGGCCGTGCAGAGGTTCTGATCGGCTCCGACCGCGAGGTCCCGGGCCACGTCGGCGGTGCCGACCGTGACCGACTGGTCGGCGGTGCCGTAGCCGGGATAGATCGGCGCCACGTGCACGGTGTAGGTCGCGTCCTCGGGCAGGCTCACCGAGTACGCGCCGGTCTTCGGGTCCGAGTAGATCGCGCCGTACGGGTAGCCGTCGATGGTGATCTTCGAGTACAGCCCCCACTTGTGGCCGGTCGAGTCGAGCACCTTGCCCGAGACCGTCTTGGACGGGATGACGGACAGCGCGAGGTTCACCGTCGTGGTCTGATTCGCGGTGATCTGCACGCCGGCCTGCGTCGCGGATTTGAAGCCGTACGCAGATGCGGTCGCGATGTAGGTTCCGTGCGCCACTTGGGCGGTGAACTTGCCTTGCGCGTCGGTTGTCGCGTGGAACGTCAGGCCCTGCGAGGAGTCGGTGAACACCACGCTGGCGTTCGGCAGCGGGCTGCCGGTCGAGGAGGTGAGCGTTCCGGTCGCGGTACCGAAGCTGCCCAGGGTCAGCGCCGTGGTGCCGTTCGGCGTGCCCAGGCCGGTCGGGCCGTCCCAGCCGACGCCGGCGGTGCACAGCACATTGCCGCAGCTGCCGTCAGAGCCCTTGGTCACGTCGAACAGGTGGTTGCCGCCGAAGGCGTACGGATACGTCACCGGGTACGTCCCGGCGGCCGGAGCGCCGGCCAGGGCGTACATCGCGGTGATCAGGGGCGCGGACAGGCTGGTGCCGCCGACCTGCACCCAGCCCGGCTGGCCGAGCGTGTCGTAGACCGCCAGGCCGGTCTTCGGGTCGGCGACCGCCGAGATGTCGGTGGTGGCCCGCTTGGCGCAGGCGGTGGCCAGGCCGCTCTGGTAGACCGGCTGCGGCTCGTAGGCCGAGCAGCCGGAACCGCCGGAGGCCCAGGCGGTCTCGGTCCAGCCGCGCGCCGTCGACGCGTCGGCGGTCAGCGTGGTGCCGCCCACCCCGACCACGTTCGGGTCGGACGCCGGCCAGTTGACCACGTTGCCGGTGTCGCCGGAACTGGCCACGATCGCCACCCCGGGGTGGTCGTAGTCGCTGTCGGCCACCTCGCCCGGGAACTCGCCGGGGATGCCGTAGGAGTTCGAGACGTACTTCGCGCCCAGGCTCACCGCGGTCTTCTCGGCGGCGCCCAGGTCGGTGGAGGCGGCGCTGGCCGCCTCGACCAACAGGATGTGGCACTGCGGGCACGCCGAGGACACCGCGTCGACGTCGAGCGAGGTCTCCTCGGCCCAGCCCTTGTCGTCGGCCGGGTAGTCGGAGCCGCCGGTCTGGTCGGTCTTGCGGAAGCATCCGTTGGCGGAGGTGCAGTCGGGCAGGCCGTAGTGCTGGCGGAAGACTGCCAGGTCGGCCTCCACGGTCGAGGCGCCGAACGCGTCGACGATCGCCACGGTCTGGCCCTGGCCGCCGTCGGGCAGGTTGTAGGCGGCCTTGATCTGGGCCGGACCCAGCGCGGTGGCCGGCGGTCCGTCGGTGCCGGCGATCAGGCTGCGGACATTCGTGGTGGCTTCCAGCGCGAAGCAGACCGCGTGATCGGGCGCCGGATCGGGCACGTTGCACCCCGCCGGGCTGTAGTCCGGCTGGTTCGCGGCGAGCTTGGCCAGGCGCGGGTCGCTCTGGGCCAGGGCCGTGGGCGGCTTGGCGGGCTGGGTCGGCCCGGGCGGGTTCGTACCCGCCGACGCCGGCGAGGCGTAGCAAAGGCTGAAGCCGAGGAGGCCGGCTATCAGTCCCAGAAAGGGCGCGCGACGGCGCCCGGGGGAGTGCATCGGGCAGTTCCCTTTCGTGGAAGGGGTGGGGTGGCGTCCCTGGCGAGTATGCGGCGTGAACAAGCGGTGCTCGATTGGGCAGATGCCCTAAAGAAAGGAATCAGGAGAAAGGAATTCAGTCCTGAGCGGCGTTCGCCGCGGCCTGGAAACGTGTCCGCGCCACGATGACGGCCAGCGCGGTGCGCGTCGTCACGCCGTGCTTGCGCATCGCGGAGTTGAGCTGCGCCGCGACGGTCTTCGGGGAGCGCGACAGCGCGACCGCGATCTCCCGGTTCGTCAGCCCGCTGAGCAGCAGCTCGACGACTTCCTGCTCGCGCGGCGAGAGGTCGTTGCCGTAGCCGCGGCGCCCGGCCTTGCGGCGGCCCGGCTTCCTGCCGCCGCGCTCCTGAAGCGTGGTGGCGACCCGAGCAGCGTCCTTCTTCGCACCGAGCACGGCCAGCCCCTGCGCGACCTCGGTCCACTGCGTCAGCGCGGCTTCGCTCTCGCCGGCCTTCAGCAGGCAGGAGGCTTTCTGCTCGCGGGCCAGCAGCGCGTAGTACGGACGCGGCAGCGCCTGCCACGCGACGGCGGCGACCTCCCACGCGGCGGCGGCGTCGGCATGATCCTCGCGGCCCTGGGCGAGCCGGGCACGGCCGGTCTCCAGCGCCGCACGCGTCGACGGAATGGCCCGGTCGCCGAAGCCCCGGGCGAACGCGGCCACCAGATCCTCGGCGTCGCCGAGGCGTTCGGCCGCGATCAGCGCCGCCACCCGCACCGGCACGGTTTCCGTGGCCCACAGCCACATTTCCCGGCCCAGCACCACACCGACGGTATCGTCGGTGAGCGCCAGAGCCTCCTCGACATCGCCGGCGGCCAGGCGGAACCGGGCCAGCGCCGCGGTCGACTCCACCGACATGTCGGCGATGCCGCGCCGGGCGGAGTCCTCGCGGACCGCGCGCACGGCGTCCTCGGCGGCTGGGTCGTCCCCGGTGGCCGCGCCCAGCAGGCCGAGGACCAGCCGGCTGTCGAGCTGCATCACCGGTTCGTCGTCGAGCTGCGTCCAGTGCCGCGCGCGCTCCGCCAGCCCGCTCCACGAGCCGGTGAACCAGTCCAGGTGCGCGATCGTCACCAGCGTCATATCGCGCAGCCGCTGGTGGTGGTGCCGGCGGGAGATGTCGCCGGCGATCGCCAGGCGCCGCCGCGCGTCCTGGTACAGGCCCCACTGCATCGCGGCGTCGCCGGTGTTCATCGAGAGCCGCGCCAGGTCCAACGTGCCCTGGGACGTGGCCTCCGACGCGGCCTGCTCGGTGGGGAAGCCCGCGGCCAGGTCCCAGCCGGCCGGGTCCCCGAGGTCGAGCAGCGCGGTGATCCGGTCGATCAGCAGGATGCGCCGCTCCGCCGCCGGCAGCAGCGACTCCGCGGCGGAGGCGGCCCGGTCGATCCAGCGCCGCTGCTCGGCGGCGGGCAGCGCGCCGACGCTGATCCGGCCGCCGAGGGTGGCCATCGCGCGCGCCACCTCGGACGGGCTGTCCGCCAGGTCCGGGATGGCGCGCTGGATCTGGTCGACGCCGTCCGCGTGCTCGCCGAGGTGGATCAGCATCCGGCCGAGCTGTTCGCGGATGCGGCCCCGGTCGGCCCGCTGGATGCGCTCGTCGTCCAGCACCGATCGCAGGGTGCTGACGAGATCGGCGCGGCGCAGGTAGCCGGTGACCGCGAGCAGCGGGAACTTCTGCGCGATGCGCGCGACGTCGCTCGCGGGCATTCCGCCCTCGGTGAGCAGATCGTGCAGCAAGGAGATCGCGGTCGGATGGTCGCCCGCGGCCCGCGCGAGGTCGGCGGCCTGCTCGGCGTACCGGCACCACTGCGTCATCTCGTTCGCGGCTCGGTAGTGGTAGGCCAGGCGCGCGACGGGTGCTGGGCGTTTGCCCTCCAGTATCGCCGCGGCCCGCCGATGCGCCGCACGGCGATCCGGGCCGGCGGCCCGGTGATAGACGGCGCGCGCGGCCAGGACGTGCCGGAAGGCTATGCGTCCTGCCTCGTCCTCGCTGATCAGGCCGCTGAGGACCGCCTCGCGCAATGCCGGGCCGACCTCGTGCGGGGCCAGGCCGCTGACGTGCGCCAGCACCGGCTCCGGCTCGGCGACCACGAGCACCGCGGCGGCCAGCAGCAGCTGTTGGGCCTCGGCGCCGAGTCGGCCGACGCGGTCGATGACCGCGTCCCGGATCGACGGCGGCACGTCGATCTCGTCGAGGGTGCGCCGGATCCACTCGCCGTCCCGCCGGATCAGGTCGGAGCGGGCGTGCAGGAGGCGTACCGACTCTTCGAGGGCGAGCGGCACGCCTTCGGTGCGCGAGTGCAGCAGCTCGGCGAAGGCCGGGGAGACCAGCTCGTCGTCCAGCATCGAGGAGACCAGCTGCGCGACCTCCGGCGGCTCCAGTCCGCCGAGCGCGATGCGGACGTTCCCAGGGCCGCCCGACGAGCCCGAGACCTGCCGCGCGCCGGCCGACAGCCGCGGTAGCAGCGAGTCGGCGGGAAGATCCTCGGCGCGATAGGTCAGCAGGAGACTGATTCGCTGCGTCGCGCGCGTGACGAGGAAGAGCAGGAAGTCCATGGTGGCCTCGTCGGCCCAGTGCGCGTCTTCGACCACGAGCACGCGCACCCCGAGCCGGTCCAGCAGCTCGGCCAGCGCGCGGATCAGCCGGTGCCGCGCCGCTCCGGGATCTCTCTGCGGTTCGGGGGCGGGCGGCAGTGCTTCGGCCCACTCGGGGAACAGCGGGCGCAGAGTCCCGGCCAATGCGCTGAGCCCGAGCCCGGAGACGTCGGAGCAGCGTTCCCGTGCGGCGTCGACGATCGGTCCGAGAGTGAGCGGCTCGCGGAACGGCGGGCACACGGCGATCAGCGGTTCGGAGTTCTGTGCGGGGCTCGGGTCGGCTGTAGCGATTGAGTGCGCCCGGAGGGCGGTCAGGGCTTCGCGGACCATCCGGCTCTTGCCGATGCCGGCTTCGCCCTCGACGAGGACCAGGGCCGCAGGGGCGGTCAGCGCGCGGACCACACGGGCGAGTTCGGCCTCGCGGCCGACGAAGCGCGGCGTGCCGATCCGGACATCGTGCGAAACGTCGGCCTGCTGGTCATCCTCCGCCGTGCGCCGGTTCACGATGTCAGAGTACCGACGGTCGCGACCTTGATCATAGGCCGGAATCGCGCCGGATCAGTGGCGATCGCCGTCCGCCGGGGTCCGGGCCCGCGACTGGGTGGCAGGTGGCAAGCTCACGTCGTTGAGGTTGGTCGCGCACGGCCTGGCCCGTAGTCTGTCCACTTCTGTACAGCTACTCACGCACTGAAGCGGTATGTGAGATCGTCGGGAGCACATCACCAGATGGCCGTGAACGAGGCACCGGATCCCTTGCAGGCTCGTGACCTGGAGGAGTTCATCACAGCCCTCGGAGAGCTCCGGCAATGGGTCGGCAGCCCGTCCTACCGGACGCTGGCCAAGCGGGTCGGCCCGCTGATGCGGCCGCCGCAGCTCGTCGCGCACACCACGGTTTCCAACGTCTTCCAGCCGCAGCGCCGCCGTCTGGACATCGATCTGGTGACCACCATCGTCCGGGCGCTCGGGGTGGACGAGCCGGACGTGGCGCGCTGGCGGCAGGCGTGCGTCCGCGTGCATGTCGCGGCCAAAGCCGACAACCCGGTCGTGACACTTCGGCAGCTGCCTGCGGACCTCGCCACCTTCACCGGTCGCGAGGCCGAGCTGAAGCGGCTGCTCGGGATCGCCGCCGATACCGGTCACGGGGCGACGACGGTGGCGATCTCCGCGATCGACGGCATGGCCGGGATCGGCAAGACCGCCCTGGCCGTGCACGCCGGCCACGTCCTGGCTGACAGGTTCCCCGACGGGCAGCTGTTCGTGGATCTGCACGCCCACAGCGTCGGCACCGGCCCCCGCGACCCGAACGACGTCCTTGGCGAGCTTCTGCAAGCCCTGGGCCTGGACCCCCGGGCCATCCCGCCGGAGTTGGACGAGCGGGCCAAGGCCTTCCGGAACCGGCTGGCCGACAGCCGCGCCCTGATCGTGTTGGACGACGCCGTCAACGAGCAGCAAGTCCGTCCCCTGATTCCCGCCGCTCCGGGCTGTCTGGTCCTGGTCACCAGCCGCAACCGCCTCAAAGCGCTGGACGAGGCCCACCTGCTGCCGCTGGACGTGCTGGACCCCGCGGACGCGATCGCCCTGCTGTGCCGCCACGTCGGGGCCGGCCGCGTCGCCGCCGACGATCCGGCGGTCGCTCGCATCGCCGAGTTGTGTGGGTACCTGCCGCTGGCGCTTCGCGTCACCGCGGCCAACCTGGCCCATCGCCCCACGTGGACCGCCGAACACCTGGAGGCGCGGCTGCGCGCGGGCCTCGCCGACCTGGCCGCCTTCGACGACGGCGACCGGCAGGTGCGTGCCGCGTTCGACCTTTCCTACGGCAACCTCACCCCGGACCAGCAGGCGATGTTCCGCCACCTCGGACTCATCCCCGGCCCGGATGGCGACGTCCACGCCGCCGCGGCGCTCCTGGACACCGGCCTGAACCAAGCCGACACGCTGCTGCAAAACCTGACCGACCGCAGCCTGCTTATGGAGACCGCCCCCGGGCGCTACCGGCTCCACGACCTGCTGCGTGAGTACGCTCGCGCCCTCGTCGTGATCCACGAACCCGCCGAGCAGCGCACGGCGGCACTGGACCGCCTGCTCCACTACTACGCGTACACCGCGCAAACCGCCTCCACCGCCATCGCACGGTCGCCGCGACCCGCACCCGACGGCCCGGCTCCCGCCCACATCCCGGACCTGACCGACCCCGAGGCCGCCCGGTCCTGGTTGCGCACCGAATACCCGAACCTGGACGACGCCTGGACCCACGCACTCACCCACCACCTCGACAACCACACCATCGCCTTGGCCGCCGGCCTGGCCGAGATCCTGCGCTCCGACGGCTACGGGGCCCGAGCCCTTCACGTCCACCAGGGTGCTGAGACGGCCGCCCGACACGGTCATCCGGACGCCCTCGCCGCCGCCGCGGCCGAACTGGGGCGGGTGCGGTTTCTGGCCGGGGACTACCCGGGGGCGGTAGACGCCCAGACCCGGGCTCTGGAGATCTTTCGGGAGACCGGCAACCGCCTCGGCGAGGCCAACGCCCTGAGCGACCTGGGTCGGGTGCGGGCTTTGACCGGGGACTTCCCGAGTGCGCGGGACGTGCAGACGCGGGCTCTGGGGATCTTCCGGGAGATCGGCAACCGCCTTGGCGAGGCCGATGCCCTGATCGAAGTGGCACGGTTGCGGTACATAGCGGCGGAATCACCGGAGGCGGCGGACTTCGTCACGCAGGCTCTGGGGATCTTCCGGGAGATCGGCAACCGCGTCGGCGAGGCCAACGCCCTGACCGGCCTGGGGCTGGTGCGGCAGGAGACCGGGGACTTCCGGGGAACGGAGGACGCCCACACGCGCGCCCTGGAGATCTACCAGCAGATCGGTGACCGCTTCGGCGTGGCCAACGCGCTGAACAACCTTGGCCGGGTGCGAATCGCGACCGGGGACTACTCGGGGGCGGAGGATGTCCAGATGCGGGCTCTGGAGGCCTTCCGGGAGATCGGCAACCGCTCGGCCGAGGCCAACGTCCTGTACCACCTGGGGCGCGTGCGGCAGGAGGTCGGCGACTGTTCGGGGGCGGAGGACGTTCTGACGCGGGCTCTGGAGATCTTCCGGCAGATCGGCAACCGTCCCGCCGAGGCCACCGCCCTGGTCGAACTGGGGCGGGTCCGGCATCTGACCGGCGACTACCGCGGGGCGGAGACCGCACACACGCAGGCCCTGGAGATCCTCCAGCAGATCGGTGACCGGACCAGCGAGCCCTACGCCCGGAACGCTCACGCGGCCACCGTCGCCGCGCTCGGCGACCGCCCCCGCGCCCTGGCGCTGTACCAGGAGGCCCTGGCCGTCAGCCGTGAGCTGGACAAATCCGACGACGAGGCGGTCGCGCTGGAGGGTATCGCCGACCACCACGTGGCCGTCGGCGACCCTGATCAGGGTATTGCGTTCATGAACCAGGCATTGGAGATCTACCGACGCCTGGGCTTGCCTCCGGATGTCGAACGGGTTCGGACCCGGCTCGCCGCGCTCGGCGAGGCGTAGCTCCGCCGCCGTGACCCCGGGACGGTGTTGCCTCCGTCACGCTCGCGGCGCACGCCGTCGTGCTCACCTGTTTCCTTTCCCCCGGGTGGCTACCTTACCGAAAAGTGGCTCCTTCCCGATGGTTAGCCCGCAGGTCAGCATGGGGGCGTGCCGCGGGAGGCCGCGGCGGAGAAGAGGATCGGGTTCATGTCAGTCGTCGTCACCGGGGCCACCGGACAGCTCGGCCGGCTCGCCGTCGAGGCGCTGTTGCGGCGCGGGGTGCCGGCCGCGCGGATCGTCGCGACCGGGCGGGAGGTCGCCGGGATCAAGGATCTGGCCGATCGCGGGGTGGTGGTGCGCCGGGCGGACTTCGCGGACCCGGACAGCCTCGCGGCGGCCTTCGCCGGAGCTGAGAAGCTGCTGCTGATCTCAGCTTCCGTCCCCGTAGCGGAGCGCCTGGCCAATCACCGGCGGGCCGTGGACGCCGCGCAGGCCGCGGGTGTCTCGCTGGTGGCGTACACGAGCACGACGCGCGCCGACTCGGCCGCCACGATCATCGGCGGCACGCACCGCGAGACCGAGGAGTACCTGCGCGAGCGCGCGATTCCCAGTGTGGTGTTGCGCAACAGCTGGTACCTGGAGAACTACACCTCCCAGCTGCCGGTGGTGCTCCACCACGGCGCCTTCGTCGGGGCCGCGGGCCGGGGCCGGATCAGCGCGGCGTCCCGCGCCGACTACGCCGAGGCCGCGGCGGTCGTGCTGACCACCGAGGGCCACGCCGGCAAGGTGTACGAGCTGGGTGGCGACGAGGCGTTCAGCCTTGCCGAGCTTGCCTCGACGGTCTCCGTCGTGCTCGGCCGGCCGATCACTTATACCGACCTGCCGGCCGAGGAGTTCGCCGAGGTTCTGGTCGGCGCGGGCCTACCCGCCGATCTCGCGCACGTGCTCGCCGACGCCGACCTCGGTCTGGGGCGGGACGAGATGTTCTGCGACTCCGGCGAGCTGAGGCGCCTGATCGGCCGGCCGACGACGTCCCTGGCCGCCGCGATCGCCGAGGCGGTGCGGTGATGACGCGACGGACGACGATCACCCTCGCCGCGACCGCCGTGGTACTGGCCGCTGTCACCGCTCCGGCCGATGCCACGACCGCGGCGCCTCGGAACCATCATCAGGGTGCTTACACGCTCACCATCGACGGCAAGAACGCCTTCCCGGAAAGCATCGCGACCGACGGCGACCACATCTACACCGGCAGCATCGGGGACGGTACGGTCTACCGCGGGCGTCTGGGAGCGAAGACTCTGGAGCCGTTCCTGCCGGCCGGCCAGGACGGTCGCACCGAGGTGACCGGCGTCAAGGTCGCGGGCGACCGGCTGCTGCTCGCCGGGGCCTTCACCGGACGTTTCTTCGTCTACACCAAGACCGGCAAGCTCGTCGCTTCGTATGCCGTCCCCGACACCGGCGAGAAGACACTCGTCAACGACGAGGCCGTCACCCCTGACGGTGACGTCTACATCACTGATTCGCTGCGCGCCGTGGTCTACCGGATCCCGGCAGCCGAAGTCCGAGCCCCGGCCGCCGGGGCGGCGCCGCACCGGACTCTGCAGGTCGCGTACCGGCTGCCGGACTATGTGGCAGGGCAGTCGAACGGCAACGGGATCGTCGCCACGCCGGACGGCAGGTCCCTGATCATCGGGTACTGGTACAGCGGAGCGCTCTATCGGCTCACTCTGGCCGATGGCACGGTCCGTAAGATCGACGCCCCGCCGCTGCCCAGCGATGACGGCATGGTGTTGCGTGGGAACACGCTCTACATCGCGCGTTCTGTGAACAACGAGGTCACTGTGGTGCGGCTGTCGCAGCATGACACGCAGGGTGCGGTTGTGGACGAGCGCACGTATCCGGGAGCTGACACCACCACCGGTATCGCGATCAGCGGGGACCGGTTGCTGGTGACCAACTCGCAGTTGGACGCCTTCCTTTACGGCAATCCGCTCAGGAGCCCGGTGTTCACCGTCGAGAACCTGCCGCTGTGGTGATTCGGCGAGTGCTGATTCGGTGAGTGCTGATTCGCTAAGCACTGATTCGGCTGACGGCCTCCAGAACCGCGGTTGAGTTCCGGAGGCCGACGGCGTCATGCCTTGGGGGGAGTGGCCAGTACCGGCCCGCGCTTGGCCTTCACGTCCGCGAGCCACTTGGTCGCACCGGTCGCGGCGTCCAGGCAGGCGATCGCGTACTTCTCGGTGTCGCGGTTGAGGCGGTAGGCGACGTTCATGAAGGCCTCGCCGCCGGCGGTCACGACGGTGGAGTCCTGGAGGAGGTAGTCGGTCCGTTCCCAGAGCTTGGCGCCGGTGGCGGCGTTGAACCCGGCCGGGTTGAGGTAGAAGCTGCCGTAGTTTCCGGCCATGGACGTCGCGCTGACGAAGCCCTCCTCGTAGCCGAGCAGTACCGAGCCGGAGACCGCGGGGGAGGCCGAGGGCGCGGTCACCACTCGTTCGGTGAGGACCGCGACCGACCAGCGTTCCCGGCCGTCGGCCAGGTTGAGGCCGCACATCTGGGCGCCGCGCTGGCAGTAGACCTGGTCGCCGGAGACGACGGGACGGCTGAAGGCCCCGCCGGAAGCGGTCCACTGCAACCGGCCGCTGCCGCGCTCCAGCGATACGAGGTACTGGCTGCCGACGGTCACCAGGAGCCTGTCGCCGGCGATCACCGGGGTACCGCAGTCTCCTGAGGCGGACCAGCTCCACAACTTCGTGCCGTCGCCGGCTTTGATCGCCACCACGAAGTGATTGGGGAGGCTGAGGTAGACGACGCCGTCGGTGCCGACCGGACTGGCCTGCATCGCGTTGCCGTTGTAGTCGTAGTTCCAGCTCCGGGGCCGCAGGGTCGTGGCGTCAAGCACGTTGACCTTGTTGTCCCAGTTCGCCACGAACAGCTGACCGTCGAGGTAGAGCGGCACCGTGGTGACCAGGTTCTCCGTCCGGTCTGGCAGCGCCTGCCGCACCAACCGGCGGCCCCGGGCGTCGACGGAGTTCAGGTAGCCGCTGTCATCGAGGAGGTAGACGGCGGACGGTCCGACACAGACCGCGACGAGGTCGCTGTATTCGGTGAGCGGGTACGTCCACAGCACCTTGCCGCTCCCGGCGTCCACCGCGACCGCGGCGTTCTGGATACCGGTGTAAATGACCTGCCCGGCGGCCGAGCCGGCGTTCGCCGGATCGCGTCCCGAGACGGGACCGACGCCGGAGCCGCCAGAGCTACCGGAGCCGCCTGCGCTACCGCCGGAGCCACCAGTTCCGCCGGTTCCGCCACTGGAACCACCGCTGGTTCCGCCGCCCGAACTGGAACCGTTGCCGGTCAGCTGGCCGGAATCGCCACAGCCCGCCACCGTGAGCAGCGAAGCCGCCGAACCGGCGGCCACTGCGGCCAGGAATATACGGCGTTCCATGGGCTTTCCCCCGCGTCCATGCGATGCCTTGCCAAGTGAATGACTGTGAGGGCGACGGCGCCCGACGCCTTCTCCCCTCACCCAGCGTGCCCGGCCTTTCCCGGCCAGGTCAAGTGCGGGGGCGGGGCATCCGCATGCCCTCGCAGACGATCCGGATCATCCGCTCCCGGGCCGGCTCGTCGGCGTCCGATCTGGCCAGGCAGCCGGCCATGAGGGCTTTGACGTCTCCGACCTCGATGTCGGCGTGCACCGAGCCGGCGCGCTGAGCCGCGGCCAACAGTTCCCTGAGCGTTCCCCCGAAGTCCAGGCCGGATCGCAGAGCGGCGGCCTCCATGTCGTAGCCGACTCCACTGAGCGCCTGGGCCAGCCCGAGGTTCAGTGCGCCCTCGCGTACCCACACGGCGAAGAACTCGAAGAACGCCGGGCCGGGTTCCAGGTTCGCGGCGAGTTCGCGGCCCTGCGCCAGGAGCCGTTCGACCCGTTCGAGCACGATCGCCTCGAACAGCGCCTCCTTGGTCGGGAAGTGCCGGGAGACGGTGCCGGTGCCGACCCCCGCGCGCCGGGCGATCTCGTGCACGGGGACTGCCAGACCGGCCTCGGCGAAGGCGGCGATCGCCGCGTCGAGTACCAGAGCCCGGTTACGCCTGCCGTCCGCGCGCATTGCTTTCGGCGTGTCCGGCTGTACGGCGCCGGTTGTCTCCCCTGTCTCCACCACGACGTACCTCCTCGGCATCGACAAACGGGACGGCCATCCCGTATATTTCAAGCGGGACGCACGTCCCGCTTACTCCAGCACATCACCGAGGCCTGCGCAAACATCCAGGCGGCTCGGCGTTCTCCCACGACCCGGAAGCGGAGTGGAGCACCATGCCCAGGACGAAGAATGCCTCGACCGGCGACGGCAGGTGGACGGCGGACCGCATCGGGGACCAGAGCGGGCGCGTCGCGGTGGTCACCGGCGCGAACACCGGTGTCGGCTTCGAGGTGGCCACGGCGCTGGCGCGCGGCGGCGCCACCGTAGTGCTGGCCTGCCGCGACCTCGACCGGGCCAAGCACGCGGCGGGTCGTATAACCGCCGAAACGCCGGGAGCGCAGGTCCGCATCCAAGAACTCGACCTCGCCTCCCTCGGCTCGGTCCGCCGGGCCGCCGCGCTGCTGAAGGAGGACTTCCCGCGCATCGACCTGCTCGTCGACAACGCCGGAGTCATGTGGATCCCGCGCCAGGTCACCGAGGACGGCTTCGAACGGCACCTGGCCGTCAACCACCTCGGCCACTTCGCCCTCACCGGCCTGATCCTGCCCGCACTGACCGCGACACCCGGTTCGCGCATCGTCGTCCTCAGCAGCCCCGCCCACCGAAGAGGCGCGATCGACTTCGAGGACCTGCACTCCACCCGCGGCTACCGGCCCATGAAGGCCTACGCGCAGTCGAAGCTGGCGAACCTGCTGTTCGCCTACGAACTCCACAGACGCCTCCAGTCGGCCGGCGCCCCGACCATCGCTCTGGCCGCGCACCCAGGCGGCGCCCGCAGCGAACTCAACCGCACGATGCCCCGCGCATTCCGCGGCGCGTCCTGGGGACTCGCCCGACCCATCACCCACAGCGCGGACCGCGGCGCCCTGGCGATCCTGCGCGCCGCCGTCGACCCCGAAGCACGCGGCGGCCAGTACTACGGGCCGACCGGCCGCTTCGAGTTCAAGGGCGACCCGGGGGTCGTCACGTCGACGCCGTTGTCCCACGACAGCGAACTTCAGCGTCGTCTGTGGGAGCGTTCCGAGGAACTGACGGGAGTCACCTACCGGATGAGTTGAGTCGAGATCACGGGGCTGACGGCCTACACCTGTCGCTGTCAGAGGATGCTCTTGATGAGCAGCAGGTTGTGATCCTCCGGGGTCCACCGCCACTCGGTTCCGACGACGGTGCCCTTCTCGGCCAACTGGCGCCGGTACTCGGTGACCATCTGGGGTACCGAGCGCACGATCAACGAGAAGTAGTCGGGGGCGGCCAGCATCGCTTCCAACAGGTGCGTCTGGTGCAGGATCAGCGACCATCCGGCCTCGGCGTCATGGAAGTACACCGGGAAGAAGCTGTTGTCGCGGGTGAACGAGTTCGCCGCCTCCAGCGCCGCGACGCGGTCGTGGTTGATGTCCTTGACGATCCCGCCGGAGACCATGAGCCTGTTCTCCTGCCCCGTCATGATCGACAGCAAGGCGTACTCGGTCTCGCCGAAGCCGATGACCATTCCGACCCCCATGACGAAGTCGGGGACTTCCAGGTATTTGAGCCCCAGGCCGTCGCAGAGCACCTTGATCCGGTTGAGCTGCTGGGCCGCCGACGCGTTCATGGCGTTCACCATTGTGGTGTCCTCCTCATCTCAGGCCGTGCACCACCCCGGGCCGACCACGATGTGGCGGGGCGGCGCCCCAGCGCTACAGATGTCTGACGGACCGGCCCGGCGGAAGCCGGATCGACGCTCAGCGTGTGCTGCCGGCGAATTCCCCCTGATCCGCCGCCACCGCCACCGCATCCGTTGCCTCCGCAGCCCTCCGCTCCCGCTCCCGGAGCCCGACCAGGTCGTCCGGGACCGTCTCGGCGACGTCGTCGTCGAAGTGGGCGAACACCCGTAGGCGCATGGCGATCAGCGTGGACACCAGTACCGCGATCGCCATCGCGGCGAACAGCAGGCCGATGCCGCGGCCTTTGCCCGTGCCGAGGATGGTGCCGAGGGAGGTGGCCAGGGTGCCGTGGGGGGCCATCAGGGTTTCGAAGTGGTCTGCGACCGCCGGGGCCAGGAGCCAGCCGAGGGGGAGGGTGGACCAGGCGATCATCATGTTCAGGGAGAAGACTCGGCCGTGGTAGCGCTGGGGGACGGTGACCTGGACGATCGTGGTGTAGATGGCCTGGATCACCTCCAGGCAGAAGGCGGTGCCGAAGACGCCGAGGCCGATGATCGGGACGCTCGCGTGGAGGCCGGTGAGCAGGAAGAAGGCCGACAGGATCAGGGTGGTCAGCATCGCGCCGGCCATGCGGCGGCGGCGCGGGCCGCCCCAGACGGTGATCAGGGCGGCGCCGGCCACCGCGCCGAGGGCTTCCAGGAGGGAGACCACGCCGACTTGGGTGAGGCTGCCGAAGGCCAGGACCAGGGGGACCACCAGGATGAAGACCGGTGCCAGGAAGATGTTCAGGACGGCCGAGAACAGCAGCATGGAGCGCAGGTTCCTGTTACCCCAGGAGTAGCTCAGGCCGTGCCGTACTTCGGTGAGCAGGGGTTCGCGGCGGTGGGCGCCGAGGGTCGCCGGGAAGCGGACCAGGGCCAGGACGCTGAGCGCGGCCGCGTAGCTGACCATGTCGATGACCAGGATGCCGGACAGGTGGATCGCGGCCATCAGGCCGGCCGCGAGCATCGGGACGACCAGCGCCGCGAAGCCGTTGGTGAGCTGCGCGACCCCGTTGGCGTGGCCCAGGAAGCGCTTGGGCACCAGCTGGGGGATGGCCGAGAGGTACGACAGGCGCTGGAACGCCGACGACACCGACAGCCAGACCACCAGCACGTACAGGTGCCATACCGCGAGGTGGTGGCTCCATAGCAGGGTGCTGAGGATCAGTTCGCCGCTCGCGGAGGCCGCGGAGCAGATGAGCATCAGCCGGCGGCGGTCCGCCCGGTCCACGACCGCGCCGGCGATGGGGCCGACGAGCAGGTTCGGGACCAGGGCGAGGATGGACAGCGCGGCCATCCGGCCGATGGATCCGGTGGCGAGGTAGACGTAGATCGGGATGGCCCACCCGGTCAGCGCCGAGCCGGTGAGCGACACCAGCTGGCCGGCGGCGACCGCGAGGAAGCGGCGGACGCTGGGGGCCGCGGCGCGGTCGGCGGAGTCCGGGCCGGTGTCGTGGTGCACCTCGAGGACCGTTGTCGGGCGTGCGGTCGCAGGGTTCGATGATGACGGCCCGGTTCCGGCCGTGACGGGCGCCGCGTCAGACACCGGCGAACCGGTCTCGGAGCCGGCTTCAGCGCTGGCATCAGCGCCGGTCCCGGCGCCGACCCGCCCCGCGATCTCGCCATGCGCCGACGTCACGATCGCCGCGAGCTCAACGGCCCGGTACTTCAAAAAGAAGTGCCCGGCCTCGTCCAGCACGGCCAACGCCGTCGTCTCGCTGAGGAACCCCCACTCCCGATACCGCTCCCGGTGGTACTCGGTGACCGGGTCGGCACTGCCGACCACGCTGATCACCGGCGCCGCCAGCCTCTCCACCGCCGAGTCCAGCAGCCCGGTGAAGTACTCCTGCGCGGCCGTGCCGTCCCGCCGCATGTTGCGGATGATCCGGTCGGCCTGCTCCGGCTCGACGTCGTCCATGTCGACGCCCATCGAGCGCAGCCAGGACGCGTGGTTGCGGTTGGCGCCGAACCGGCCCTCCATCCGGCCCACCAGGCCCAGCGGCCCCTTCGGCTTGGCGAACGGGAACATCGCCCCGATGTAGACGGCCTCCGGCGCGCGCCCGGCCGCCGCCAGGCGCAGCGCGATCTCCACCGACAGCGCGCTGCCGACACCGCAGTGGCCGTAGACGATGACCGGTCCCGTGATGCGCTCCAGGGCCTCCTGCACGCACCGGTCGGCCAGTTCGTCCAGCGCCAGCCCGTCCTCGTCGAGCCCGACGTCGTGGCCGGGGATCGCCAGCGCGAACAGCGCGTGGTCGCCGGGCAGGGCGTCGGCCAGCGGCTGGTACACCGCCGCGCTGCCGCCGCCGTACGGGACGCACAGGAACGTCGCGGTGGCCGGCGTGGCCCGGTTCCGGCGGGTCAGCTCGTGCAGCAGCCGGCGCGGGCCGTCGTCGGACTGCGGCCGGGCCATCAGCGCCGCGAGACCGCGGACCGTGCGCTCGGCGAACAGGTCCATGACCCCGGCCTGGCGCTGCGCCGACGGCAGGTTGCGCAGTTTGGCCACGACCTGGGTGGCGGACAGGGAATGCCCGCCGAGCTCGAAGAAGTCGCTCTCGGCGCCGACCCGCTCGACGCCGAGGACGGCGCACCAGATCGCGGCGATGTCGCGTTCCAGCCCCTCGCTGAGTTCGACGTAAGCGGCCTGCGACGTGCCCCCGCGCTCCGGGGCCGGCAGCGCCGCACGGTCGAGCTTGCCGTTCGGGCTGAGCGGGAGCGCGTCCAGGGTGACGAACGCGGACGGCACCATGTAGTCCGGCAGCGTCTCCTTCAACGCCCGCCGCAGCTCAGCCGGATCGACCGCATCAGCTGGATCAGCCGGATCAGCCGCAGCAGCGGCAGCGGCCTCGCCGACCACATACCCGACCAGCCGCTGATCGCCCGGCACGTCCACCCGCACCAGCACCGCGGCGTCCCGCACGCCAGGCTGCGCCCGCAGCGCCGCCTCGATCTCCCCGAGCTCGATTCGCAGCCCGCGCAGCTTCACCTGGTGGTCCAGCCGACCCAGGAACTCGATGACGCCGTCGGGCCGCCAGCGCGCCGAGTCGCCGGTCCGATACAGCCGGGATCCCGGCGCCCCGAACGGATCCGGGACGAAGCGGTCCGCGGTCAGCCCCGGCCGCTTCAGGTACCCGCGCGCGACTCCGATGCCGCCGATGTGCAGCTCGCCGGGAACCCCGATCGGCATCGGCTCGCCGCGCGCGTCCAGCACGTACAGCCGCAGGTTCTGGATCGGCGCCCCGATCGGCACGCTAGTGCGTCCGACCAGCGCCTCCGGCGAGCACCGCCACGAGCTGACGTCGATCGCCGCCTCGGTCGGGCCATAGAGGTTGTGCAGCTCGCACTCGGGCAGCCGGGCCAGGAACTCCGAAGCCGCCGCACGCGGCAGCTCCTCGCCGCTGCACACCACCCGGCGCAGCGACGTGCAGTCCTGCACACCGTCCTGGCCCAGGAAGACGCCCAGCATCGACGGCACGAAGTGCGCCGTCGTGACGCCCGCCCCGACGATCAGATCCCTGAGATACCCGGCGTCCTTGTGGCCCCCCGGCTTGGCCAGCACCAGGCGCGCGCCGGTGATCAGGGGCCAGAAGAACTCCCAGACCGACACGTCGAAGCCGGCCGGCGTCTTCTGCAGCACCACGTCGTCCGGGCCCAGCGGGAACGCGCGCTGCATCCAGTCGATCCGGTTCACGACGCCCCGGTGGCTGTTGACCACGCCCTTGGGCTTGCCGGTGGAGCCGGAGGTGTAGATCACGTAGGCGGCGTTGTCGGGCCGGGTGTCCGGGCTCGCGGCGACGGCAGACGCGGATGTCGGCGCCGGCTCCGGATCATCGAGCACGATGACGTCCACGCCGGAATCCGGCACCACCCCGAGCAGTCGGCGCTGGGCCAGCACCACAGAGGCCCCGGCGTCCTCGGTCATGAAAGCCAGCCGGTGGGCCGGATACTCCGGATCCAGCGGAAGGTACGCGCCGCCGGCCCGCAACACGCCCAGCAAACCGACGACCAGCTCCAGTGACCGCTCGGCGCACACCGCGACCAGCGTCTCCGCGCCCACGCCGAGCCCGCGCAGCCGCTCGGCCAGCCGGCCCGAACGCTCGTCAAGCTCCTGATACGTCAGGCTCTCGCCCTCGAAGGACACCGCGACGGCGGAGGGATTCGCGAGACAGCGTGCTGATATCAGTCCATGGAGTGTCGCGTCCGAAGGGAACGGCGTGTCCGTGTCGTTCCAGTCCGCCGTGGTCAGCTCCCGTTCGGCGGTCGGGAGCAGCCCGAGCTCCGAGATCCGGGCCCCGGGCCGCTCGACGGCGTCGGCCAACAGCGTGATCAGGTGAGTGCTGAGCCGTTCGACGGTCGAGGCGTCGAACAACGCCGTGTTGTAGATGAACTCGCACCACAGCCCGTTCGCGGACTCGGCGGCGTGCAACTCCAGATCCCAGCGGGAAGCGGGCAGTTCCAACGGCATCCAGCTCAGCGCCGGCAGATCGGACCGCTGCGGTGCGTGATCGCGGATCTGGAAGTTCTGGAGCGCGAACACCGCCTGGAACAAAGGCGGCCGGCTGACATCGCGCGCCACCCCCAGCTCGTTGACGATCTGCTCGAACGGGACCTCCTGGTGCGCCAGCGCGTCGAGCACGGTACGGCGCGTGCGGTCGAGCAGGTCGGCCACGCTGGGATCGTCATCGCCGTCGTTCCCGGCGGTGAACCGCATGGTCAGCATGTTGACGAACATGCCGATCAGCCCTTCGAGCTCCGACCGCGAGCGGCCGGCGACCGGGGTGCCGACGGCGAAGTCCCGCTGCCCGCTGTACCGGGCCAGTACAGCGTGGAAGCCAGCGAGCAGCGTCATATACAGGGTCGCGCCGTGGTCCCGGCCGAGCGCGGACACCCGGTCGGTCAGGGCCCCGTCGATCTGGAACCGGAACGTGCCGCCGGCGAAGCTCTGGACGGCGGGCCGCGCCCGGTCCACGGGCAGTTCCAACGCGGGCAGGTCGGCCAACTGCGTACGCCAGTAGGAAACGTCGCGGGCGAGCGTCGCGGTCTGCGCCCGCTGCCATGCGGCGTAGTCGCCGTACTGCACCGGCAGCGGCTCGGGAGCCCACGCGCCGCCGGTGCTCAGTGCCGGGTAGGCGTCCAGGATCTCGCCGACCAACAGGTCGCTGGACCAGCCGTCGCTCACCGCGTGATGGGCTTCCAGCACCAGGATGTGCGAGTGGGCGTCGCGTTGGACCAGAAAGGCGCGTACCAGCGGTCCGGCCGCGAGGTCGAAGGGCTGTCCGGCCAGCGAGCGGGCCAGATCGGCGGCGTCGGTGTCGTCGTCGGTGACGTGGACCGGCAGCGAAACAAGCGGATCGGCGTCCACGACGACCGTCGGCAGACCGTCCCCTCCGACCGGGAACCGCATCCGCAGGCTCTCGTGCCGCGCGATCACCGCGGCCAGCGCGCGTTCCAGGATCCCGACGTCGAGCGGGCCGTTGACGTCCACGGCGACCGACACGTGATACGCGGCGGTTCCGGGAGCGAACTGGTCCATGAACCACAGGCGCTCCTGTGCGAACGACAAAGGCGGCGCGGTGCCCTCGGGGCGCGGGCCGATCGCGGTGTTCGCGCGCCGGCGCAGCCGCTGGTCCAGCAGCGCGCGCTTGTCAGCGGTCAACCCGGCCGCGGGTGTGGTCGTGGACACGATGTTCTACCTGCCGGTTCCATGAAGGAGGCGGTCGGCCTCGGCGTCGGACAGGGTGTCGATCTCGGCCGCGAGCAGCTTCTCCACCTCGGCCGCCAGGTCGGCGACGCTGGGGTGCTGGAAGACCGCGTGGATCGGGATGTCCGCCTCCACCGCGGCCGACAGCCAGGCCACGAACCGCGCGGCGGACAACGAGTTGCCGCCCAGGTCGAAGAAGTCGTCGTCGACCCCGACCCGGGTCACGCCCAGGACTTCGGTCCAGCCTTCCGCCACCAGTTCCTCGGCGGCGGTGCTCGGCGGTGCGAACTCCCGGTCCGTCCCGCCGGAGGCGCCCGGCGCGGCCGGAGCCGGCAGCGCGGCCGTGTCCAGCTTGCCGTTGGGCGTCATCGGCAAAGCGGCCACGGACACGAAAGCGGCCGGCACGAGATGCGCCGGCAGCGCGGCGCGCAGGTCCGACCGCAGCCGCGCCACGTCGGCGTTCGCGTCACCGGCGACGTACGCGACCAGCGCCCCGTCCCGCACCAGCACCGCCGCGTCGCGCACGCCGGGCCGGGCCCGCAGCACCGCCTCGACCTCGCCGGGCTCGATCCGCAGCCCGTTGAGTTTGACCTGGCCGTCCACCCGCCCCAGGCACTCCAGGGTGCCGTCGGCCCGCCAGCGTGCCAGGTCCCCGGTCCGGTAGAGCCGGGAGCCCGGCGGTCCGAACGGATCCGGGACGAAGGCCTCGGCGGTCAGGGCCGGACGGTTCAGATAGCCCCGGGCCAGCGGGACGCCCCCGGCGTGCAGGTGCCCGGGGACGCCGATCGGTGTCGGTTCGCCGTCTTCGGCCAGGACGTAGAGCCGCGCGTTGGCCAGCGGACGCCCGATCGGGACGGCCCCGGCCTGCTCCGGATCCGCACGGTGGCTGGCGACGTCGATCGTCGCCTCGGTCGGGCCGTAGAGATTGTGCAGCGCCGCCGACGTCCGGGCCGCCAGCGCGGCGGCCAGATCGCCGGTCAGCTGCTCGCCGCCGCAGAAGACGTGTCGCAGGGCACTGCAGGAGTCCAGTTCGGACCGCTCCAGCAGCAGCCTGAGAGTGGTCGGCACCAGCGCGAGCGCCGTCACCTTCTCCTCGGCGGCCACCGCGAGCAGCCGGCCCGGCTCCAGCATGCCGGACGGCGGCGCGATGACCAGCGTCCCGCCGGCCGCGAGCGCCGGGTAGAGCTCGATGCCGAAGGCGTCGAAACTGGGGGAGGAGCTGACCAGCACGCGGTCGTCCGCGCCGATCCCGTACTCGCGGTTGAACCACAGGACGTAGTTCAGCAGACTGCGATGGCTGACCATCACGCCCTTGGGCCGGCCGGTCGAGCCGGACGTGTAGATCACGTAGGCGAGGTGATCAGGATCCTGATCCAGGCTTTCATCAAGGTTCTGATCATCAGCCGCGACCGGGTCTCCGGACGTCCGAGGTTCGTCGACGAGCACGACCCGGGCGGCTCCCGGCGGGCAGGCGTCCCGGTGCGCGTGCGAAGTGATCAGTGCTTCGGCCCCGCTGTCGTGCAGCATCATCGCCAGCCGCGCCGGCGGATACCCCGGATCGAGCGGCACGTACGCGCCGCCGGCCCGGAGCGTGGCCAGGAACGCGACCACCAGGTCCGCCGAGCGCGGCAGCGCGACGGCCACCGGCCGCTCGGGTCCGACCCCGCAGGCCCGCAGCCGCCGAGCCAGTTCCTCGACGCGTTCCCGCAGCTCCCCGTAGGTGAGGCGGAGGTCCCCGTCGACGACCGCGAGGGCCTGAGGGTTCGCAGCCATCCGGCGCCCGATCACCTCCGAGACCGTCTTCGCGTCGGCGAATTCGAGCCCTGTCCGGGCCCAGTCGACCGCAGTGTCGTTCCACTCGTGAAGGACCAGGCCGCGCTCCGCCTCGTCCGCGACCGGCAGCCGCGACAGCCGGGTGTCCGGGTCCGCGAGCGCGGCGACGGTCAGCCGGGTGAACTGTTCGCTGATCCGTTCCGCCGTCGCGGCGTCGAACAGGTCGGTCCGGTACTCCAGCCGGGCGTCGTCCTCGGAGAACTCCAGCGTGAGCTCGTTGCGCGCGACGCCGTTGGACCGGTTGAGCCCGACATCGCCGATGTCGTTGATCCCGATCTGGTACAGCGGCTGCACATCGGCGTCGGGACGGATGCCCAGGGCCTCGGCGACGTGGTGGATCGGCAGGTCCTGGTGCTCCCAGGACTCCAGCAACCGCTCGCGCACCCGGTCGACGAGCTCGGCGAACGTCGGATCGCCGGAGGTGTCGATCCGCACCGCCAGGGCGTTGACGAACATGCCGATCAGCGGCGCCAGCTCCGGCATTTCCCGCCCGGCGACCTGGACGCCGACCACGACGTCGTCGGCGCCGGAGAGCCGGTGCAGCAGCGCGGTGTACGCGGCGAAGAACACCATGAACCCGCTGGCCCGACGCGAGGAGCCCAGGCGTGCGGCCGCCGCCGCGGTGCCGGCCGGCAGCGTGACGTGCCGGTCCGCCCCGGGCTGGCCGGCCCCGGCGGCGCGGGGCCGGTCGGTCGGCAGGCTGTGGACCCGGGGCAGACCACTGAGACGCTCGCGCCAGAAGTCCGCCTCGGCGCGCGCCTTGGGGCCGCTCACCGTGTCGCGTTGCCAGGCCGCGTAGTCGGCGTACTGGATGGCGAGTTCGGGCAGCTCGGCCGGCCGGCCCTCGATCAAGGCCCGGCACTGCTCGATGATCTCGGCCTGCAACAGGTGCACCGACCCGCCGTCGAAGACGGTGTGGTGGGCCACGAAGATCAGCACCGGCTCGTTGTCGGTGTACGCCAGCGTCGCCCGCCACAGGGGCGCATCGTCCAGCTGGAACGGGACGCGCAGGACGGCGCTGTCCGCGTCCGCGATCCCCTGCCACCGGTCGTCGTGGCCGGACAGGTCCACCGTCGCCAGGCTTACCGCCACGGTCGGGTGGACCGCCTGGACCAGGTTCTCGCCGTCCAGGCGCAGGCTGGTGCGCAGGGTCTCGTGCCGCGCGACCGTGGCGGCCAGCGCGACGGTGACGATCTGCTGGTCCGCGCCCTCGGGCAGTCGGACCCACGCCGACAGGTTGTAGATCGTCTCGTCGGATCCCAGCCTGGTCGCCAGCCACAGCCGCTCCTGGCCGAACGACGCCGGCCCGGTCCACACCTCAGACATCGCACACCCCAGCTGTCACCGGCTCGGCCTCGGGCACCGGCTCGAACTCGAAGCGGAGCAGGCTCTGCGCCGCGTGGTACACATCGAGCAGGTCCTCGTGGTCGGCGTAGCCGGCGACCAGCGCGTTCACCGCGAAGACCTCGTACTCGTCGCTCAGGACGTCGCCGGGGGCCACCGTGGTGACCACCGACAGCACGTCCGGGTGGGCTTCGAGCTCTGCGACGCCGTCCAGCGCCGTCAGCCGGCCCGAGCCGGTCGGGTAGAACATGCACAGCGCCATCGGGATCGGCAGCTGCGGGTCCTGGCGCTCCGGGCGCGGCAGCCCGGTGGCCGCCGCGACCGCCTCCTCGGCCATGTGCACGCCGGTGGTCAGCGAGAGCATCTGGCCGACCAGCGCGCCGCCGGGCCGGCCCGGGTTCACCTCCACGATGACCGGCCCCAGCACCTCGTCGTCCATCACCTCGATGTGCGCGACGGTCTGGTCCAGGCCCAGCGCCAGGGCGGCGGCGCAGGCGGCCGCCACCATCGGCCCGGTCCGGTCCTCGGGCACGTCCAGCGGCGGCTTCACCAGGCCGAGCTCGAAGAACTTGTCGTCCATCAGGAACTTCCCGACGAGCCCGAAGTCCTCGACGACGCCGTCCCGGATCACCACGTCCACGCTGGCCTCCGGCCCCCGCAGCCGGCCCTCGACCAGGAACTGCCGGGCCGGGTCGATGGAGCCCAGCGCGACCTTGTAGTTGTCGGCCAGCTCGCCGGCCGGGATCCGGGCGGCGAGCTCTTCGTAGGCGGCTGCCAGTTCGGCGGCCGAGTGCACGCAGCGCACCAGGTGGCTGCCGGAACCGTTGACCGGCTTGACGATGGCAGGCAGCCCCACTTCGCGGGCCACGGCCTCGGCCTGGTCGGCACCGGAGATCAGGGCGAAGCCGGGCGTCGGCAGTCCGGCCTCGCGCAGCGCGCGCCGTACCGCGTACTTGTTCCGGGCCAGCTCCAGCACCTTGGGGTCGGTGCGGGCCACGCCGAGCGCCGCCGCCGTCCGCGCGGCGGTCACGATGGCCGCGTCGGACCAGGTGATGACGCCGGTCGGCGGGTTGCCCGGGCCGCACGCGGCGGTGATCGCCGCGACCGACTCCTCGACGTCGTAGGGGTCTGCGACGGTCACGATCCGCTCCACCAGCGCGGCCAGTGCGTCCCGCTCGGCGTCGGCGACGGCGCCGGTCAGCAGCACCGGGCGGCCGCCGCAGGCCCGGATCGCGTCCGCGAACGGCGGGATCCAGGCGATCCCGGCCTCGCGCAGGACGATGACGGCGGTCCGCCACGCCGGGCCGCCCGGGGCCCAGTCGGCGTCGGCGCCGCCGGGGGCTCCGGGGACTCCGGGGACTCCGGGGACTCCGGGCACCGGGGTGCTCGGTCCCGTGCCGGTTTCCGTGCCAGATCCCGTACTCGGTCCTGTCCTCGATCCCATGCTGGATCCCGCGCTCGACCCCGCGCTCGACCCCGCGCTCGACCCCGTGCTCGGCTCAGTCATCGGCGGCCATCGCCTCGCGCAGGCTCAGCGGCCGCATGTCGGTCCAGACCTCGTCGATGTGGGCCAGGCACGCTTCCTTCGGACCGGTGAACCCGGCTTCGCGCCATCCCGCGGGCAGCGAGCGGCCGGCCGCCCAGACCGAGTACTGCTCCTCGTCGTTCACCACGACCGTGTAGTCGTCCATGTCGGTTGCCTCCTTCAGGGCTCAGGCCTCAGGCGCGCGGGATGCGCGGGATGGTGGTCGGTGCCGGTCCGTCGTCCGTCCGCATCTGCTCCACCCGGGCGGCGAGCCCGGCGACGGTCGGGGTCTCGAACAGGCTGCGCATCGGCAGCCGGACGCCGACGGCCTTGCGCATCCGGGTGACCAGCTGGACCGCGATCAGGGAGTTGCCGCCGAGTTCGAAGAAGTCGTCTTCGACCCCGACCCGGGGCACGCCCAGGACCTCCATCCAGCTCTCGGCCAGCGCCCGCTCCACTTCGGTACGCGGGGCCACGTAACCGGCCCCGTCCAGGGCGCGCGCCTCGCCGTCCGAGCCGTCGGCCGAGGTCGAGCCCGAGCCCTGGACACCGTCGGCCATGGTCTCGGGCCGTTCCTGCTGGACCCGCGCGATGATCTCCGCGACCGGCCGCGGATGGATGACGACCTGCGCCCCGAGATCGGTGGCCAGGACGCGGGCGAACGCCTCCGCGCCGTCGGCGGGCGCGATGCCGCCGCCGGTGCCAGGACCCTGCTCCACCACCCGGGCCTCCGGTCCGGCGCCGGCCAGGTCGGCGGCGACCGCGCCGGGGTCGACGCGGCGCAGCACGAAGTCGCCGATCGCGGCCAGTTCCCGGCCGGACTCGTCGAACAGCGTCACGTCGCAGGCCAGCACCTCGGTGCCGGCGTCGCCGCGGTAGGTCATGTGCGCGTGGAACCGGGCCGGCAGCGGGGCCCGCACGAGCAGGCTGCCGTAGCCCAGCGGCAGGTAGGAGCCCTCGCCGCGGGAGGAGCCGAACGAGGTCGCGACGTCGAGCAGCGCCGGGTGCAGGTCCCACCGGGACAGGTCGCCGAGGGCGGCCTCCGGCGCCGCGATCAGCGCCAGTTCCTCGCCGTCGCCGACGTGGTGCCCGGCCAGTGACTCCCACCGCGGGCCGAACGTCAGGATGCTGGTCCGCCCGGACTCGGTCTCGGCGACCGCCGCGTCGACCTTCGTGAACCGCTCGGCCATCGCCTGCGGGTCGTGGCGGGGCGCCGGGCCCGGGTCGATCCAGCCGTAGGCGCCCCGGACGTGCACCCGGGTGCGGCCGCCGGCGACGCTGACTGTGCGGAACGTGCCGTCCGACCACTGCACGCGGTACTCCGCGAGGGTGCCGTCGGGAACGGCGAAGGGCTCGACGAAGGCCACGTCGCGCAGCTCCAGCACGCGCTCGGCGGGGCGCTCCGGGTCCCCGCCGATGGCGGCCCGGGCGCACTCCAGGTGGCCGGTGCCGGGCAGGACCGGGACGCCGTCGATCCGGTGCTCGGCCAGGACCCAGTGCCTCGCGGCCGACACCAGGCCGCGGGCCCAGCCCGCGCCGCGTTCGGTCAGCACCGGGTGGTCCATCGCGACGCCCTGGCCCGGGAGCCGGACGGCGGCGGTCGCGGTCGCCGCCGCGCCCGGCTGCGGTGTCTCCACCGCCATGCCGACCTCCAGCCAGCCGCCCCAGTTCAGGGAGACGACCTTGGCCTTCCAGCCGTGCTCGCTGCGCGCGTAGGCGTCCAGGAAGGCGTTGGCCGCGCAGTAGTCGACCTGCCCGAAGCCGCCGGCCACCGAGGTCACCGAGGAACACAGGGCCACGGTGTCCAGGTCGAGGTCGCCGAAGGCCTGGAACAGCGCGAGCGTGCCGGAGATCTTGGGTTCGAGCACGGCCAGCGCGGTCTCCCGCTCCTTGATCTCCAGCATGCCGCCGCCGGCCACGCCGGCCGCGTGCACGATGCCGTCCAGCCCGCCGAAGCGCTCGACGATCCGCTCCCGGACCCGGCGCAGGTCCGCCGGATCCGCGACGTCGCCGGCCAGCACCAGGACCTCGCCGCCGAGCGCTTCCATGCGGCGGACGGCCGTGATGGTGCGGCCGGTCCGGTCGGCGGTCCCGTAGACGGCGAGGTGGTCGTCCCAGGCGGTCCGATCGGGCAGCGGGGAGCGGGCCAGCAGCACGACCCGCGCCCGGGTCCGATTGACCAGGTCCTCGGCCAGGGTGATGCCGATGCCTCCGGTGCCGCCGGTGATCAGCCAGCGCGGGCCTTCGGCTGTCTCAGTCTCCTGATTTTGTGGGGCGTCCGGCACCTCGACCTGTTCGTAGTCGATGGCCCAGCGCCTTCCACCGCGCAGGGCGACGGTCTCCGCACCTGCGGGCCGCCGTAGTTCGGCGACCAGTTCACCAGCCGAACCCGCCGGATCCGCGTCGATCCGCCGCACCGTGCGCTCAGGCATCTCCAGCGGCAGCACTCGCGTGATGCCGGCCAGCGTCGCGTGCTCCGGCCGCGTCAGATCGCCGCCGAGCACGTCCTCGGCCCCGGCCGACACCACGTCCAGGTGCACACCCGCGCTCTGCTCGTCCGCGACCAGCGCCTGCACCAGCGTCAGGACACTGAGGAAGCCGTGCTCCTGGGCCAGCGCCGCGGCGGCCAGGTCGGACCCGGCGGCCTCGCCGTCCAGGGCCCACGCGTGCACGATCCGCCCCGGCAGCCCGCCGGCCACCAGGGCCCGGTAGTCCTCTGGTTCCGAGGTGCGCAGCGTGACCACCGCGCCGTCGCGGTCGAACACCGTGCCCGGCCGGACCTCGGTCACCGCCACGCCCCGCCGCCGCAGTTCGGCGGCCAGCTCCGCACCGCGCGGCCCGGCCACGAACGCCAGAGCGCTGTCGAAGTCCTCGACCCGGGGGTCGGGCGGCAGCTGGCGCCGGGTCGGCACCGCGAACCACCGGCTGACCGGTGCCGTTCCGCCCCGCTGGGGGCGGCTCGGGCCGGTGTGCGCGCCGGCGGCCTCGGGCACCGGATCGACCCAGTGCCGCACCCGCTGGTACGGATACGTCGGCAGCGGGATCCGGCGGCCGACCTCCGGCAGCTCGACCGGGACGCCCGCGGTCCACAGCGCGCCGGTGGTGCGCTCGAAGTCCACGAGCTCGGTCTCCGGCTTGCCCGGCAGGCTCGCCAGCGGCGGCGAGGTCCGGTCGGTCTGCATCCGGGCCAGGCCGGCGAGCTGACGGCCCGGACCGCACTCCAGGAGCGTCCAAGTGCCCTCGGACAGCAGCCGGGCCACGCAGTCGCCGAACCGCACCGTCCCGCGCAGGTGCCCGGCCCAGTACCCGGGGTCCTGCGCCTGCTCGGCGGTGATCCAGTCCCCGGTCACGTTGGACAGGAACGGAGTCTGCGGCGCCCGGCGCGGGACCGATTCCACGAGCGCGGCGAACTGCTCGACGACCGGGTCCATCATCGCCGAGTGGAACGCGTGCGAGGTCCGCAGCATCCGGGTCTGGACCTTGGCCGGGCCGGCGGCCAGCCGCGCGGCGAACGCCTCGACCGCCTCGGTCTGCCCGGCCACCACGCACGCGCGCGGCCCGTTCACCGCCGCCAGCGACAGCTCCGGCGGGAGCAGATCGCGCAGCTCGGCCTCGTCCAGGGACACCGCGAGCATCGCGCCGGGCGCCACCGACTGCATCAGCGCGCCGCGTCCGGCCACCAGCCGCAGCGCGTCCGGCAGCTCGAAGACCCCGGACAAGGTGGCCGCGACGTATTCGCCGATGGAGTGGCCGATCATCGCGGCCGGCCGGACGCCGCGGCTGCGCCACAGCTCGGCCAGCGCGTACTCGATCACGAACAGCGCCGGCTGGGTGACGCGGGTCTCGCGCAGCGCGTCCTGCGCCGCCGCCAGCGCCTCGCCCTCGGCGCACATCAGGTCCCGGACATCCACGTCCAGGTGCGGCCGCAGCAGTTCGCAGCACTCGTCGACAGCGGCGGCGAACACCGGCTCGCTGCGGTACAGCCGCGCGCCGGCCCCGGCGGACTGCGAGCCCTGGCCGGAGAACATGAACGCGACCGACGGCGCGGTGCCCTCGGCGCGCGCGGTGAGCAGCCGGGACTGGTCCCGCAGCGCGGCGACCGCGTCCGCGGCGTCGGCGGCGACGACCGCGGCCCGCTGCGGATGCCGGGTCCGGCCGACCCGCAGCGTGTGGACCACGTCGTCCAGGTCGAGCTCGGGGTTCGCGGCCAGATGGTCGGCGAGCCGGGTGGCCGCCGCGGCCAGGGCCGGCGCGGTGCGGGCCGACAGGGTCAGCAGCCGGGGCGGCCGGTCCGCCGCGCGCTCGGTGGTCGCGGTGTTTCCGGCGGTCCCGGCGGCTGGCGCCTCCTGCAGGATCAGGTGCGCGTTGGTGCCGCCGATCCCGAACGAACTGACGCCGGCCCGCCGCGGCCCGCCGTCCCCGTCCCTGTCCCATACAGTCAGGTTCGACACCACATGGAACGGGGTGTCGTCGAAGTCGATCGCCGGATTCGGTGTCTGGAAGTTGACCGTCGGCGGGATCAGCCGGTGCTGCAGCGCCAGCGTGGCCTTGATGACCCCGACCACGCCCGCGGCCTGGCTCAGGTGGCCGATGTTCGACTTGACCGAGCCCAGTCCGCACCAGCCGCGCTCGGCGCTGCCGTGCCCGTAGGCTGCGGTCAGCGCCGCCACCTCGATCGGGTCGCCGAGCGCGGTGCCGGTGCCGTGCGCCTCGACGTAGCCGATGCTCCGCGGGTCGACCCCGGACACCGCGACCGCCTGGGCCACCGCCTCGGTCTGGCCCTCGACGCTCGGCGCGGAGAAGCCCACCTTCGCCGACCCGTCGTTGTTCACCGCCTCGCCGCGGATCACGGACCTGATGTAGTCGCCGTCGGCGAGCGCCTGGTCCAGCCGCTTGAGCAGGACCACCCCTGCGCCGCTGCCCCACAGCGTGCCGGCGGCCCGGGCCTCGAACGGCCGGCAGTGGCCGTCGGGCGAGGTGTAGCCCTCGACCGCCTGGTAGCCGGTGATGTACGGCAGCTCCACGCACACCCCGCCGGCCAGCGCCATGTCGCACTCGCCGTTGCGCAGCGCCTCGGCCGCCAGGTGGATCGCGACCATCGACGTCGAGCAGGCGGTGTGCACCGTCATGCTCGGACCGCGCAGGTTCAGCTTGTAGGAGACCGACGTCGCCACGTAGTCCGGCTGGTTCGACGTCGCGATCGACAGCCCGCCGGCGATCGCCGACCACAGCTGCGGGTCGGCCTTCAGGTTCAGCCACATGTAGGCGTCCGCGCCGGTCCCGGCGTAGACGCCGATGGTCCCGGGGTAGCGGGCCGGGTCATAGCCGCCGTCCTCGAGCGCGCTGTGCGCCGTCTCCAGGAACATCCGGTGCTGCGGGTCGGCGATGTCGGCCTCGCGCGGCGACATGCCGAACAGGTCGTGGTCGAAGTCCATCATGTGGTCGGAAATCGGGGCGGCCGGGACGTAGCCGGGTTCGTCGATCTCGTCCGGATCGAGGCCGGCGGCCAACAGCTCCTCGCGGGAGAAGAAGGTGATGGACTCGACGCCGTCGACGAGGTTCTGCCAGAACGTGTCGATGTTGTCCGCGCCGGGGACCCGGGCGGCCATCCCCACGATCGCGATCGGTTCGACGCCTTCCGAGAAGTCGTCGAGGGGTTCGGCATCAACGGTGGCCGGCATCGCGGTCCTCCGATCGCTGGGCGCCAGAGGGCGGCGCTGGTTCTGGGTCGGTGATGTGCAAACGCAGTTCACTGAAATAGCGGCGGCCGGCCCGGTCCGGGACCCACGCCTGGTCCGTGCCCGGCAGCATCTCGCTGACCGTGACGGACACCTCCGGGCCCGCGACCTCCTGCGCGCGGCGGATCGTCTGGCAGAGCATGGAGACGAGGGTGGGACTGGTCAGATCGACGTAGAAGGGCTTCACCTCGGTGCCGACCTTGACGAAGGCCCGGTCCGGCAGCGCCAGAGCAGCGCGCCAGGCGCGCGCGGCCAGGTACTGGTCGGTTTCCCCGGACGCCTCGGCCAGACCGGTCCGGCCGACCGTGGTCCGCCAGGTCCGCCGGGCCACCACGAGCCGGTCCACGGTGATCCGCGGGGTGTTGCCGGCCGCCGTGGTCTTGAAGCCGTCCACCGCGTGCGTCGCCAACAAGGTGGAGAAGATCTCCAGCAGCGGCCACGTGCGGCCGTCCGGAGCGCTCGCGAGGAGTTCGCCGCCGACGTCGGCCACGGTGACCGAGGTGACCGGCAGCAGGTGCTCCCGGTCGGCGCCGGGCGCGGCGGCGATGCCGAGCCGGCGGTCGGTCGGGCCGTCCAGGCTGTCCATGAGCCGCGAGGTGGTCCGCGGCCAGTCGGTCGGGTAGAGCAGCCGGACCCGGTGCTCGCCGAGATCCGCGGCGAGCGCGGCGGCCAGGTCCTCGGGCCGGGGATGGCACACCGTGAGCGCGGAGCAGTCGAACGTGGCCCAGGCCACGTGCAGCTCGCCGAGCACGACCAGGTAGTCGCCGTGGTTGAGGGCTTCCAGGCTCGGCGCGCAGATCTGCAGATCCGGACTGTGCAGCCGGCCGGCGGACCAGCCCGGGTTCTCGGCCGGGAACAGTTCCACGGCGCGCGCGGTCACCTCGGTGGCGGACAGGGTGATGTCGGCCTGGTCCTTTGCGACTTCGGCCGGACCGGATTCGCCAGGGCTCGAATCATCGAGCCCGAACAGTGCCGACCAGCGCCGGGCGAAGTCGGCGGCGACGGCGTCCACCGGCCGCGGCCCGCTGCCGTACCAGAGCCCCTGCGCCAGGAACCACAGGTCGGCCAGGTTCACCGGCTTGCCCGGCTCGGCCTCGGCCAGGTCGTCGAACAGTGCGCGCAACGCCTCCGAGTGCGTCCGCGCCAACTCCGCGCTGAGCCAGCGCGCCGCCAGCAGCAGCGGTTCCAGCGGCGCCGCGACGTCGTCGAGCAGCCGCCGGCCCACCACCACGTCGAGGTCGCGGACGGTGTCCTCGACGCACAGCGTCCGGCCGGCGTAGGTCTGGCCCGCGCTCCGGGTGGCGTCCCGGCCGGTCAGGGCGACGAACTCGGCGGCCAGGAACTCCAGCGCCGAGCGCACCGCCTCGGCCTCCCCGGCCGCCGCGGCGACCTTGTCCCGGGCGTCCTGAAGCCGCTGGAAGCCGGCCAGCGCCCGGGCGCGCGCCGCGTCGTCGGCGATCGCGGCGATCCGGCCGGCCAGGACGGTCTCGCAGCCGGGGCCGATCGGCAGGTCGGCGTCCCAGGTCAGGACGCCGCGCTCGACGAGTCGGCCGAGCATCGCCGAACCGTCCTCGGCACGTCGCAGAACACTGTCTTCGACCAGGCTCGCGACGACGGTCGCGGCCGGCGCGCCGGTGCACCGCCGGACCAGCTCGGCCTCGGCGGGCAGGAGCGCCAGCGGCGGCTGCGCCGGACGCAGCACGGTGTCCCCGTCCAGGGTGAAGTGCGACAGCAGTGCCGGAGGCAGGAACGCGCGGATCTCCGGATCCGCGACGAGGGTCTGCGCGTAGGCGTCCAGGGCCCAGTGCTCGAAGAAGATCTTCCGGTCCCGCACCAGGGCCGGGCCGGCGTCGGCGCGCACCACGGCGGCCTCGTCCGCGTCGATCGACCCCCAGCACACCGGTCCGAAGAAGCCGATGGTCTCGTTCTTCGCGCAGTACCGCTGCCAGTACCGGGCGATGGCCCGCTCCCGCCTTCGCAGGATCCTGCGTTTCGTCGGGCGGCCGGAGGCCAGGCTGTCCAGGCAGGCCTGCATCGAGCTGTTCTGCCAGGCCAGGGCCTCGCGGAAGAGCGGATCGGCGACGATCCCGGCGATCTGCGCCGACTCGGCCGCGGCGGCCGCCGCCAGCTCCCGGTCGAGGCCGGCGCGCAGCGCGGCGTCGGAGGCGGGGCCGGCCAGCAGGGCGTCGGCGGCTGCGGCGGCGGGCGCCGCGCCGAACCGGTCCAGGCCGTCGGCCGGGAACCCGGTGGTCCGCAGCAGCACCTCGCGCCACACCGACCATCCGGTGTCGCCGAGCGGGACGCGGTGGGCGCCAGTGTTCTGTGCGCCAGTCATCGGCGGCCTCCCGCGTGGGTCAGGGCTCGCAGATCGGAGCGGATCACCGAGGCGATCCGGGGGATCTGGTCGTGGAGGAAGAAGTGCCCGCCGGCCAGCGGATGCAGGGCGAACCCGGCGGTGGTGTGGCGGGCCCAGCCGGCCATCGCGTCCGGGGTGGCTGCCCGATCGGTCTGTCCGGCGAAGGCGGTGATCCGGACCGGAAGCGGGGACTCGGCCCGGTACACGTAGTCGTCCAGCCACCCGAAGTCGGCGCGCAGGGTCGGCAGGAGCAGGTCCAACAGCTCCGGCTCGGCCAGCACTCCTTCCGGAACGCCGCCGCCCTGGACGACCCGCTCCAGCAGTTCCGCGTCGTCCAGTTGCGAGAGTTTGTCGAAGGGCCCGTCGGCGCGCACATCCGGCGGCCGGCACCCGGAGACGTAGACCGCTGCGGGCAACGGAGCGCCGGTCCGGCGGAACTCGCGCACCACCTCGAAGGCCAGCCGGCCGCCGAGGGAGTGCCCGAACAGTGCGAACGGCCGGTCCACCCGGTCCGCGATCGCTGCCGCGACCTCGGCGGCGTCGAACTCAGGCGGCTCGGCGATCCGGGTCTCCCGGCCCGGAAGCTGCACCGGCAGGACCCTGATGTCCGGAATGAACGACGCCGGCCAGCGCCGGAACACCGAGGCGCCGCCGCCCGCGTAGGGGAGGCAGAACAGGTCGGCGGACTGGCCGGCGTCGTGGGCGGTGGCTTCGGAGAACCACATCGGCGCGGTCATGCGTTCGCTCCGGGCCGGTCGGCGGTCGCGCCGATTTCCTCAGGCAGGTCGATCCAGTGCCGGACCCGCTGGAAGGGGTAGCCGGGCAACGGAATGCGGCGACCCGAGACCGCGCCGCGCCAGTCAACGTCGGTGCCGAGCATCCACTGCCGGGCCAGCTCCGCCACCGTTCCCGGCTCGGGATCCGGGTCCGACTCCGGGTCGAGCGCCGCGATGGCCTCGGCGACACCGCCACAGACCACTGCGAACCGGTGTCGCAATGCTCTGCGTCCCATGGCCAGGGTGAAGGAGACGTCGGCGAGATCGAGGTCGGGATGGTCGGTCAGGTAGGTGCGCAGCCGCTTGATCTGCTCGGCCAGGGCCTGCGGCGACGCCGCCGACAACGGCAGCGGCCAGGGTCCGGGCCGTTGTTCGGCCGCCGGGCGCACCGGCGGCTGTTCGACGATCACGTGCGCGTTGGAGCCGCCGAGCCCGGCCGCGCAGACGGAGGCCAGTCGCGGATTCGGTGAATCGGCCGGCCACGCGATCGTCTCGGTGGGCACGAAGAAGGGGCTGTCCTCCAGGCCGGCTTCCGGGTTCGGCTTGTCGAAGTGCAGACTCGCCGGGATCATCCCTTCCCGGACGGCCAGCACCGCCTTGATCAGACCGGCCACGCCGGAGGCCGCGTCGAGGTGCCCGATGTTGGTCTTCACCGAGCCCAGCGCGCAGGCCGCCGTTGTCCGCGCGCCGGCCGCCCGCCAGGCTCGCGTCAGGGCCTGGACCTCGATCGTGTCGCCCCAGACCGTCCCGCCGCCGTTGCCCTCGACCAGGCCGATCTCGTCCGCCTCGACCTCGGCCACGGCCATCGCCTCCGCGGCCGCGTCGGTCTGGCCGGACAGGCCGGGCGCGGCGAACCCGGCGCGCTGGGCGCCGTCGTTGGACAGGGCCCAGCCGCGCAGGACCGCGTGCACGTGGTCGCCGTCGGCCTCGGCGTCGGCCAGCCGTTTCAGGACCACCACGCCGACGCCGCTGCCGTAGCCGGCTCCGGTGCCCGAGGCGTCGTAGGCGCGGCAACGCCCGTCGCGCGCGACCAACCCGCCAGCGGTGTGCCGGTACCTCGGCCAGGTCACGCTCACCCCGCCGGCCAGGGCCAGGTCGCACCGGAAGTCGCCCAGGCTCTGCGCCGCCAGGCACACCGCGGTCAGCGATCCGGAGCACGCCGACTGCACGGCCAGGGCCGGTCCGGTCAGCCCGAGCCGGTACGCGGTCTGCGCCGGGAGATAGTCAGCGGCCTGACGCTCCAGCAGCCGGCCCTCCCAGTCGTCCCGGCCGACCCGGGACACCGCCGGGTTCCCGAACAGGTGGAACTGGAAGTACCGGTTCACCGACGCCGAGCCGAACACGCCGACCGGGCCCGGGTAGGTGGCCGGGTCGTATCCGGCGTCCTCCAGCGCGGTCCAGCTCGCCTCCAGGAACAGCCGGTGCTGCGGGTCGGTGAGCGCCGCCTCGCCGGGGCCGAAGCCGAAGAACTCGGCGTCGAAGTCCTCCACGCCCGGCAGCCGGCCGCCGGCCGGCACGTGTGCGGGGTCGTCCAGCAGGCCCGGGCCGATACCCAGGTCCAGCAGCTCCTCGCGGGTGTAGTCGTGTATCGAGTCGACGCCGGCGACCAGGTTCTGCCAGAACGTCGAGACGTCCGGCGCCCCGGGGAACCGGCAGGCCAGCCCGATCACCGCGATCTCCTCACCGGTCACGGCGCTCATCCCGCCGCCTCGGTGCGCCGGGCGTCGGCCGACCGGGCCCGGGCGGTGCGCCGCTGCGCGAGGCGGTCGGCGATGCGGGCGACGCCGTCGGTGTCGGGGGCCTCGCCAGCGTCCAGATGCGCGGCCAGCGTGCCCACGGACGGGTACTCGAACAGGCTGATCGTGGGGACGGACAGACCGTGGTCGCGGTCCAGCCGCTGCCGGACCCGGGCCAGGTGCAGCGAGTTGCCGCCGAGGTCGAAGAAGTTGTCGGTGGTCCCGACCCGGTCCAGGCCGAGGACGGCGCACCACACCTGCGCGACGGCCCGCTCGGTGGGAGTCGTCGGGGCCGGACCGGTGCCGGGGTGCGTCGGCAGGGGGAGTGCGGCCACGTCCACCTTGCCGGTCGAGGTGAGGGGGAACGCTTCGAGGACCACGAAGCGTGCGGGCACCAGGTACCCGGGCACCCGCTCGGCGAGTTCGGTCCGCAGCGTGGTTGGTTCCAGGTCGGTCCCTGCGCGGGTCGCCTGCACGTAGCCGATGATCTCCACCGCCCCGGCCGCGTCGGTCCGGGACACCGCGACCGCCCGGACCACGCCGGTCAGCGCGGCCAGGTGTGCTTCGACCTCGCCGAGCTCGACGCGATTGCCGCGCACCTTCACCTGGCGGTCGCCGCGTCCGGCGTAGACGATGCGGCCGTCCGGCAGCCGCCGGGCCAGGTCGCCGGTGCGGTAGAGGCGCATGCCGTCGCGGTAGCTGGTGTCGTGGTCGTTGGTGTCGCCGTCGCCGTTCTCGTGGGTGAACTTCTCGGCGGTCAGCTCCGGCTCCTGCCAGTAGCCGAGTGCGAGATACCGGCTGCGGATCACGATCTGCCCGGCTTCGGCGGGCCGGTCCTGCTCGTCCAGCAGCAATATCTCGTAGCCGGGCAGGCTCCTGCCGATCGGCACCACTTCGTGGTGGACCGCTTCAGCGGCGGGGACGCCGGGTGGCACGTGGTTCTGGACCGCGAAGCTGGCCTCCGTCGCGCCGTAGCCGTTGACCAGAACGCAGTCCTGGGCGAAGGAGCGGCGCACCGCGGCCAGATCCAGCGCGGTCACGGCTTCGCCGCCGAGGACCACCGCACGCACCGAGGGCAGACACCGGCCCGCGCCGAGCTCCGCCGTCAGATAGCGGAAGACGGTCGGCGTGGAGTGGTAGACGCTCACCTCGTGCTCGGCGATCGCGGATGCCAGCTTTGCGAGCCCGTGCCGGTGGACGCCGACCGGGACCACCGCGGCGCCGGACAGGATCGCCGAGTACAGGTCGGTGACGGCCATGTCGAAGCCGAACGACGTCAGGAGGCTGACACGATCCGAGGGGGCGATGCGGAGGTTGGTGATGTGGTTGCGCACGCCGTGCAGGACGTTGCGGTGGTTCTGCACCACGCCCTTCGGCCGCCCGGTCGAACCGGACGTGAACAGCACGTAGGCCGGATCGCGCGGGTCGGCGTCCACTGGCTGGTAGGGCGCGGGCCGGGCCTGCTCGGTCAATACCACTGGCGGCGCGAGCTCCGCGGCCTTGGCCGCGTTGGCCTGGTCGGCGACGACCAGCGAGATGTCGCAGCGCGCGACCATGTACGCCAGGCGGTCGGCGGGGAACTCCGGGTCCAGCGGCACGTAGCAGCGGCCCGCGCCGAGCGTGCCCAGCACCGCGGCGATCATCGCCGGGCCGTGCTCGATCAGCAGACCGACCCGGTCGCCGGGGCCGCCGTGCCCTGCGATGAGCGCGGCGATCCCGCCGGCCTCGGCCGCCAGGTCCGCGTAGCTGAGCCGGCGGTCGTCGCCGAGGACCGCAGGACGGTCCGGGCCGAGCGCGACTTGGCGGGCGAAGCGCTGCGCGATGGTCTCGTCGGAGGCTTCGAAGGGCACGAAGTCCGGCGATGCGCGGTGGGCGCTCGCCGGGTCCGGAGCCTGATTCAGAGCTGTATCGGGAGCCTGATCGGCAACCGGGCCGCTGACCGGCACGGCAACCGAGCCTGCCGTTCGGGCACTGTTGCGCGGCCTCGGAATCGCCTCGCCGAGCGTGCCCCGGGCCGGGCGGTCGCCTGCTTCGGGGCCGGACCGGCCGACGGTCTCGCCGTCCGCCTCGCCGGCCAGCACCGCGTCCGGCAGGTCCAACCGCAGGTCCGCCTCATCCTCGACTGGTCCCCGCAGTTCGGATGTCATCGGCTGCCCAGCAGCGCCGCCGCGATGTCGCCGGCGTCGCGCACCTCGGTCACCGCGTCGGCGGCCAGCGGCTCGAAGTCGGCGGTGGTGTAGCTGCCGGAGCCGTGCACCACCACGTCGCGGCCCGGGTCGACCAGGGAGCGGTCGATGGCGTTCAGCACTCCGGTGAGTGCCATGGTCAGCGACCATTCGCGCAGCGTGCGCGGGTCGGCGGGCAGCGGCCGTCCGGTCGGGGCCAGCCACTCGCGCACGAACGGGTACCGCTCCAGGCACTCGTGCAGCGAGACCACGATCCCGTCGCCGCCGTGCCCCTTGATGATGGCGTTCATCGCCGGCGAGGTCGCGGGGGCGTGGGTGTAGAACGTCGGGTCCAGGACCTCGTCCGGGTCGAACGTGGTCTGCGGGAACCGGGGGTCGCTGTCCTGCCGGTACAGGCCGCCGTCCATGGAGTAGGCGGGCAGACTCGACCGGTCGAAGTCCCCGTGGCGCAGGTTCAGGACCATGTCCGGCGTCCCCAGGTGCTGGACCAGCAGGCTGGCCGGGCGCAGCGCCGGGTCGAACCGGCCCGCCGACTCCAGCACGTCCAGGCCCTTGTGGTAGCCGAGCAGGCCGAAGGCGCTGGAGACGGCGTGCGCGTGCAGCCGCTGCGGGCCGTCGGCGCGGATCGGGTCGACGGTCTGCTCGAAGAACGCGCGCGCGGTGTCGGCGACCAGATAGTTGGCCAACTCCAGGGAGAACCACAGCCGGCAGCCCTGCTCGGTCAGCACCCGGTCGGCGTTGCGGTCGGCGAACTCGCGCCCGATCGCCTTGACCCCTTCGGGCTCGGCCCCCGGATACACCAGCACCGGGTTGAGCGCGCGCAGCGCGGGATCGGTCGAGAGCCGGCTGCCGCGCAGTTTGGGCAGGCAGCCGCGGGGCGCGACGGTGGTGACGCGCAGCTGCTCGGGCTCGGCCAGGCCGGCGTCGAGCGCGCGCAGCACCGCGTCGCGCAGCGCCGTGCCCTTGTTCGCCGAGGTCGGCGAGAAGATCATCACCGACTCGCCGGTGCGGCGGATGTACTCCACGGCCCGGGCGACGATCAGCAGGGAGGCGAAGGTCTTGGTGGTCTGGGTGCCCGGGTTCCCGGTCAGGTCCAGCAGCGTCACGCGGTGGTCCTGGTAGTGGCCCAGCTCCTGCCAGCGCGCGGTCGCCGCGCCGAAGAACGCGCGGACGTCGTCGCCGGCCTCCGGCAGGTGGAAGCCGGGGCTGAACGGCCCGCTGCCCACCCGCGGCTCCGGGTCGTCGGTGCAGGCGGCTATCGCCGACGGCAGCAGGTCGGGGTAGTCCAGCAGCAAGTTGGCATGCTGGGAGCGGTTCGGTGAACCGGCCCGTGGGGTGGCAACCATCAGGGCTCCTCAAAGTGCGGATTCGATCGTGTCGTTTCGCGCGTGATGTGAACTGCCGTGAGTGAACTGCTCAGAACTGCTGTTGTTCGCCTGGCACTGGTGCGGATCTCGTCACGTGCGCAGGCGGGCCCGCAGCTCGGCCAGCTGCTCGCAGGCGGTGTCGAGTCGGTCGACTCCGAAACCGTCGGCGAGCTCCGGCGCGAGCGGCCGCAGGGCGGCCGATGCAGCGGGGGAGAAACTTAGGTGCTTTCCATCAAGGACGGCGCCGTCCAACACCGACGCCCGTTGGTTGGCGGCGATCGCGGCCTCGCGGTCCAGGCCCGGGGGCAGGCGCAGGCGCACGTCGCCGTCCCGGACCAGGACCGGATAGCCGCCGGGCAGCCCGGCCGGCCCCGGCAGGTGCGTCGCGCGTTCGGTGCCGGTCAGCAGGTCGGTGATCAGTGTCGCGGCCCCGAGCCCGGTGACCTGGTTGAGCTCGCGGCGCTCCACACGGCGGCCGGCGGCGAGCAGCGTGCCGACGTCCGGCAGCGCGGTCCCGCCCTGCCAGGCCAGCGCTTCGTCGGCCGGGTCGTGCGGCGCGTGCAGGTGGTAGTGGTGGGCCAGGAGCCTCAGCTCGGTCTGGTCCCGGGCCCCGGTGGCGGCCTGCAGGAACGCCGCGAGGATCGCGACGTTGCCGATGCCGCAGAGTACCGGGACGTCCAGTGCTGATATCAGAGGATTGACGATGTCGGGCAGGCAGGCGTTCACGAACCACGGAGCCCGGCCGCCCCGGCCGCGCGCGCCCAGCCGGTCGGCGGCCCGGCCGACGGCCAGCGCGAACTGCGCCTGCAACGGCACGGTGACGCCGTAGCCGGCGTGCTGGACGAACTCGGTCCACGGCGACGGATCCGTGCTCCGCTCCCAGGGCGACTGCCGGGACGCGCACAGGAAGACGCCGTTCGGACGCAGCTCCCGGAAAGTGTCGTAGAGCACTGACTCCGTGAACCCCGGCACCGGTACCGGCCGGAAAACCGCAGGTGAACCCGCGAGCGCGGCCCGAGCGGCCGCAATATCGCAGATGTCTGCGATCGCGGCGCCGTCGCGTGCCACGACGCGTACTTCGAATGGTGCCCCGTTCGCGGTCGCCAAGGCGTTCGCCGTAGCTCTGGCCAAGGAACCGCTTCCGAGCACGACGACAAAACCCTCGTCACCCATGCCCCTGCCCCGTGTACTACCCCGTGTGCGAGGTGTCCGGATATGTCATGCGGACACCGCAAATCGCATTGGTGTTCGATCTCAGAAGACGAACGGCGCCGAGAATACTCGCGGGTCTGGGACCGGGCAAGCCCCCTTTCCCACCGGCTCCCGGCCTGATAGGAAGGGCGGAACGACAGCCGAGAGAGGACACGGGGTTGGCTGGTCCGTTGGGAACTGAAGCGATGACGCATGCCGTTTTCACCCAGGTGAAGCCACGATCGCCGGCCGGGGCGGAGTCCGCCACGGTGCCCGCGTTGGTGCTTGCCGCGGCGCTGCGCAGACCGGCCGCGGCCGCGGTGAGCCAGGGCGATCTACGGATTTCGTACCGCGAACTCGTCCGTACGGCGGCGGGTGTGGCGGCGGCGCTCGCCGCTGTCGGCGTCGGCCCGGAGGACCGGGTGGTCGTCTGCGCCGACCGCCGGCCGGCGACGGTCGCGGCGATGCTCGGGGTGATGCTGGCCGGTGCGGCGTACGCGCCGCTGGATCCCGCGCAGCCCGCGGACCGCCTGCTCAGGCTGTGCCGACGCGCTGCTCCGGCGGCCGTTCTGGTCGACTCGGCGGGTGCTCGGGCGCTGGACGGTGCGCCGGGACCGGGCGGCGGCGCCGGCGGGTTCGGCGATGTCGGTGGCATCGGTGGCATCGGTGACGGCGACGGCGACGGCGACGGCGACGGTATCGGTGGCATCGGTGGCGGCGGCGATGGCATCGGCGGGATCGGCAGCATCGGCGCCCGGAGGCTGGATCTGACCGGCATCCAGCCCTTGCCGGTCGCGCTCGAGGACATCGCGCCGGGGCCGGCCGGACCGGACCACGCCGCGTACGTCATCCACACGTCCGGATCCACCGGCGAGCCCAAGGGCGTCGTGGTCACCCAGCGCGCCGTGGCGGCGCTCGCCGCCGCGACCGTCGAGGGCTTCGGGCTCACCGAGCATGACCGGACCCTGGCTTACGCCTCGTTCGGGTTCGACGTCTCGGTGCTCGATCTGTGGGTCCCACTGGCGGTCGGCGCCTCGGTGCAGCTCGCCCCCGAACCGGACCGCACCGACCCCGCGCGCCTGCGGCGCTTCCTGATCGGCCACCGCGTCACCTTCGGGTCGCTGCCGCCGATGCTGTTGCCGCTGCTCGACCCGGCCGACTACCCGGAATTCAGGACCCTGATGACCGGCGACGAGGCGCCGCCGCCGGAGCAGCTGGGCCGCTGGAGCGCCGGCGGCCGCAGGTTCTTCAACTGCTACGGCCCCACCGAGACGACGGTCCAGGTCACGGCCTTCGAGGGGGCCGGCGAGCACCTGGGACCGCTGCCGATCGGCCGTGCGCTGGCCGGTCACCGGGTCCACGTCGTCGACGAGGCGCTGGACCCGGTCCCACCGGGTACGCCGGGAGAGCTGCTGATCGGCGGTCCGGGACTGGCGCGCGGTTACCTCGGCGCCGCCGGGGCCACGGCGGACCGGTTCGTCCCCGACCCGTTCGGGTCCCGGCCCGGCGCCCGGCTCTACCGGACCGGCGATCGGGTGGTTCAGGACCCTGACGGCACGCTGACGCATCTGGGCCGGATCGACCGGCAGATCAAGATCCGCGGCCAGCGGGTCGAGCCGGGCGAGGTGGAGACGGTGCTGCGGGCACATCCGGCGGTCGTTCAGGCCGCGGCCTTCGCCGTGCCGGCGGCCGGCGGGTACGAACTGCTCGCTGCCGTCGCGTCGGCTGACACGCTGTCGGCGGCCGATGTGCGCGCCTGGTGTGCCGACCGGCTGCCGACGGCGTTCGTGCCGTCGCGGGTGGTGGTGCTGGACCGGCTGCCGGCCACTGCTTCGGGCAAGGTGGACACCGCGCGGATCGCGGCGCTGGAACGGGCCGAGGCTGAATCGATCACCGCGACCACGACCGCGACCGCGACCGCGACCGAGCTGGACCTCGGCGCGCCGGACCTGCTCGACATCGTCCGCGACCTGTGGTGCCGCGCCCTCGACGTGCCCCGCGCCGCCCCCGACGACGACTTCTTCGACGCCGGCGGCCACTCGCTCACCGCCATGCGGCTGGTGGCGGCGATCCGCGAACGGCTCGGCCGGGAAGTGGCCGTCGAAGAGGTCTTCGACGCCCGGACCCCGGCGGGCCTCGCAGCCGTCGTGGCCGAAGCGCCGGACACCGCGATCGAGCAGATCAGCACCGGTCACGCGCCGGCTCTGTCGGCGGGGCAGCGCCGGGTCTGGTTCATCGACCAGTTCGCCCCGGACAGCGCCGCCTACAACATCACCATGTCCGAGCGGATCCTCGGTCCGCTCGACGTCTCCGCGCTCGGCCGCGCCCTGCGGGCCGTGACCGAGCGCCACGAGCCCCTGCGCTGGCGCTTCCCGGTAGTCCAGGGACAGCCTTCGGTGAGCGTCGATCCGCCAGCCGACGTGCGGCTGCCGGTGCAGGATCTGGCCGGACTGCCCGAGGCCGAGCAGCGCGCGCTTATCGACAGTGCCCTGACCGACGAGGCCCGGACCCGCTTCGACCTGGCGACCGGACCGCTGTGGCGGGCCCGGCTGCTGCGGGTCGCCGACGACGACCACTACCTGCTGATGACGGTGCATCACGCGGTCTTCGACGGCTGGTCCCAGGACCTGCTGTACCGGGATCTGGGCCGGATCTACGCCGGAGCCGAGCCGCCGGTGCTGCGTGCGAGCTTCGCCGACTACGTCGCCTGGCGCGAGCGCGGCCGGGGCGCCGCCGATCTCGCGTGGTGGCACGAGCACCTGGCCGGCGCGCCCTCCCACCTGGACCTGCCGCGCGACCGGCCGCGGCCGGCGGAGCAGACCTGGCGCGGCGCCCGGGCCTCGGCCCGGCTGCCGATCGGGGTGCACCGCGGGGTCCGCGCACTGTCGGCCCGCCTGGGCACCACCCCGGCGACCATCCTGCTGACCGCGTTCGCCGAGCTCATGTCCCGGGTGGCGGACCGCCGCGACCTGGTGCTCGGCACGCCGGTCTCGGACCGCCGGCACGCCGCCTTCGAGGACCTGATCGGCTTCTTCGTGGACATCGTCCCGCTCCGGATGCGCCTGGACGCCGAGGCGGACTTCGCCACGGCCGTCCGGGAGTGCCGCGGCGAACTCCAGGCGGCGCTGGCCCACCCGGGGGCCACCCTCGACGAGCTCGTCAGGGATCTGCGACTGCCCCGGGACCCGGCGCGCGGGCCGCTGATCCAGGTGCTGTTCAACGTCTTCAACTTCTCCCAGCCCCGGCTGGAGCTCGCCGGGACCCGCGGTGAACCGGTCGTGCCGTCGCTGCCGGGCTCGCTGTTCGACCTCACCGTCTACCTCGTCGACGAGGACGACGGCTGCACGGTGACCTTCGTCTACAACCCCGACCTCTTCGACGCCGACCGAATCAGCAAGCTGATCTCCGGATACCATCAGCTGCTCGCCGCCTTCACCGACGACCCGTACGCCGCGCTCGCCGCCGCGCCGCTGCCGGATGCGGACGCCCTCGCCGCGGGCCTGTCCGATCCGCCGAGGATCATCGGCTCCGAGCCCGCCGCCCGGCCCGACGCCCGGCCGCGCACCGGGGCCGAGCAGGTGCCGGCGACCGCGACCGAAGGCCTGGTCGCGACCGTCTGGCGCGAGGTGCTGGGCCGCCCGGACGTCGGGCTGACCGAGAACTTCTTCGAGGCCGGAGGGGATTCGCTGGCCATCGTCGCGGTGCAGTCCCGGCTCGGCGCCGTCCTCGACCGCGAGATCCGGGTCGTGGACCTCTTCCATCTCCCGACGATCAGGTCGTACGCGGCCTTCCTGGACAACGGTTCGGACACCGGGGCGCAGGACCGGGCCGCGGAACGGGCCCGGATGCGGCGCGACGCCGGGCGCGGACGGAACGCCGCCCGCCGCGGCGCGCGACTCACCGAGAAGAAAGACGACTGATGGCCGATCAGAGCACACCCACCCTGACCGCGGATCCAGTGGATCCCGCCGAGCCCGTGACCGACCTCGCAACCGACCTCGCGACCGGTCCGGCCACGGGACTCGCCGCCGATCTCGCGACCGCCCTCATCGACGCCGGCTACGGGCCGTACTTCGGCACCCCCTGCGGCGTCCTGGCCCCGCTGTACTCCGAACTGTCCCGCCGCGCGGGCCTGATCACGGTGCCCCGCGAGGACAACGCGGTCGGGCTGGCGGCCGGTGCGGAGCTGGCCGGCGTGCGTCCCGTGGTCCTCATGCAGAACTCGGGGCTCGGCCAGTCGGTGAACGCCCTGGCCTCGCTCGTCGTCCCGTACGGGATCCGGGTGCTGTTCGTCGTCAGCCTTCGAGGTCAGCATCCTGACATGACCCCCGAGAACGCCGCCATGGGCCGGCTCACGCAGCCGCTGCTCGATGTCCTCGGCCTGGAGTCCAGGACGTTCGAACCCTCGGTCCCGGTCCGCTCGCAGATCTCCGAGCTGGCGGAGCTGACCACGGCGAAGCACCGGTCCGCGGTCCTGACCGTGGCCCCCGACGCCTTCGGGTGGGCGGCATGAACAAGACCTCGGCGGTCGCGGCCGTCATCGAAGCCTTCCCCGAAGCGCCGATCGTCTTCACCACCGGCTACACCTGCCGCATCGCCCGGCACCTGCGCGACAGCCCGAACCACTTCTACATGGTGGGCTCGATGGGCCTGGCCCCGTCGATCGCCATCGGCATCGCCATGCAGACCGGCGAACCCGCGGTGGTGGTGGACGGCGACGGCAGCCTCATGATGAACCCCGTCGGCCTGCTCGTCGCCGGACCGATCCGGGACCTCCCGCTGCTGCACGTCCTGCTCGACGACGGTGTCTACGACTCCACCGGCGGCCAGCCGACCCCGTCCGCCGGCGTGGACTTCGGTGCGTGGGCCCGCGGCTCCGGCTTCGGCGAAACCCTCCGCGCCGACGACGAGGACGCCCTGCGCACGGCGCTCGCGCGGCACACGCACGTCAGCACCCCGACCTTCCTGCACTGCCGCGTGGCCGCCGACGCGGGCGCGCCGCCGCCACGGATCGACGCCGACCTCGCGGACCACGCGGACCGGCTGCGGCGCCATGTGGCGGGGATCGCAGGGTGAGCGCATGAAGCCGTGCAGTAGCCTGCCCGCGTGAAGACTCATCGACGCCACATGGCCGGGATCGGCGCGTTCGCCGCGGTGGCCGGACTCCTGCTGTCGGGCTGCGCCTCCTCCGGCACGGTCGGCTCCGCCGCCGGGTCCCCGACGTCCGTCGGGAGCCAGGCATCGGCTTCGGACACCGCTACGGACACGGCGTCGACCTCGGCTTCCGCCTCGGACACCGCCACCGCCTCCGCTCCGGACAGCGCCTCGACCTCGGCCCCCGCCGCGGCGGGCGGAGCCAAGAGCTGGCCCACCGAGCCGCCGATGACCATCGACAAGACCAAGGCGTACACGATGACCCTGCACACCAGCCAGGGCGACATCGTCATCGCCCTCAACGCCGCCAAGGCGCCGCACGCGGTGAACTCCTTCAATTTCCTGGCCGCCCAGAACTTCTACAACGGCAGCCGCTGCCACCGCCTGACGACCCAGGGCATCTACGTCCTCCAGTGCGGCGACCCGACCGGCACCGGCTCCGGCGGGCCGGGCTACCAGTTCCAGGACGAGAACCTGGCCGGCGCCACCTACCCGGCCGGCACCGCGGCGATGGCCAACGCCGGACCGGGCACCAACGGCAGCCAGTTCTTCCTCGTCTACAAGGACGCCGCGCTGCCCCCGAACTACACCCCCTTCGGCACCATCACCTCCGGTCTGGACGTCGTGACGAAGGTCGCCGCCGGCGGCGAGGACGACGCCAACGGGGCCGGGGACGGGCGCCCGAAGATCGATGTGGTGCTGAACAGCGTGACGGTCGCCGCGCACTGACCGGTCGTCGCGCACTGGCCGGCCAGCCGGGTGCCGGCTGACGCGCTGCTGGCCGACCGGCCGTGGGCCGACTGGCCGCTGATCGGCCGACTGGTGACCGACTGGCCGCTGACCGGTCGGCTGACTGCGTGGCCGGTCGGCCGGGTGGTGGATCCCGGCCTGCCCGGCGCTCATCCCACGGCCTCCACCCAGGCGGCCGTGGCCTGGATCGCGGTCGCGTGCTGCCACGGCTTTCCGGCCGGTCCGGAGATCACGTCGCGCGGCTCGGTGCGGCGGAACCTGCCCAGATTCTTCAGATTGCCCAGATTCTCCAGATCACTGAGATGCGATGCCGTGTGCTGGGCGAACTCCAGCGCGGTGAAGTACTTCCGCAGGAGCGTCGGCTGGTCGAGCGTGATCTCGCTCAGCGTCACGTTCCGGTTCTGCGGGATGTCGCGCGTCAGCAGCCCGACCAGGTCGTCCATCTTGCGCCGCGCGGAGGCGTCGTCGTCGGCGTCGCGGAACATCAGGACACTGTGTCGCCCATCCGGCCCGGCCTCGGTGAAGTGCGTCTTCGCAAGCTTCAGCAGACTCGTGGACCAGCTCGGTGACGCCAGCAGGATGATGTTCGCGTTCCTCGATCGGAGCGCGGTCTCCAGCGCCGCCTGCTCCAAGGCCGGGGTGAAGTCCGCGGCCAGGTCGCTCGCCAGGGTGGCGATGTCGACTCGATGGTCCCGGCTGACCAGCCCCAGCCGGAGGAACATGTCCAACAGGATCGCGACGTCCCGGCCGACGTGCAGGAACGGGTACTGCCGGTCCGGCCTGCCAGGTTCCCACCGCGCCACCGAGACGCCGGCCTCCCGACCCAGCTCGGCCAGTCGCCCGCCCGAGGTCAGCAGCAGCGTCCGGTGGTGTCGATCCGCCAGGGCACGGAAGACCCGCACCGCCTCCTCCGTGTGGCCGTCGTCGGAGGTGACGATGAACAGCGTCCCCTCATCGTCCGCCACGGAGCGCGGGACCAGATGCGGGGCGTCGAAGTCGTTGAAGAAGTGCACTTCCACCTCGGCACCCGAGGTGTTGAGGAACATCCCGATCACATCGGCGGCGGTGGCGGTGGCGGAGCAGTCCGTCCCGGAGAAGACGACGCGACGGAACCGGCCGCTCTCGATACGTGTTCTCAGCTCAGGGGTGACTTCGGCGATGGAGCACTCGTCGAGACGTGCAGACATAAAAGGATCTTCCCCTCCGGGGCGGCGACCGCCGTATCGGACTCCTCGATGGATTTGCCGTCCGCGACGATTCTCCAAGGGCACAGCGGCCAAGTCCCGTTATCGGAACGAATCTGTACACCCTCGCTGAGCCCCGGCTGCGCGGGCTTCCTACGCTGCCCCGCGCCGAGGCCACCACGGCACCACCGCCGACGTCCGCCGCTGGTACTCCGCGTACTCCGGGTACCGCGAGAGGCTGATGCTCTCGGTGAAGCGGGTCGAGCCGATGAACAGCGCGGTCAGCAGGATCGCGCCGACGACCGTCACCGGCACCGCGCGGGCCGCCGCCACGCCGAATCCCGCGATCACCCACCACTGCGCCTGCTCGAAGAAGAAGTTGGGGTGTCGCGAGGAGCCGAACAGGCCGGTCGTGACGAAGCGTGCCGAGGGCTCGCGGCCGGCGTCCAGGTCGGCGCGCTTCGCCTGCTGGAACCGCCACTGCTGCTGGTCCGCCACCGTCTCGCCGACCAGGAACGCGGCGAACAGCACGGTCAGGACGCCGTCCGCGACGGTGAACGACGTGCGGTGGTGCAGGGCGGTGTCGGCGGGGAGCGTGATCAGCAGCAGGATCGCGTTCTGGTACAGCGTGATGAAGAAGATGTTGAAGAGCTGGAACTGCCACGGCGCCATCCGGCCCCGCAGCACCGCCCACCGATAGTCCTCGCCGCCGCGCGCGTAGCCACCCTTGCGCGCGAAGTTGAAGGTGAGCCGCACGCCCCACAGCGCGACCAGGGCGAACATGACGTTCAGGCGCGCGTCGTGGAAGCCTGCCGCGCCGGCGAAGATCCCGGTGTAGGCCAGCGGGACCACCGACCAGATGCGATCGACCCACGAGTACTCCCTCGTGAGAACCGACATCAGCCAAGTCGCGAAGCAAACTCCCGCGTATACGTACAAGCAGATCCTGATCGCGTCCATGGGCTGACTGTAAGGTCCCGGAGCCTGGAAGGGCAGTACCATCCCGCCTTACGATCAGGTATGGCCGACGCGGTGAACCTCCCCCTTCGGGAGCGCAAGATCGACGTCTTCTTCGCGGTCGTGTTCTCGGCGTTCGTGGTGACGTCCTGCATCAGCGACCTGCTGCCCACCGTCGGTGTCGACTTCTCGCACCCCGGCGGCAACTTCTTCGTCCGCTCCAACTACTGGTACGCCCACGACGCCGACCCGCTGTTCATGCACCCGCCGGACTGGATGCGCATCGTGACCGGGCTCTCAGCCTTCGTCTACATGCCCTTCTACATCGTCCTCGTACTGGCCCTGACGACCGGCCGGAACTGGATCCAGCTGCCGTCGGTGATCTACGCCACGATGATCGTCACCCTGACCGGCATCGTCGTGTTCGGCGTGGAGTTCTTCGGCGAGTCCGCGACGCGGACCGGGAACCCGGGCAAGTTCCTGGCCTTCAACCTGCCCTACGTCCTCGTCCCGCTGCTGCTTCTGGTGCGGATGCGCAAGCCGCTGCCGTTCGCTCGGAGGTTCTGATCTCTGCCCGGCCTCCGATCGGGCGGCGTGCTGTCGCAACAGCCTGAGTCAAGACATAGTAAAGAGTTCTTGACGGCTTGTGTTCGAAGTTGTTCGCTGGCGTTCTGTACAACGTTGTAATAGCGAACAGATCGCGACAACGTCGCCGCCCGATCGTTTCGGGAAGGAAAAGCCTGATGCCCGTCCATCGCCATCGGCCACCCCGTACGCTGTCCCCTCGAACACTGCGACTCTCGGCCGTGTTCATGGCCCTCGCCATCGTTTTCGGTCTGTGCCTACCGGCGTCTGCGGTAGCGAACGCAGGCACGCCGACGGAGTACCCGGGCCTCGAAGCCCAGTACGGCCTCGCCACCGGCACCCCCGGGGGCAGCGACTGGACCCTGGGGCCGGTGAAGAACACCATCGTTGACCCCAACATCGACTTCTCGAACCTCTTGCCGCGCCTCCAGCAGTTCGCCGGCGCCCCCACGGATGCCGGGATCCAGTGGAGCGGCGTCATCCATGTGCCGACGACCGGCAGCTACACCTTCCAGTGGTACGGGGACAACGGCTTCCGGATGACGATCGACGGCGGCTCCGTCATCGACCATTGGGTCGACGACTGGAACGTCCCGATCACCGCCACCGTGAACCTCACCGCGGGCGAGCACACCTTGCAGGCGCAGTACTTCCAGGACTTCGGCGGCGCCTCCGCGCAGCTGTCCTGGGCTCCGCCCGGCCAGTCGATGGCGCCGGTCCCGGCCTCGGCCTTCACGGTGCCGCCGGGTTACGTCCCGACCCTGACCGACGCCTCGCTCTCGGCCGACGGCACGAAGGTCCGGATGACGTTCAGCAAGCCGCTGGCCGCCTGGCCGTCGGCGGCGACCGGCCATCTGAGCGTCGCAGGGTTCCCCATCTCCTCGGCGGCGCTGGACCCGGCCGATCCCGCGACGCTCGTCGTCACCCTCGGCGGCCCGCTCTACAAGACCTGGACCGACCTCACGGTCGGCTACGACGGCACCGGCGGCGCCGCGTACGCCGACGGCTCGGCCGTGCCGCTGTTCTACAGCGGTCTGGCCAACACCTCGACGGCGGACATGACCACGCCGTGGGCCTCGCAGGTCAACCCGAACAACCCGCTGCCGGACTACCCCCGCCCGCAGATGACGCGCGACCGGTGGCAGTCGCTGAACGGCAAGTGGGGTTTCGAGGGGCTGCCCGAGAGCACCGGCGCGACCGACGTCCAGAAGCCGCCGGCGAGCAACGCGCACCTGACCGGCTCGATCGTCGTGCCGTATCCGATGGAGTCGGAGCTGTCCGGCGTCCAGCAGCACTACGACTACTCCTTCTACCGGCGCACGTTCACCGTTCCCGCCTCGTGGCGCGCCGACGGTCAGCGCGTCGTGCTCAACTTCGGCGCCGTCAACTACCAGACGACGGTCTGGGTGAACAACGTTCAGGTGGCCACGCACACCGGCGGCTACCTGCCCTTCAGCGCCGACATCACCGCGGCGCTCAAGGGCTTCGGGCCGCAGCAGATCACCGTGGGCGTCACCAACACCGACGCGCCCAACCAGCCGCAGGGCAAGCAGCAGCTCGACCCGTCAGGGATCTTCTATACCGCGTCGAGCGGCATCTGGCAGACCGTGTGGCTGGAGCCGACCTCGGCGAAGCGGCTCGACCAGGTCGTGTTCACGCCGAACCTGCCGAACGCGCCGAGCACCGCGGGCGCCTCGGTCACCGTGGACGCCGTCAGCGGCACCTCCGCCGGCGGTCGTGTCCACGTCACCGTCACCGACGGCCGGCGAGTCGTGGCCGAGGGGACTGGGACGGCGAACACGCCGTTCACCATCCCGCTGGCCAACCCGCGGCTGTGGTCGCCGTCCGATCCGTTCCTGTACCGCGCGACGGTGACGCTGACCGACGGCTGGTCGTGGGACCCGGTCGGTTCGTACTTCGGCGAGCGCACCGTGGGCATCGGAAAGGTGAACGGGGTCAGCAAGATCCTGCTGAACGGCACGCCGACCTTCGTCGACGCGACCCTCGACCAGGGGTTCTGGCCGGACGGCATCTACACCGCGCCGACCGACGCCGCCCTGAAGTGGGACGTCACCGAGACCAAGGCGATGGGCTTCAACGCGATCCGCAAGCACATCAAGGTCGAGCCGGCGCGGTGGTACTACGACGCCGACACCACCGGGATGCTCGTGCTCCAGGACATGCCGTCGATGAACTCCGGGTACACCCCGACCCCGGCGGACGACACCGCGTTCCGGTCCCAGCTGCACCAGATGGCCGTGGACCTGCGCGGGGAGACGTCGATCATCTCGTTCGAGCCCTACAACGAGGGCTGGGGCCTGGACCGGAACACCGTGTCCAACGCGGTCGACGAGGTCAAGCTCGCCGCCGCGCAGGTGCACGCCGACGACCCGAGCCGGCTCGTCGACGCCGAGTCGGGCTTCAACTGCTGCGGCAGCGTGAACACCGACACCGGCGCCGGTAACGTGATCGACTGGCACACCTACACCGGCCCGGCCGACCCGCAGCCCGACACCGCGGACAACCGCGCCGCCATCGACGGCGAGCACGGCGGCTGGGGCCTGGCCATCCCGACTCACGACTGGGATCAGGGCTTCATCAACTACGCCGGCGCCGCCGACACCACGCAGCTGACGCAGAAGTTCGTCCAGACGGCCGACGCGGTCCGGGTGGAGGCCCAGTGCCAGCTCTCCGGAAGCGTCTACACCCAGCTGACCGATGTCGAGGGCGAGGTCAACGGCCTGTGGACCTACGACCGCCGCGAACCGAAGATGGACGTGTCCCAGCTCGCAGCCGCCAACGCCAAGGTGATCGCGGCCGGCAGCACCGCCGGCGACTGCGGCCAGAACGTCGTCAGCAAGGCGGGAAGCTGGCCGCTGGCCGACGGCTCCGGCAGCGTCGCCAAGGACACGTCCGGCAACGGCGATGACGCGACGCTGCCGAACGGCGGCACCTGGACCACGTCCGGTCCGAACGGCGGCGGCCTGCAACTGAACGGCACCGACCAGTACGCGCAGACGCAGGGACCGCTGCTCAACAGCGGCGGCAGCTACACCGTCGCGGCGTGGGTCAACCTGGGCAAGAAGGGCGCGTTCGCCACCGCGGTCAGCGAGGACGGCACGGTGAACAGCGTGTTCTTCCTGCAGTACGACGCCGCCGACGACAGGTTCGCGTTCAGCAACGCGAACGCCCGCGCGGTCGCCAACAGCGGTCCAGGCGGCGGCTCGCCGACGACGGGCACGTGGTACCACCTCGTCGGCGTCCGAGATGGGACGGCGAACACCATGTCGATCTACGTCAACGGCACACTCGCCGGCACGACGACCGTCCCACCGGCGGACATGGCAACCGGCGGGCTGGCTATCGGGCGCGCGAAGTTCGGCGCGCAGCAGGTGGACTTCTGGCCGGGGAGCCTGGACGACGTGCAGATCTTCCCGACGGCGCTGACGGCGGGGCAGGTGTCTGCGCTGGGGTGAGGGGGCTGTAGGTGGTCATCGCGGTCGTGACGCGTCGGCCAGGTTGGTCGGCGCGTCACGACCGTTCAGCGGTGAGCGGCGGTCTTGGCGGGCCGTGGCCTCTGCGGCCTTTTCGGCTCACGGGCCGGTGTGGGTGTAGGGCGCCCACAGGCTCGGGCTGGTCGGATGCTTGGCACGCACGGTGCGTACCGCGTGGTGCAGGGCTTCGGCGGCGCGCTTGGTGTTCAGCGTGGTGCCTTCTTCCGCGAGTCGGGTGTAGACATCGACGGCCAGGTCGGCGGCAATGTGGTCGTCGACCGGCCAGAGGCTGCCGATGACGTGGCGGTAGCCGAGGAGGTGGAACGCGCCGGTCAGATGCAGCGCCTCGTCGGCGAGTTGGGGTGCGGTGACGCTGGTGTCGCAGGCGGACAGGTAGGCGAGGTCCGCGCTGAACTCGAGCTGGACCAGGTCGGCCACGGTCAGGGGAGCGGTCTCGTGGTCGGCCAGGAGCAGGTGACTTTGTCGCGGGCGCTTGCGGTCCGCGGCGCCGTGGCACGCGAAGTGCGCAATCCGGTGCTTCGGCAGCGCGTCGAGGGCTTCGGCGCGCGTGGGGTTGGACAGCACGTGTGCATTGGGGAGCAGGGATATGAGAGCGCTGGCTTCGCGCTCGGCTCCCGGTAGCGGGGCTCCGGGGAGGTCGGGAACAGCGATGATCAGGGGCGTGGCGGCGGGTGCATCGGCGGTTTGATCGGTTTCACCGGTCGGTCCGCTGGCAGCATCAGCGGTCGCGGCGGCGCGCAGCGCGAGCAGCGTCGGCGTGTAGGAGGAGACGACGCGGTCAAGCACGGTACGCCGGCCCCCGGGACGGTCGGCGGGGTCGTCGTGGTGGCCCGCAGCGTGCAACGGCAGTTCTGCGGCCACACCGACCGGGCACCACCAGATCCTCGTCTCGTGCTCGCCGCTGCCCGGGGTGGCTCGAACGCCGAGCGCGGTCAGCACCGGCTCGGCGATCGCGTCCCACAGCCACGCCAGCACCTGCATGATCTCCTGCTCGGGGTCAACGCGCTGTTCGGGGCTCAGATCCCGACTGACCGCCCTTTGCCTGGCGTTCCAGAGCACGACGCTCCGTTCGACCACTGCGGCGTGGTTCAGGTCCGGCAGGGGAACGTGCCGGACGATCTCCGCCGCGTCTCCGGTGACGATCAGCGCGTCGCAACGTTCGGGAGTGCAGACCACGAGGACGACCGGGCCCGCCTGAGCACACGCGGCCAGTTCGGTCAGGCCGGGGCGCAGGAAGTCTTCGAAGGTCGGCAGGGCTCGAATTCGGCTGAGTACGTCCTCGATCTCCGCACGGGTCTCATCGCGCTGCTGTGCCACGTGCTGCTTGGCAGCCGCGGACGCCAGCACCTGTATCTCCGTGACCGAGCCGGATTCGGGACCCTGATCGAGGGCGGTCAGTGTCCCGCGCGCCGAATCAAGGCTCTGCGCCAGCTCCGGGTACGCGGCACGCAGTCGGGCCGACTCACCGCCGCGCAGCGCCAGAGCCTCGGCGACCAGCACCCCGCGGGCGCGTTCGAGCAGTTCCACCGCACACCCGGGCCGTCCGGCGGCGAGCGCGATGGCGGCAGCCTGCGCGGGCAACCCGTCGAGACGCGCCATCCGGGATTCCCGGTCCGAGCGGACGAGACTGGCCGGTGCGAGTTGGTCGATCAACTCCACCACGCGCTCGATGGCCTCCAATGCCGCCTCGAACGCGCCCGCAGCGAGGTCCAAGCGGGCTTGCTCGCGTCCGGCCTGGATCCGGACAAGCGTGGAGGCGGAGGCAAGGTTCGCAGCCTCTCGGAAACGAGTGCGCGCCTCCTCAAGGAGATCTGCGTTCGTGTCGCGCTCTGCCGCGAGGGTCTGCAACGCGAGTCCGAGATTGCACAGCCGGGAGGCACGAAAGGGGTCGCTTTCCGGCGTGTTGAGTGCCACCACCCGCAGCGCCGCCACGGCGACCTCTCCGATCTCTGGGCGCTTGTCGAACTTGAAGATGGCCAGTGCCATGGCCGCGCGGTTGCTCAGGATGAGCAGACGACCGGGGTGGTCCGGAGGAACAAGGGCCTCTGCTTGTTCGAAGAAGGAATACGCGGCGGCGAAGCCTTCCCGTAACCCAGTGTGTTCGGCCAACAGCATCGCCGTGTAGCCGAGGTCGTTGAGTCTTCCGGCACGGTCCGGGTGCCCTTCCGGGGTTGCCTCTAGTGCTTTGAGCAGCACGCGGCCTGCCTCGCCCAGCGCGGTCTCCAGACCAGAGCTCTGATATGCCGTCCGCAACACGTTGCCCAGTGTGACCAGCACGGCGCCACGGTTGGCCAGATCCTCGGGCATCGCCTCCACCGCTGCCCGCGCCTGCGCGACCGCCTCCAATATCGAGTCCGAGCGCCCTGTGGCTTCGAACTCGCGTTGCAGCGACGTCACGAGATTCGTAGCCCGAACAACAAGCGCGGGATGGCCCGGAGGCGTCGCCGCGACCGAGTCGTGGCCCGCCTTGACCGCCTCGGTGAGCAGTTCCCGGTCCCCGGTGCGCTCGAAGGCCTCTCGCGACGCGATGCCCAGATTGCTGAGATGGTCGGGCCGCAGCGTGTCGCCGATGGGCGTCGCTTCCACGGCGGCCCGGCCGGCGTACACTGCTTCGGCGAGCACCCCGGTCTGCCCGGTGTACTTGTAGTACAAGCGCGCCGTGGCGCCGAAGTCGCTGAGCATCGAGGCACGGCGAGGATGGTCTGCGGGGATCGCTGCAACGCCGGCTCGGCCCAGGTCCAACGCCTCGGTCAGCAGCTCCACATCTCCCGTGCATTCGGCCAACCGATACAGCGCGGTTGCCAAAGTGCTCAGCGGGATATCGCGTTCCGGGTGGTCCTCGGGTGTGGCCGCCATCGCCGCCCGGCCGGCTTCGACCGCCTCACGCAGCACTGCCGTGTCCCCGGTCCGCTCGAAGAGGTTCCGGAGCACAATCACGAGATTGGTCTGCCACCGCGCCCGATCCGGGTGATCCGCCGGTACGACGGCGACGGCGTTCCGGCTCGCCTCGATTGCCTCGTGCAGTACCGACAACTCTCCGTTACGTCTGAACAGCCGCTGCAGCACGTTCCCGAGATTGGTCAGGCGTGCCGCCCGATCCACAGGATCCTCCGTGGCGATACTTTCAGAGCGTCGGTGCATCGCTAGGGCTTCATCGAGCGCTTCCACTCGGCCGGTGTAGTCATAGCGTGCCATCGACACGTTCCCGAGCAGCGTAAATTGCGACGCATAGCAGAGGTCTCCTGGGAGCGTGCGCGCCAAGGCGTCGCGGCCGAGATGTTCCGCCTCGTCGAGTAGCTGGACCTGGCCGGTGCGATCGAACAGTTGCTTGATGCAGATCCCAGCAAGGGTCTGTACCAGGGCGCGCTGTGCGTAGTCGTGGGGCAACATGGCCAGCGACGTGCGGAAGTACTCCGCCGCTCGTTCGACGAACTCAGTTCGACCGGTGACCCGATACTTCTCCTCCAGCCGGACAGCTTCCTGGGCGAGCGCGATCGGGTCGGTCGGGTCGATCGGCGGGTCCTGATCCGTTGCCATGCATACTCCTGACGGACCCGCGCCGAACGAACCCCGTGGGCACGGGCCGGTAGCTTGTCGCTCCGATGATGCCGCTTGTCAGGTGATCGGGTGGTGATGGCCGTGTATTCGGTCGAGGACGCGGCCGGCGCATCTGGAGCGGGAGGGCCTGACCGAGGCGTTGTTTCCAGCGCTGATGCCCGACCCGCCGGTCGACGACGACCCGGAGCTCGGGCCGGTGCTCGGCCTAGGCGGGCCGCGCCTGCTGACGCGGGACGGCATCGCGATCCTGCCGCCCCAGCGACGGTTCAATCGCGTACGCGCCGGTCAGGTCTACCGCATCTTCGCCGCGGGTCGGTGGGCCAATGCGGTCAACGGGTACGCCCTGGCGCCCAGTGAGTGGCGGCCCGGGATGGCGGTCTGGGGTTACAGCGAGAGCGGTCTGTATCAGGAGGCTGAGTGGGGTTCGGTGGCCGAGTGGCTGATCGAGTTCGTGGCGCCGTTAGGCGGATACACCGCGGGCGTGGCCGATCCAGCACAGCGGGCTCAGCTGATCGATGAGTGGCGTGAAGAGGGGGCAAGTCAGAACTGGCAGAGCTCCCGGATCTCCTCGTTCTCGGCATCCACCCGAACACCGCAAGCTCCGGCCGGACCGGCGAGCGCATCGTCGACGTCCTAGCCGACCCGGCCGCCGGTCTGGCCCGCGCCTACGGCCTCACCCCGGAAAAGCTGCACGCCGTCACCTACCTCAACACCGAAGGCGGCTTCCGCGGCGCCGCACGTCGGGAGTACGCGAAGTTCAGAGCACGATGAGTTGCCATGTGCCCGAATTATCCCTATGAGCGCCCCGAAACATCGGCGTCACGCTCTGGACAGCGGCTCTGCGGCGCACTATACATACCCAACACAAGGGAACGCTCGATCACATAACTCATCAACTTTCTTCACAACCGCGCGACGCGCTTCTTGGGCGGGAATGACGCATGAGACTTCGGGTGAACAGTCCGTCGCGCCTCCGGCGCACCGGCCGCATGCTGGCGGCAGCTGGCACTGTCATGGCTCTGATATTCGGGTCCGTCGGTGGTGTGCACGCCACCCCGACCCAGAACGCTGATCTCGCGCAGACGACGGCAGCAACCACAACGGCGAACACAACGGCGAACACAGTGGCGAACACAACAGCCACCAAAACCCCCGCCGGTACCCCCCACACCGTCACCTACGACGGCTACTCCTTCCTCGTCGACGGCACCCGCACCGCCCTGTGGTCGGGCGAGTTCCACTACTTCCGCCTCCCCAGCCCCAGCCTCTGGCTGGACATCTTCCAGAAGATGAAGGCCGCCGGCTTCAACGCCACCTCCCTGTACTTCGACTGGGGATACCACTCGCCGGCGCCCGGCGTGTACGACTTCACCGGCGTGCGGAACGTCGACGAGCTCCTGGACATGGCGCAGCAGGCCGGGCTGTACGTGATCGCGCGGCCCGCGCCCTATATCAACGCCGAGGTCGACGGCGGCGGCCTGCCGGCGTGGCTGGGCACGAAGAACGTGCACAACCGCACCGACGATCCCGCCTTCCTGTCCTACGCCGACCAGTGGCTCACCCAGATCGACGCGATCCTGGCGCGGCACCAGCTCACCAACGGCACCGGCACGGTCATCGCCTACCAGGTCGAGAACGAGTACTACAACGGTTCGGCGACCGGCCAGGCCTACATGCAGCACCTGGAGGACAAGGCGCGCGCCGACGGCATCACCGTGCCGCTGACCGGCAACAACAACGGCACGTTCAGCAGCGGCACCGGCGCCCTGGACGTCGACGGCCCCGACTCCTACCCGCAGGGCTTCGACTGCTCGAACCCGAGCTCGTGGAACGGCGTCCCCGACCTCAGCTACGACCACCCGGCCGGCAAGCCGCTGTACTCGCCGGAGTTCCAGGGCGGCGCCTTCGACCCCTGGGGCGGGCCGGGGTACGACAAGTGCGCGCAGCTGATCAACGACCAGTTCGCGGACGTCTTCTACAAGAACAACATCGCCAACGGCGCCACCGCGCAGAGCTTCTACATGACCTACGGCGGCACCAACTGGGGCTGGCTCGGCGAGCCCGAGAACTACACCTCCTACGACTACGGCGCGGCGATCCGGGAGACCCGGCAGCTCGACCCGAAGTACTACGAGGACAAGCTGATCGGGTACCTGCTGGCCTCGATGCCGGACCTGACGAAGACCGACCGCGTCGAGACCGCCGCGCCGAGCGACAGCGCCATCGTGGACACCGCGCGGCGCAACCCCGACACCGGCGCCCAGTTCCACGTGCTGCGGCACTCGGACTCGACCTCGACCGCGGTGGACAACACGCACATCGCCATCGACTTCAACGCGCGGCTGGCCGGCCAGTACACCTACGACGACGCCGATCCGGCCCTGCAGTACGCCGGTTCCTGGTCGCACGTCGCCAACCAGAGCTACACCGGCAGCGACTACAAGAACACTGAGTCGTTCTCCAACACCGCCGGCGACACGCTGACGGTTCCGTTCACCGGCACCGCGATCCGGTGGATCGGTTCGAAGACCAACAACCACGGCTACGCCGACGTCTACCTCGACGGCGTCAAGCAGGCCACCGTCGACTGCTCCGGCGGCGCGAGCCAGGCCGTGCTCTACCAGGCCGCCGGCCTGAGCGCGGGATCGCACACGCTGAAGATCGTCGTCGACGGCAGCCACGCCTCCGGCTCGACCGACAACTTCGTCTCCGTTGACGCCATCGACCTGCCGCCGGCGGCGAGCAGCCCGACGTACCCGAGCGTCCCGCAGGAGCCCGGCACCGCGATCACCCTCAACGACCGCGAGTCGGATCTGCTGCTCGCGGACACCAAGCTCGGCGACTCGCGGTTGCAGTACTCGACCTCGCAGCTGATGAGCTCGCAGACGATCGGCGGCCGCGACGTCGCCGTGCTCTACGGAGATCAGGGCACTGACGGCGAGACGGTGCTGCGGTACACCAGCCGGCCGACCGTGCAGAGCAGCGGCGGCGCGGTCAAGGTGACCTGGGACGCCACCACCGGCGACCTGCGGCTCAACTACAAGCACGACGGCCTGACCCGGGTGACCGTCAGCGGCGGCGGCTCGCGGCCGTTGCTGCTCCTGCTCGCCGACAAGCCGACCGCCGAGACCTTCTGGACGCAGAACACCGCCGCCGGGCCGGTCCTGGTGCGCGGCACGCACCTGCTGCGCACCGCCACCAGCCTCGACGGCGGCCGCGTCCTGAGCCTGACCGGCGACAACGGCACCGACCCCGGCATCGAGGTGTTCAGCACGGCCGGATCGGTGGTCTGGAACGGGCATGACGTCCACGCCAAGGCCTCGCCCACCGGCAGCCTCGTCGGCGCGGTGGCCACGGCGGCGCCGATCACCCTGCCCGCGCTTACCGACTGGAAGGTCCAGGCCGAGTCCCCGGAGGCCCAGCCCGGCTTCGACGACTCGACGTGGCAGGTCGCGGACAAGACCACCACCAACAGCGTCACCGGTATCGGCTCGCTGCCGGTCCTGTACGCCGACGACTACGGGTTCCACACCGGCAGCACCTGGTACCGAGGCAGGTTCGGCTACTCCGCGGCGGCGACCGGCGTCCATCTGGTCTCTGATTCGGGAGGTGGCGCGCAGGCCTTCTCGGTCTGGCTCAACGGAACCTTCCTCGGCAGCTCCACCACCGGCAGCGGCGACTTCACCTTCCCGGCCGGGTCGTTGAAGCAGAGTGGGGACAACATCCTCTCGGTGCTCACCGTGAACATGGGCCACGAGGAGGACTACAACTCCAGCAACAACAACACCTCCGCGCGCGGCCTGACCAGCGCCTCGCTCATCGGCTCCGCACTGACGTCGGTGACGTGGCGGCTGCAGGGCGTCCGCGGCGGCGAGCAGGAGATCGACCCCGTGCGCGGTCCGCTGTCGACCGGTGGCCTGTACGGCGAGCGGGCCGGCTGGCAGCTGCCCGGCTTCGACGACGCGTCGTGGAAGCCGGTGAGCCTGCCGGCGAAGAACACCACTCCGGGTGTCGCCTGGTACCGGACGAACGTGAACCTCGATCTGCCGAAGGGCCAGGACACGTCGATCGGCCTCACCATCGCCGACGACCCGTCGCGGCAGTACCGCGCGGAGCTGTACGTCAACGGCTGGATGGTCGGCAACTACGTCAACTACCTCGGGCCGCAGCACAGCTTCCCGATCCCGAACGGGATCCTGAAGACCGACGGGAACAACACGATCGCGGTCGCCGTATGGAACCTGGACGGCAGTACCGGCGGGCTCGGCAAGATCTCGCTCACCGACTACGGCAGCTACGCGTCCGCGCTGAAGGTGGACCCGGTCGACAGCCCGCGCTACAACAAGGCCACGTACGCGATGCCCGCGGCGCCCGGCGTGACCGCGAGCCTCAAGGTCCCCGACACCGCGCAGCCCGCGACCGCCTTCACCGCCACCGAGACCGTCTCGGTCCCGGCCGGACGGTCGCGCGCGACCGGCCTCACCCCGTCGCTGAACCTTCCGTCCGGCTGGACGGCGAGCGTCCCGAGTCCGAGCTCGATCAGTGCCCTGAAACCGGGACAGTCGGCGACGTTCACCTGGACGGTCACGCCGTCGGCCGGCAGCCAGGCGTCAGCCTCCGCGCTCACCGCGACGGTCGGCTACACGCAGCGGGGCAAGGCCGGCACGGCGAAGGACGAACGCATCATCGGCTACTACGTGCCGCCCTCGGCGGGCCGGGACTATGTCAGTGACCTGCCGTTCATCGGCGCCACCAACGGCTGGGGACCGGTCGAGCGCGACATGAGCAACGGCGAGCAGGCGGCGGGGGACGGGCACACCATCACCATCAACGGCGCGACGTTCGCCAAGGGCCTCGGCACCAACGCGGTCAGCGACGTGAAGGTCTACCTCGGCGGCCACTGCACCACCTTCACCGCCTCGGTGGGCGTGGACGACGAGACCGGCGGCGCCGGCACCGTCACCTTCAGCGTGCTGGCCGACGGCGCGACCCGGACCACCACCCCGGTGATCCAGGGACACCAGGCGGCCACGAACCTGTCGGTCGACGTGACCGGCGTGCAGGTTCTCGACCTGGTGGTCGGCGACGGCGGCGACGGCAACGCGCACGACCACGGGGACTGGGGAGGGGCGCAGGTCACGTGCGGATGAGTTAAGACGTTCAGGACGTGGCGCGGACGTCGTCGCCGACCCGCGCCGCGTCCTGGACGACTGACTCCAGCGCGAGCACGAAAGCCTCCACCATCGGCGCGGTCATCGCGTGCGTGTCGACCTCGACGAGGAGTTCGATCGCGTCCGGGGCCTCGTCGACGGTCACCATCAGCCGCTCGTTGAACAGCGGCAGCGGCTCGCCCCAGACCAGGGTGTTTGGCCCCGGCGAGGACTCGACGGCGTCCGGAGTGGGCTCCGAGCCGAGCCGCCGGTCGTTGAGCACGCATCCGATGTCGACGACGACGCCGCGCTCCCGGTCGACGCGCTGCTTCAGCGCCTCCCACGGGCCCGGGTCGTAGTAGGCGTGCTTGGAACCGAGGACCGAGGCGCGGGCCGCGCGCTCGACGGCAACGTCGAAGGGGACTTCGGCGACGTCGAGCTGGAGCAGGCCGTTCTGGCTGACCGGGTGGACCGCGGCGGCCAGGCCGGGGCGGAAACGGTTGCTGACGATGGTCTGGGTGAGCACCGGGTGCACGCCGGTCGTCCGGGCCAGGGCGACGGCGTAGGCGGCGAGCAGCACCGGCGCCGTGCCGCCGCCGGTGCGGGCCGCGACGATGCGCGCCGCCGCGAGCAGCGCGGGGGACCGGAAGGTTAGTTGGCGGAAGCGGGGACCGTCGTCGGGGACGACCGGGCCGAAGCGCTCGGGCTCGGCCGCGCGCAGCAGCCGCTCCCAGTACCGCAGGGCGCTGTCGCTCTGCCGCCGCCCGGCCGGGCCGTCCTGCCAGTCGGCGAGGTCCGTTGGCGCGATCCCCCCAGGCGGTTCCGCCTGCTCGTCGGCGGCCGGATCCCGGGCGCTGAGGTCTTCCATCATCACCGCGACGCCGCCGGCGTCGGCGGCCAGGTGGTTCAGGACCACCACGACGTGCGTCACCGCACCGCCGTGCCGGACCGCGGCCAGCCGCATGGGCCACTCGTTCTCGTAGTCGAACTTCGTGGCCTCCCACCGGTCGGCCAGTTCCTCGGCGGCGCGCGCCGGATCGTCGGCGTCGAGCACGTCGAGCACGACCAGCTCGGCCTGTCCGGATCCTGCGACGACCTGCGCCGGCCGGCCCTGCTCGTCGAATGTCAGTCGGCTGCGCATCGACGGGTAGCGGCTGAGGAAGAAGCGGAGCTCGCCGGCCAGATCCTCGACGGTCTTGGCGCCGTCCAGGGGCACGACGGCGCGCAGGCTCTGCGAGGTGTCGGTGGCCACCATCGCGTCCCAGATCTGCCGCTGTCCCCAGGTCAGACCCCCGGTTCCGGAGCCCGGTCCGGCGAAGGGGACGACGATGCGGTCGGTCACAGGAGCAGCGTTGTGGACGGCCGCGGCGCGCGTCAACTCGGCCCGAGGCGCGGACAACCCCGCGGACTCACCCGGGGCGGGCCAGCGCGGGCACTGATCGCCGACCACCTCCCGTCACCGGGCGGTCACGCCGACGGGGCACTCTGACCTGCGTCAGTGTACTGTGACCGGCGCTTCGCGCACAGACTGCCCAGGTGCATCGAACAGCTGTAGCATCCCGACAACGAGGCGTCGGAGGGGTCCGGCGGGCGGGGAACTCGTTCGGCGTCGGTGCGCGGACGCTCGGGTCGAAACCAGTGGGTGCGGTGTGGGGCTGATCATCGTCGCCTCTCGCCGTCGTCGCCGTTTTCCGGTCCCGGGCCCCGGTGCTCTCGGGAGGGTGCTGCTTTGTTGGAGATACGCCTGCTCGGGCCGGTGGAGGCTTGGGCCGGTGGCGACTGTGTGCCGCTCGCGCCACTCGAGCGGGACCTGGTCGCCATCCTGGCGCTGTCCTGTGGGACGGTGCTGTCCACGGACCGGATCATCGACGGACTGTGGGGCGGGCGGCCGCCGGTCGGGCCGCGGTCGCGGGTGCAGGGGCTGGTGTCGACGGTGCGCCGCAAGCTCGGCGGCGCGCTGGTCACACGGCACCCCGGGTATCTGCTCGATCTCCCCAGGGAGGCCAGCGACCTGGGCATGTGCGAGGAGTACGCACGGCGCGCGCGGCGGGCCGAGAACGGGGCGGACAGCGCGCGCTGGCTGCGGCAGGCGCTGGACCTGTGGCGGGGCGCGCCGCTGGACGGGGTCTGGGCGCCCGGCACCGCCGCGGACCGGGTGCGGCTGTCGGAGCTGCGGATCGGCCTGCTGGAGCAGTACTTCGAGGCCGAGCTCGGGCTGGGCCGGCACGCCGAGGTGGTCGGCGACCTGGCCGCCGCGGTGTCGGCCGATCCGCTGCGCGAGCGGCTGGTCATCCAGTTCATGACCGCGCTGTACCGGTGCAACCGGCAGGCCGACGCCATCCGGGCCTATCAGGTCGTGCGGGAGCGGCTGTCCGACGAGCTCGGCGCGGATCCGTGCCCGGAGTTGCGCGAGCTGCATATGCGGATCCTGCGAGGGGAGCGGGACGAGCGCGGCCGGCTCGGCGAGCGCGACGAGAGCGATGCGCGGAACGAGCGGACCGAGCGGACCGAGTGGACCGAGCGGAACGAGCGCGGCCACAGCGAAGCGCGCACAGAACAGCCCCCGATCACCCCGACCACCCCGATCAGCCCGATCACCCCGAGCGACGCCGAGCTCCTGGCCGCCTTCCTTCCCCGTCCCCGCACATCGGAGACGCCTGCGATCTCCGAGCGTCCGGCGATCCCGGAGGCGCCGAAGACCTCGGAGCCGATTCAGGAGCACCAGCCCGCGCAGATGCCCGCCGGCGCCGGCCACTTCTTCGGCCGCGAAGCAGATTTGGCAACACTCACCGCCGCGCTGCCCGGACCGGACGACGAGCCGCAGATCCTGGTGGTCTCCGGCGCCGGCGGCCTGGGCAAGACGGCGCTGGTCGTGCGCTGGGCGCACAGCGTCGCGCGCCGCTTCCCGGACGGCCAGATCTTCATCCGCCTCGGCGGTGCGAGTCAGAGCGCGGGTCAGGGTGCCGACTCCACCGAGATCCCCTCCGCGGGCTCCGTCCTCGGCACGATCCTGCTGGCCCTCGGCGTCGGCGCCGACCGGCTCCCGGTCAGCGCCGAGGAGCGGGCCGCGACGTATCGGACGCTGGCGCACGGCAAGCGGATCCTGATCGTGGCCGACGACGTCCAGACGGCCGGCCAGCTGCTGCCGCTGGTCCCGCCGACGCCCGGGAGCCTGCTGGTCGCCACCTCCCGCACCCGGCTGACGGCGCTGGCCATCCAGCACGCGGTGCGCACCCTGACGGTCGAGCCGCTGGCCCCGGCGGCCGCCTCGCAGCTGATGCGCGCGATCGTCGGCGCGGACCGGCTCAGCGGCGAGGGCGCGCAGGAGGTGGTCCGGCTGTGCGGCGGCTGGCCGCTGGCGATCCGGATCGCCGGGGCGACCCTGGCGTCCCGGTCGCGGCAGTCGCTGGCCTCCTTCGCCGACGAGCTGGCCGAAGGCGTGGACGTGCTGTCGGTGGCCGACGACGCGCGCACCGTGCGCGCCGCGCTGGCCGAGGCGCACGCCGGACTCGACCCGGCCGCGATGCGGCTGTTCGGCCAGCTCGGCCTGCTGCCCGGGGCGTCGGCCTGCCTGCACTTGGCGGCGGCGGTGGCCGGCGTCTCGGCGGTGCGCGCCCGGCAGCTGCTCGACCAGCTGATCTCGGCCAACCTGGTGGTGGAGACGGGCTCGGACCGCTACTGGTTCCATGACATGGTCCTGCGATACGCCCGGCAGTGCGGGGCGACGCTCCCGGACCGGGAGGTGGTCCAGGGCCGGATCGTCCGCTGGTACCTGCAGGCGTACGAGGCCTGCGCGAACCTGGTGGCGCCGGAGCGGGACTGGCCCGCCTCCACCGGCCCGGACGACTGGCTGCCGTTCCGCGGCGACGACCCGTCCGGGTTCCTGCGGGCCGAGGCCCCGAGCCTGCCGGCGGTGGCGCGCTGGGTCGTCGACACCGGCGACGGGGAGTCGGCCTGGCGGCTCGCGGCCGCGGCCTACGCCTCCGACCCGGCCGTCCCGGCGCAGGTGTGCGCGGTCGGACTGGAGGCGGCGGTGTCCCTGGGCGATTCGCGGGTCCTGGGCGAGGCGCACGCGCAGCTCGGCACCGCCCTGCTGGCCGATCCGCTGCAGTGGGGCCAGGCCGACATCCACCTGGCCCGGGCCACCGAGCTGCTCGCCTCCGACTCCGGAGGGCTCGCCTGTACCGCGGCCTTCGGTCTGGGCGCGCTGCGGGCCCGGCAGTCCCGGCTCAGGGAGGCCGGTGCCGCGCTGGAGCGCGCGCTGCGGACCCTGTCCTCGGGCCGCGAGCCGTTGGCGTACGCGATCGTCCTGCTCGGCTACGCCGACGTGCTGGTGCGCAGCGGAGCCGAGGAGCGCGGCCGCGAGCGGTTCGCGCAGGCGCTGATCCTGTGCGAGGTGGCCCTCGGCGGCGGTTTCGACCAAGGCAGGGTCCTGCTCGACCGGCCGTTCAACGACGGGCTGCTGGCGGCCGAGCTGAGCCGCGCGCTGGAGTCGCTGCGGCCGGCCGTCCCGGACCGGGTCCTGGCCGGGACCCTGATCAGGCTCGGGCTCAGGCTGCGGTTATGGGCCGCGGAACTGGTCGAGGTCGATCGCAACGCCGAGACGGTGCGGCTGGACTCACGAATATGACGGCTCAGACTGCTCAGACTGCTCAGCGGAATCCGACAGGAGACGACGTGGTACTCGCGCACGCCGAGGCGATGCACGCCAAGGACCTGACCTGCAAGGCGCTCGGCATCGCGCTGGAGGCGGTCGAACCGGGCCGGGCCGTGCTCACCATGCAGGTCGCCGGCGACATGGTGAATTGCCACGGCATCGGACACGGCGGCTACGTGTTCCTCCTTGCCGACTCGGCGTTCGCCTACGCGTGCAACTCCTACGGCCCGGTGACCGTCGCGCAGACCGCGCAGGTGACGTTCCTGCTGCCGGTCCGGCCCGGCGACCTGCTGGCCGCCGAGGCCGTGGAGCGGTCCCGGCAGGGGCGCACCGGGCTCTACGACGTGACCGTCACCCGGCGGGACGACGGCGCTGTGGTCGCGGAGTTCCGCGGCCACAGCGTCACGCTGAGCGGAAACCCGTTCGCCGCTCAGCCGGCGCCGGCGCCATAGCGCTCCGACCACCAGCGCCGGCCGGCTTCCGGGAGCGAGTGGATCGGGTCGTAGTAGACGCCGCCTTGTTCAGCGGCGTCGTCGTCGATCCGGTACTTCTTGTCCCACCGGGACACGCCGAGCTCGCGGTCGTACTCGCCGACCATGTGCACCCAGCGCTTGCCGACGAACGGCACGTCGCACACGATCCTCGGCGTGGCGTACCCGGGCAGCCACCCCATGATCGCGTCCTGAAGCTCCTGGGCGCAGGCCACGGAGACCCGCCAGTGCTCCGCGTTGGGGATCATGTCGCACATGTAGAAGTAGTACGGCAGGATGTTCGCCTCGTCCTGCAACGCGAAGCACAGATCCAGCAGCTCCGTGCCGGTCGCGTTCACCCCGCGCATCAGCACTCCCTGATTGCGCACGTCCCGCACCCCGGCGTCGAGCAGCGCCCGCGCCGCCGCCGCGACCAGCGGCGTCACCGACGCCGCGTGGTTGGCGTGGGTGTGCACGGCGAGGTTGACCGACCGGGAGGCCGCGACGCCCGCCACCCGAGCCACGCCGGCCAGCACCTCCGGCTGGAGCCAGTGCTGCGGCAGGCCGACCACCGCCTTGGTGGCCAGCCGGATGTCCCGGACCGACTCCACCTCCAGCAGCCGGAACAGGAACGACTCCAGCCGGGGCCACGGCACGTTCGCGACGTCGCCGCCGGAGACCACCACGTCCCGCACGCTCGGCGTGCGCTTGAGGTAGTCCAGCATCGCCTCCTGACGGTCCGCCGACCGCAGCGCCAGCCTGGTCTTCGCCACCTGCGGGGTGGACGTGCCGACCAGGTCCATGCGGGTGCAGTGCCCGCAGTACTGCGGACAGGTGGACACCAGCTCGGCCAGCGCCTTGGTCGGGTAGCGGCGGGTCAGGCCCTCCACCACCCACATGTCCGCCTCGTGCAGCGAGTCGCGCTCGGCGTGCGGGTGGCTCGGCCAGTCCGGGTCCCGGTCCGAAGCCACCGGCAGCAGGTAGCGCCGGACCGGGTCGGCCAGGAACGACTCGTCGTCCGGCGGCGCGCCGGGGACCATCGTGTTCAGCATCTGCGGCGGGATCAGCATCGCCATCGTCGCGTACCGGGTCTGGTCGGCGGCCAGGTCGGCGTAGAACCGGTCGGTGAGCAGATCACCGAGGACGGCCCGCAGCTGCCCGGCGTTCTTGACGCTGTTCGCCCGCTGCCACGTGGCGCTGTGCCACTCGGCCTCGGTCACCTCGCGCCAGCCGGGGAGCCGCCGCCAGTCCGGTTCGGCTAACGCGGACCGGACGTAGCGGTAGCCCTGGTCGCCGGATTCGACGGCCGTCACGGAGGCCGTGTTCATCGGGGAGTCAGTGCTCATCGGGAAGGCTGTGCGCTGAACAGGGTGGCGAACCGGGTTCGCAGCTCCCGCTTGAGCACCTTGCCGGTGGGGCCGAGCGGGTAGTCCCGCGGGTCGCGCGCGATGCGCACCGCGGCGAGTTCCGTCAGCCCCGCCCCGGCGAGCGCCTTGTTCGCGGTCTCCAGCAACGTCTCCTCGGTCACGTCCGCGGCGCCGGCCTGGAGCCGGACCATCGCGGCCGGGACCTGGCCGTGGCCCGACGGGGCCGGCACGCCGAACACCGAGCAGTCCTGGACCAGCTCGTCGCAGTCGGCCAGCAGGATCTCCTCGATCGGGAGGGTGTATGCCGGTCCTGAGACGGTGTCGATGACGTCGACCGTGCGGTCGAGGTGGTAGAAGTTGCCCTCGGCGTCCTTGCGGGCGACGTCGCCGGTGAGCCAGTACCCGTTGAGCAGGAACGACCTTGTCAGGGCGTCGTTGTTCCAGTAGCCCGGGGTCAGCGACGGCGACTGGATGGCGAGCAGCCCGACCGTCCCGTCCGGCACCTCCTCGCCGTCGAGGTCCAGCACCGCCGCCCGGGTCACGGTCTCCAGCTTCTTGCCGACGCAGCGGTCGTTGCGCGGCACCTCCGGGGTCCAGACCTGGCCGAAGTTCGCCATGCCCATTTCGGAGGAGCCGAGGCCGTCGACGTACTGCGAGCCGGGCAGCGCCCCCTCGGCGGCCGCCTCCGCGGGTAGCAGCCAGGGCTTGATCAGGCCGGCCGGGCGCTCGCCGAGCGTGATCAGCCTCCTGATGTGCCCGTAGTGCGCGCTGTCGCCGGTGTTGAACCAGGAGTGCACTTTCGCCGCGCCCTTCACCGGCAGCTCGCCGGTGGCCAGCTCGACGAACGTGCGCGGGAAGGAGGCGATCATCGTGGGTTGGAAGGCCTCCATCACCGGCTCGACGCCCTCGCGGGTCCAGCTGCCCATCACGACGGTGGGCAGGCCGAGCAGGGTCGCGGTGAGGAAGTAGCTCAGGCCGCCGGCGTGGGTGTGCGGCATCAGCGACATGAGCTTGTCGTAGGGCTCGGCCGGGAAGCGGGTCATCCGGGGCTGCTTGCCGTCCCAGAACTGGCGGTGCGCCAGGATCGTCGACTTCGGTGTGCCGGTGGTGCCCGAGGAGTGGATCAGGGCCACGACGTCGTCGTGCTCGTGCTGGTACGGATACTGGTCCGGCAGCGCGGCGGGCCCGGCGTCGAAAGCCTGGACCTCTGCGGCCAGTGCCAGGAACCCCGGCCGGCGCTGCGGGTCCTTGCGGTAGGCGGCGGCCAGGCCGGTGGTGTCGAAGGCCACGACGCCGACCACGCCGACGTGGTCCAGGTAGCGGACCATGATGTCCGGGCGCATCGCGTCGTTGATCATCGCCGGGATGGCGCCGAGCGCGGACAGCGCCAGGAAGTGGATGATCGGCTCCAGGCCCTCCGGCACGACGATGCCGACCGGGTCGCCGGGACGCACGCCGTTGGCGTGGTACCACTTGGCGTAGCGGTCGCGCAGCGCCGCCAGGTCGGTGAGGCTGTGGCCGCGCAGGACCACCCGGCCGCGGTGGTCGGTGCTGTGGCTGAAGGCGAACGGCACGTCGCGGTTCGGGTTCGCCGCCAGGGCGTAGTCCAGGAAGTTGCCGGCGCCCAGATCGGGCTCGGTCATGAACTGCTCGCGAACCGCCATCGGGGCGATGGGGCTCGGCGCTGCGGCGGTGTTTTCGTCGCTCATCGCGACCTCCTGGAGGGCGTTTCCGGTGTGTGGGAAAGGATTTCGGTGGCAGCCCGATGGCCGGAGCGGATCGCGCCCTCCATCAGGCCGAAGAACTCGGTGCTGGTCTCGGTGCCGGCCCAGTGGATGCGGCCGTGGGGAACGGTGAGGGTGGGGCCGAGAGACATCCAGTCGCCGGGTCCGAACAGGGCGGCGTAGCAGCCGCGGCTGTAGGGCTCGGTGACCCAGTCGGTGAGGTGGAAGCCGATGGGCTCGGGCAGGAACGGGAACAGGCGCGCCGCCTGTGCGACGGCGGATTCCCGCTGTTCCGACATCGGAAGCGCGGCATAGCGATGCGCTTCGGCGCCGGTGACGAAGCCGGTCAGGACGCCGACGGGGGAGTCGGACGGCGAGTCGTCCACGGTGGACAGCAGCGGGCCGTTCGCGTTGACCGACCAGCCGGACAGTCCGTGCTCGCGCCAGATCGGCGCGGGGTAGACGAGGTGCACCTTCACCGCGCAGCCCGGCGCGGTGTGCGCGGTGGCACGCGGGGCGGTCAGGGCGGGCTCGAAGTCGATCGCGTCGGCGAGGACCGGAGGGACGGCGACGATGACGGCATCGGCATGGTGTTCGCCGCCGGAGCTGGAAACCGTGACGCCGGTGTCGTCAGCGTGGATCCGGTGGACGGGTTCGCCATACCGGACGTCGAGATCGACGGCCATGCGCTCGCACAACTGGTGTGCGCCGCCATCGACGCGGTCCTGCTGAGCGCCGCCCTCGAACGCGTTGAGATAGCGGAGACCGCCGCCGGAGCGCAGGTAGAAGGCCATGTGCAGAACGCTGATATCGGCGGGATCCGCGGCCATCATCTCGCCGAGGAACAGCGGGAAGAAACGCCGGGCGTCCGGGTGTCGCAGATTCCTGTCGACCCACTGCGCCACGGTTGTCCCGTCGAGCTCGGCGGCGTCCGGGGTGAGCCAGGGTGCGTCGGGCCGGATCTGTGCGGTGAGGTCGGACAGCAGGTCGAAGAGCTCGCCGAGCGCGACCGCGTTCAAAGGCGGGAAGCGGCCCGGCCTTGTCTCCGTGGTGCCGAGCTCGAACCGGCTGTCCCCGACCATCCCGGTGGGGCAGGTCTTCAGGTCCAGCGCGGCGAGCAACCCGTTCAGCTCCGTGTGGCGGTCGCCGAGATACGCCGCGCCGGCGTCGACCCACGCGCCCGGCGCGACCTCGATGCCGTGAGTGCGTCCGCCGACCCGGTCGCGCGCCTCCAGCACGGTGACGTCGACTCCGGCGTCGGCCAGGCGTCGGGCGGCGGTCAGGCCGGCGAGCCCCGCACCGATGATCAGGACCCTCATACCCGCTCCGCGCTCTCGGCGACGCGCTTGGCCAGCGCACCGGGCGTGGCGGCGAGCAGGAAGTCGTCGAACGTCAGCTCGACACCGGTGGCGCGCGCCACCGCGCTCAGCACGCGGGTGCCGAGCAGGGAGTCGCCGCCGAGGTCGAAGAAGTCGCTGTCCGGGGTCACGTCCGGGGTCTCCAACACTCGCCGGAAGATCTCAAGCGTGTCGTCGACGGTCATCGCGGGTTCTCCTTCGGTGCGTAGCGCCGGTGCGTGCCCGCCCGGTCGACTTTCCCGCTCGCGGTGTGCACGAGTTCGGGGACGAACGTGATGCGGCTGGGGACCAGGTGCGCGGGCACCCGCTGCCGCAGCCAGCCGAGCAGGTCGGCGGTGCCTTCGAGCCCTGAGTCGGGCGCGGCGACGTAGCCCACCAAGGCGGTTCGGCCCGCGAGCGTCACACCGGTCACCGCCGCGGCGGCCACGGCAGGGTGCCGCGCCAGGTGCGCCTCGACCTCGCCGGGATCGACCCGCACACCGCGGATCTTCACCTGGTGGTCGATGCGGCCCTCGTGGAAGACCACGCCGTCGTCGCGCCGGCTGACGCGGTCGCCGGTGCGGAACCAGCGGCCGTCCGCGCGCTCGACGAAGCGTTCGGCGGTGGCCTCGGGGCGACCGAGGTAGCCGGAAGCCAGCGCGGGACCACCTACGAGCAGTTCGCCGGTGTCCTCGATCAGCTCCCTGACATGAGGCAGCGCCCGGCCGATCGGCACCCGCTCGGTCATCGACGCGTCGAGGTCCACGGCATGCGTGATCATCGTGGTCTCGGTGCAGCCGTACGTGTTGAGCAGCCGGACCGCCTCGGTGTCCAGCCGGTGCCAGTCGGCCAGCCGGGCCGGCGCCGCGGCCTCGCCGCCGATCACCACCAGCCGCAGACAGTCCGGCAGTGAAGCATCGTCCTCGACCAGATGCCGGACCAGCTCGTGCCAGAACGCGGTCGGCAGATCCAGGACACTGATTCGCCGCTCGTCCACCATCCGCAGGAAGCGGCGGAACGAACCGGTGTGCGCCTCGTCGTCGAAGACGAGCGCCGCGCCGACGGTGAGCGTCGGCAGGATCTCCTCGAAGCAGGTGTCCCAGTTCAAAGACGCGAACTGCAGGACGCGGTCGTCCGGCGTCAGCTCGAACAACTCGACGAGCGCGGCGACTGTGACGCCGACCGCCTTACCGGGAGTCAGCACCGGCTTCGGTTCGCCGGTCGACCCGGAGGTGAACAGCACATAGGCCGGACCGGCCACCGGCTGGCCCTGAGCCGCCGCGTACATGGCCTCGACGCGTTCCGCAGGGAACGACGGATCGATCGGCATATACGCACCGCCCGCCGCGAACACGCCGAGCAGGCCGATCACCGTGTCCGGCGAGCGCGTCGTCGGGACGCCGACCACGCCGGGATCGGATCCCAGGGCCTGCGCCTTCGCGTGGACCAGCGCATTGAGATCCGCGTAGCTGAGCGAATCGCCGTTGTGCACGATCGCCGGCCGGTCCGGATGCGCACGCACCGCATCGCCGAAAGCCTTCATCAGATTCAGATTCACGCCAGTCACGAGTGCCGCCGCATCACGAGATCGGCGGCCCGACCGGTCCGCTCGTTGCTGATCACGCTGTCCGCCAACCGCACCGCCAGCGCGTCCGGGTCGTTCCGGAACGCCGTGCAGGCCCGCCCGATCGCCGAGGCGAGGATGTGCGCGCGCACCCGCGCGGCCAGATCCCCGGCCGCGTCGCGCGACGGCACCACCAGCACCTCGGCGGTCGCGCCCCGGGCGGCGTGCTCGGTGATCACCATCTGCACCCGCGACACCCCGGGCTGCCCGGCGACGTCCGCGACCAGACCGTCCACGTCGAGCAGCAGGCCGCGGAACTTCACCTCGCCCATCCGCCGGCCCAGGACCCGCAGTGCGGGCCCGGCCTGGCCGCAGGGGCAGGACACCCACTGCCCGGCGTCGCCGGTCCGGAAACGCAGCACCGGGTTGAGGCCGTGCGGCTTGAGCGAGGTGACGTCGAGCATCTGGTCCCGTCCGACGTGCACCAGCTGCGAGGGCAGCGGATGCCAGATGTCGGCGGCGCACTCGGGCGTGTTCGTACCGATCACCAGGGTCTCGGCGCCGCCGAACAGACCCCAGCGCTGCGCGTCCGGCGCCACGTACGCCAGGTCGTCGTCGATCGCCGGATCCCACTCCTCGCCGAGCCAGATGATGCTGCGCAGCGTGGGCAGCTTCAGGCCGAGCTCCCGGGCCCGGGCGAAGATCGGCCGCAGCGCGCCGGGGGCGCCGCCGAAGGAGGTGACGTCGCGGTCGGCGCAGAACTCCAGCCAGTAGCCGATCTCGCTCTGCTCGACCGCGCCGAGCCCGAGCACCGTGCAGCCGGCCAGGTCGGCGTAGACGCCCATGAGATAGTGCGCGTCCCACAGCCGGCCCGCGGCCCAGCCGTTGACGAAGACGTCGGCCGGCCCCAGCGGCTTCCAGCGCTCGTACACCTCGTTCATGTACAGGCCGGTCGGCGCGTATCCGAGCTCTGGCAGACCGGTGCCGCAGTCCCGCTGGAACGACCACGTCGCGCCGGAGCGCGCCTTCGGCTTGAGATGCGCCAGCGCGACGCTCAGCTCGTCCCGGCCGGTGACCGGGACGTGGATCAGGTCTTCGAGGCTGTCCAGCGAGACGACGTCGCAGTAGCGGTCGGCCAGCGCCGGGACGGAGCGCAGCCTGGCCAGGGTGGAGCGCACGGTGTCGAGTGCGTCGGGCTCCGTGGAGGGGAACTCGGGCAACATAGGCGGCATACCCCGATCTGGCTGCGGACGAGGACTGCGTCGAGCGTTCCAACCCGCGCTTCAAGAGCGCTTCAGATCCGCTCGACGCCGGGCCGCGCGCGCCGGGCGGCGGTCACAGCGGATTTGCAGCGGATCTGCAGCCGATCCGGGGCGGTCTCGGAGCGCCGGTTGGAACGCTCGACCCCATGACCGCCTCCACGCTGCGCCGCATGTGCTGGGTGTTCCCGGACCGGGAGTCCACCCGGGGACAGGCCTTCTGGCAACCGTTCTTCTGGGACCTGTACGCGGAGGCCGCCGAAGCGCTGGGCATGACCTGGACCAGGCACTCTCCCGACGCGGTGACCGTGGACGCCACGGTCCGCGGCGCGCCCCGGGTCTACGTGGACGACCAGCTGGTGACCCCGCAGGACACGCTGTTCATCACGGCCCTGTACTCGCTGCCGTATCAGTCAGCTGACATCTTCAACCAGTACGCGCTCTACGCGGTGCTCGAGCAGTGCGGCTTCTACCTGCCGTTCCCGGCCTGGACCTCGATGATCGGCAACGACAAGCTGGCCACCGTCCTGTACCTGGACGGCTCCCCGATCCCGCCGATCCCGACCATCCGCGTCGGCTCCGGCCGGGACATCGGCAAGCACCTGTACGAGGTGGTCCTGCCGAACGTGAGCTTCCCGGCCATCGTCAAGCCGACCGGCTGGTGCGGCGGGGGCGGTATCAACCTGGCCCGCGACTCCGAGGATCTCAGGGGCCTGGCGAGCCTGGCCCAGGGCGGCGACACCACGCTGGTGGTCCAGCCCTACCTCGGCGAGGGCACCGTCGACTACCGGGTCTACGTCATCGGTGGCAAGCCGTACGCCATGGCCAAGCGGACCCCCGAGGCCGGCTCACTGGTGGCCAACGCCAGCCGGGCCGGGAAGACGGAGATGTTCGCCACCGTCCCGGACGAGCTCGCGGAGGCGGCGGCTTACTTCGCCGAGAAGCTCCCGATCCCCTTCTTCTGCGTCGACTTCCTGCACGACGGGGAGCGGTACTGGTTCTCCGAGCTGGAGCTGGACGGAGTCATCCTGCCCGACGGCGCGGCCGACGACGACCGCTCGATCCAAAAGGACGTCGCCCGCGCGCGGTTCGCCGCGTACCGCGACGCCCACGCCGCGTGGCTGGAAGAATCGGGGGCGGCGCGATGACCGGGTCCTTTTCTCAGTCCACAGCCTTTTCGCAAGGCCCTGAGGCGGCCGAGCCCCGGCTGGCCGTGGCCCAGCATTCGCTCGACCGGCTGAAGACGGTGCCCGCGCTGGCCGCGCGCTACGACGGCCACGACAAGATCCTCGCCCTCGACGCCATCGCCGCGGTTCCGCCGCTGGTCAAGGACGATCTCAACGTGGCCCTGGCGCATCTGGAGCCCAAGGCCGACGTCGGCGCCACCTGGCTGTTCCAGAGCGGCGGCAGCACCGGCGCGCCGAAGGTCGGCTACGCGCCGACCGGCTTCTACATGGCCGGAGTCCATGCCCAGTGGGCCCCGCTGGATCGCGACGACGTGTTCGTCAACGCCTGGGGCGCGGGCCGTATGTGGGGCGCGCACTTCCTCGCCGCGGCTCTGGCCGACCTGTGCGGTTGCCAGGTGATCGCGGTCGGTTCGGTGACCGCCGACGAGTACGTCGACTGGCTGGCGTTCTTCGCCGCGCGCAAGGTGACCGCGATCGGCGGCACGCCGAGCGTGCTGCGGCTGTGGTTCGCGAACGCGCGGGCCGCCGGCATCACGCTTCCGGCGCTGCGCAAGGTGCTGTGGCTCGGCGAGGCGTGGCAGCCGCAGCTGGAGGCGGACATGGCGGCGGTCGCGCCGGAAGCGCGACGTTGGGGCATGTTCGGCAGCACCGAGACCTGGGTCGTCGGGACGAACACCCCGGACTGCCCGGACGACACGTTCCATGTGCTGCCGGAGCAGCTGGTGCACGTCGGCGACGACGAACTGCTCGACTTCACGACGTTGAACCCTGAGATGCTGAATCCGGTACTGCGGTACCAGACCGGCGACGCGGGGGAGATCGTGGCGTGTCCGTGCGGGCGGCCGGGCGGCGCGATGCGGGTGTTGGGGCGCCGGGACAGCGTGGTGCAGGTGCGGGGTCTCGGGTTGCATGTCGACGACATCGTGGCGCAGGCCGAGCGGCAGCCCGGGGTGTCCCGCGCGCAGGTCGTGATCACCGAGAACCACGGCCGGGCGCTGAGCGTCGAGGTGCTGGTGCTCGCCAGTGCCGACGCCGGTGCTGATGCCGATTCCACCGCCGCATCCATCACCGGGTCTTCCGTCGACACCGAGCAGCTGCGTAAGGACCTGCTGGCCTCGACCTTCACCCTGAGCACCGCGTTCCAGCACGACCCGGGCAACTTCCGGGTAACCGTCACCGATGCCCTGATCAGCAACGACCGGACCGGCAAGACCTCGAACTTCGTGGTCCGGGAGCAGGCGTGAGCAGGCGGTCGCCGGCGAGTCTGGGGCGCGGGTTCAACCTGTTCTGGACCGGCCAGACGGTGAGCATGGCCGGCGACAAAGTCACGGTGTTCGTCGTGCCGGCCCTGATGATCTTCGCGCTGCACGCCAGTGCCCTGCAGGTCGGCATCGTCTCCATGGCGCAGTACCTGGGCATCCCGCTGGTCGGGCCGGTGGCCGGGGTGCTGGTCGACCGCTGGGACAAGCGTCGCACGATGCTGACGTGCGACCTGGTCCGACTGGCCGCGGTGGCGGTGATCCCGATCGCGTACTGGCGGCACTTCCTGTCGACGCCGCTGCTGTTCTGCTGCGTCGCGGTAGTGAGTGGCGCGACGATCTTCTTCAACATCGGCTACCTGGTGGCGGTGCCGGCCGTGGTCGCCGAGGACGACGTGGTCAGCGCCTACTCCCGGCTGGAGGGCAGCGGCTCGGTGACCGACGTGGCCGGGCCGTCGATCGCGGCCGGCCTCTACAGCGCCCTCGGCGTCGGCGCGCTGTTCGTCGACGCCGCCAGCTACCTGATCTCCGCCGCCTCCTTCCGCTTCATGCAGCCCTGGGGCACCAAGACGGTCACTGCCGGCTCGATCCGGCAGCGTCTGACGCTCGGCTTCCGGCTCAACTGGGCCGATCCGGTGCTGCGGCGCGTGGTCCTGGCGGCGGTGACGCTCAACGCCGGCGGCCCGGTCTTCGTCACGGTGCTGCCGATCCTCGCCTACCGCGGCCTGCACCTGTCGACCGGCGCCTTCGGCGCGGCGATGTCGATTGCTGCCGTCGGTGCGCTGATCGGCGCGCTCGTCGCGCCGAAGATCGCCGCACGCTTCGGCCTGGGTCGCACCTTCGCCTGGTCGCTGCTGGCGCACAACCTCATCGGGCTCGGGATTCTTGCCGCGCCGGCGTTGCCGCCCACTGCGGTGATCGCGGTGACCATGGCCGGCTACGGGTTCTGTATGTCGTGTATCAACGTGTGCAGCGCCCCGACGCGGCAGTCGCGGATGACGGCCGAGAATCAGGGCGTCATGCACGCCGCGTACCGGGTCTTCACCTGGGGCGTGATCCCATTGGCCGCGCTGGTCGGTGGTTTGGGTGTCAGCCTGCTGACCGGATCGCTCGGGGTGCTGGACGCCTCTCGGGTGATGATGGCCGGCGGCACCTTGCTAGCCGCTTTCTCGTTCCTGTCGGCGATCCGCATCCAGCCCTTGCTGGACGCCGCAGAGGCAGAACGCGCGGTTGAGTCCGGTGCCGAGCTGGCGGGAAGCGCCTCATGACCGACCGAACGGTGCTGATCACCGGGACGTCCTCGGGCATCGGTTTGGCAACAGCCCTCGCCTGCGCACGTGACGGCTTCACGACCGTCGCCACCATGCGTGATCTGGGGCGGGCCGACGCGCTGTTGTCCGCCGCGCGGGACGCCGGGGTCGAGGTGGACCTCCGACAGCTCGACGTCACCGACCCTGATTCCGTCCAGGACTGCATGACCGACGTGGAAGCGGCCTACGGCCGGCTCGACGCCCTGGTCAACAACGCCGGGGTCGCCAGCTCCGATCCCACGATGGAGATGTCCACGATGGCCGCGCTGCGTGCCACCATGGAAGTGAACTTCTTCGGAGTGATCGCCGTCAGCCGCTTGGCCATGCCGCTGCTCCGGGCCTCGCGGGGCCGCCTGGTGACGGTTGGCAGCGTCCATGGCGTGGTCGGGCAGCCGTTCAACGAGTCCTACTGTGCGGCGAAGTCCGCCGTCGAGGGCTTCATGGAGGCTTTGGCGCCGGTTGCCGCGGCTCATGGCGTGACGGTCTCGCTTGTGGTGCCCGGTTTCGTGCCGGACACGTCCTTCGGCATCTTCCCCGACGCCGACCGCTCGACGATCCAGGCCGCCTCGGGCGTGTACGCGTCCACTTTCGCCGACTACATCGGCTGGATCTCGGCGCAGGGATGGGAAACCGCGGCTCAGCCGTCCGCCGAGGTGGCCGAGGTCATCCTCCGAACTCTGACCGAGGACGATCCCGCCTTCCGGATTCCCACCAGCCAGTGGGCCCAGGACTACATCGCCCCCAAGCTGGCCGACCGGAACGGCTCGGTCATCCAGTCGCTGGCCCGTACCTGGATCGGCCTTCAGTAGCTTTTGTAAGGAGATTGCGATGCCTCAGAAATCGTTGCAGGAACTGGTCGACTTCGCCCGGAAGCACTCGCCGTTCTACGCGGAGGCGTACAAGGACGTCCCGGCCACGATCTCGCACATCACCCAGCTCCCGGTCGTCGACCAGGCCGCCTTCTGGGCAGCGAACCGGTGGCCGGAGAACACTCTGCTGACCGGGCCACTCACCGACGCTGGCGTCTACAAGACCGGCGGGACCACCGGGGCTCCGAAGTTCTCGCCCTGGACGCGCGGCGAGCACGCCGACGCGGTGACGGCGTTCGGCGCCGGGATGGTGCGGGCCGGGCTGAAGCCGGGACACCGCGTGGCGAACCTGATGGCCTCCGGCGAGCTCTACAGCGGGATGCTGTTCATGGAGCACGGACTGCACGCCTCGCCGGTGGAGAACGTGCGCTTCCCGGTCGGCTCCGCCACGCCCGACGAGGCGATCGCCGAGCTGATCGCCAACTTCCAGATCCAGGTACTGGTCGGCGAGCCGATGAAGCTGAGCGCCGTCGCCGAGTGCGTGCTCAAGCGCGGCCAGGACGCCGACTCGGTGGAGCTGGTCCTGTTCGCCGGCGACCTGATGTTCGACGACCTCCGGCCGATCCTCGCGCGCGCCTTCCCGAAGGCGACAGTGAACTCGATCGGCCTGGCCTCCGTCGACGCCGGCCTGGTCGCCGCCCCGGTCCCAGGCCCCGACGTCCGCGTACACGAGGAGTTCGCAAACCGCACCCTGGTCGAGATCGTCGACGACGAGACCGGCGAACCCATCACCGCCGCAGGCACCCCAGGCCGCCTCCTGGTCACCAACCTCTTCAGAACCCTGATGCCCATCATCCGCTACCCGGTCGGCGACCGCGCCGAATGGGCCGACCCCGACCGCCGCCACTTCCGCCTCGTCGGCCGCTCCATCGAAGGCGCCCGCGTCGGCACAATAGCGATGCCAACCGAAGACGTCCGCGCAGCCCTGATAGCGGCCGACCCCGACCACTTCATGACCGGCATGCAAATGATCCAGCGCCGCTGGGACGGCCGCGACGGCCTGATCCTCCGCCTCGGCTACACCGAGCAACCCCCACCGGACCTGACCCAGCGCCTCCTCGACGCGGTCCACGCCGCCCGCCCCGACTACCCGATCTACGCAGCAGACGGCGTGATCCACGAACTCGCCATCGAGTGGGTCCCCCGGGGCGAGCTGGTCACGAACCCCCGGACCGGCAAGCTGCGCCAAGTGCTGGACGAGCGGCCTCCGGCGTGAGGGCGGGTGCGGTTGGTCTGTGGGGGACAGGCGACTTTTACGGCTTCGCCTTAGCTTCGTATTTAACGTCGGGTTCGTTCTTGAGGGGGCTTGACGTCGGACTTCTTCATGGCGGGGTGTTTCGGGGCTGGTGCTGAGCGGCTGCCTTGAGGGCGTCCCGGGCCGGGCCGGGCCGGGAGGGTTTCGGGTAGCTGGCCGGTGTTCCGGTTCGGTGGAGCAGGTGCCCGAAACCCTGTCGGACTCTGCCCGGTGTCATCCGGGCTGTCGTTTGGGGGCGTTGCCAGGGCAGTCGGTGGTCGGCGACCAACGGCCGCGCGAGTCGCAACTGCGTGAGCGCCAGGACCACCAGCCAGGTCCACCGGTCGGCTTGTTCGGGGGTCCGGAGCTTGGGTGTCGTCCAACCCAGCGACTGCTTGGCGAACCGCAGCGTGTGCTCGATGTCGAATCGTCGAAGGTAGGTCCGCCACCACCGGTCCAGATCCAGGTCGTCGTCATCGGCGGCATGCCACAGCCACAGGGTTTTCGGTTCCCGGTCACGGCGTCCCGGCAGCCGGCCGACCTGGACGCGGACCACGGTGCCCTCCACGATCGTCATCGCCTCGCCGGGGTCGCGGTAGGTGTCCTGCTTGGGATGCATTCCGCGCCAGGCCGTGACCTGCACGCTGCCATAGACCGGGTCCAAGACGGCGTGTTCGGCGTCCGGGGCGTGCCAGGTTGCCGGGTCGGCCAAGGCGAACCGATCCCCATGCCGGCGCGGACGCCCACGACCGGTCCCGGGTCCCGGCCGGCCGAAGAACACCCGGTTGGACTTGACCCGGACCAGGACCTGCGCGCCGGATCCGGCCAGACCGACGGTCAGCTGCACCGGGTCGTAGCCGCCGTCGAACGCGAACAGCGGCGCCGGCGTCGAGGGTTCGAGCCGGTCCAGCCTAGGCAGCAGGGCCTTGATTTGAGCCACGGCCACCGTGTTGGCGTTGTCGCCGACCTGGACCCGCACCACGTCCAGCGGCGCGGTCCAGGAATCCGGATCCTGCGAGAGCCCGGCCAGCCAGGAGAAGCACCAGCCGGCCACGATCGGCTGCCCGGCCGAGTGCCGGGACGGGTGGTGGTAGAACCCCCGGCCCGGGGAGCACTCGGCGTCACAGCGGGCCCAGGTCGAGCAGTCCACCGCGAAATCCGGCCGCCACGTCGCCGGGCGATGCCCGGCCAGCACGTCACGCAGCTGCCTGTCATCAATGGCGCCCCGGGCCAGCGCGGCATAGCCGCTGCCGTGCCCGCGCATCGCCAAAGCCGCCAGCGACAGATGCGCTATCCCGTCCACGGCCACCGGCTGACACAGCCCGTCGACCAGCTCCCACAGCGCATCACTCCACCGGGTGAAACTGTCGAAAGCCTCACCACGGAACCGGCGAAGTTCACCCTGGCACGAGCCGTCCCTCTGCGGTTGGCTGACAACAGCGGCCATCGCGACCTCCAGGAGAGTTGCTACCTCTTCCTTGAAGATCACGCGATGGCCGCTCCCTGTCACTCCCCACCACGAGTGACAAAACCGTCCACAACGTTAAACGCGAAGCTTAGGCGAAGCCGTAAAATTGCCTGTAAACCACAGACCAACCGCACACCCGCCAACGCACCGCCGTCAAGCAGTACCGCGCCTGCCATCAGCACCCACATCGAGCAGGACCGCCGAGCCTCGCCAAGCAACCTCCCGCGTCCGTGCTGTCTGCCCTGTCTGTCCCGTCGCCACCGCCCCCCGTCCGCGGCGCCAGCCCGATGAAGACCAGACCGAGCACCATGTACCCCCTCCCCGCAGTGCCCGTGATCGGCGCGTACGACTCACCGGTCGTCGGGGCCGAGACCGGCTCGATCAGGTCGTCATGCCCCTCGCGCACCGGCACCGTCAGCACATCCGCGCCGGCCGGCGGTACCACGACGTGGCCGTGGCCGCGTCCGCCATCTGCGCTCACCACCTCGACCGGCGACCTGGGCCAGGGGGCCGCCGCTTGCGCCAAAAGGCAGCAGCACAAGCGATGAAACAACCGCAGCGCCCGTGATCTGCAAGCCTCGCAGAGCTCTGCCACGCATCACCCGACTCCCCTGACGTCGAGCAGCATCGAGGCATGCGGCGCGAGCGTCGCGGTGAAGCCGCCGATCTTCCGACCGATATTCGTGTGCTGCCACAGATCCCGCACCATGGCCGCGCTCCCGGCCGGCAGCCCCAGATCACTCCAGTTCGCGGTGACGGACGACGCCGTATCCCCGAGGTTGAACAGCGCGACCGTGAAGTCGTGCCCGCCCCGCCCGGCGTTCCGCGTGAACCACACCTGCTGTGGCGTCGCCTGTGACACCGGATGCGCGGGCCGACCCGCCTGGTCCACGGCGATGACGTCGCGGTTGGTGATCAGCGGCAGATCCGCCGGATCGAGCTTGGTCAGGTCCACGCCGAGCAGCAACGGCGCCGACTCGATCGACCACAGTGTCGCCATGGTCTGTTTCTCATCGGCGGTGAGCCCGTCCAGCGTCCCGCCGCCGACCTCCAGTGAGTCGAGGTCGTTCCAGTGTCCGGGCCCTGCGAAGGGCACCCACTTCGGCGCGTCGGTGAACCGCTTGAGCACCTGCCCCCAGTTGGTGAGCTGGCCTGGGCACCTGCTGTAGCACTCGATGTCGGATTCGATCCGCCAGCCGTTGCTGTCCCGCGCCCAGGTCGCGGCGTCCGCGAAGTTGAGCGAGTTGGACAGCTCCAGATGGAGGGGACGGCCCGTCTTCGCGATCGCCGCGTGCCAGGCCGCCATGTCCGGCCGGTCGTCGGCCTGGACCCGGCCGCCGCCGGGGCCGACGAAGTCCATCTTGAGGTAGTCCACGCCCCACGACGCGAGCAGGTCCGCCTGCGACTGCACGTACGCTGCCGCGCCCGGCTTGCTGAAGTCGATCCGCGCCGCGCCCTGTCCCGCCGTGTTGCCCGGCACCGAGGTGTCGGCGATGTCTGATATGTGGTACGGCGTCCCGAGGATCGGGGAGTTCGCTGCCACCGCCTCGGCGGGGATGCCCGGCGTGAGGTAGATGCCGAGTTTGAGCCCGAGCCGGTGCACGTACGCCGCCACCGCCGAGATCCCGCCGGGGAAGCGAGTCGGATCCCAGGTCTGGCGACCGTACTCGTCGACCCCGCTGAACCACCCGGCGTCGATGTTCACATACTGGTATCCGTAGCGCTGCAACGAGGCGTGCATCGCGTCGGCCTGCGCCTCGATGATCGACGCGCTGATGTGCTCCCGCAGCGAGCTCCAGCTGCTCCACCCCATCGGCGGCGCGAGGAGATCGCCCTGGCCGCGATTCACCGGGAACCCCGCAGCGGAGGACGCGACCATCACGCCGACCATCATGAGGGCCCTGATCTTCGTATACGCCAACATGTCGCCTCCGCCTCATTCCGGCGCGCCGCTCGGCTGCGCGAGTCTGAGATCCGGTCTAGAGAGCCGACTCCCGCCAGTCAATAGACATCAGCGCAATCTCCTTAACGAAATGTTTTCGACAGGTCGCAAAACACTGCAATACCTGTCCAATCGACTCGCGATCTTGCGGATTCATCCGACACGGACATCGGAGGTATCGGTCGGCACCTACCGGTGGGGCCCGACCTGATCCGGGGTTCCGTCGACGGTTCGACAAAATATCGGTCTTTTGCTGAAGGATTGACAAAAATGGGAGGGCTCTCGATGCTGATCGCGCTGCCTCCCATCCCTGGATCGCCAGGAAGGTCACCCGGTGAATCGTCAAGGAAGATCATCCCGGCTGTGGCGGCCGGTCGCCGCCCTGTGCACGACGACGCTCGCGGTCACGGCGCTCACCCTGGCCGCCCCGGCGTCGCAGGCCTCTTCCACAGCTTCCAAGGTCTCTTCCACGACTGCCGCCGCGACGACGGACACCTCACCGGTGAACCTGTCGACGCCGGTCGACAAGGCTGCCGCCGTCGCGGCCCGCCGGGCGACCGTGACGTCCGGCGACGCCCGGTTCGAAGTGCTCACCGACGGCGTGATCCGGATGGAGTACTCGCCGAGCGGCACGTTCCTCGACGATCCGAGCTTCGACGTGCTCTATCGCAACCTCCCGGTGCCGCGTTTCCATGCCGACACGCGCCAGGGCTGGCTGACTCTGAGCACTGACACGATGGTCCTGCGCTACAAGGTCGGCTCCGGGCCGTTCAGCACGGCCAACACGCAAGTCCGGCTGTCGCGCGCATCCGCGAACGGCACCACGGCCGCGACCCCGACGTGGACCGGAGAGTGCACCTTCGGCCAGGTCTGCCAGTCCGGTGCGGCCGCCGAGTCCGGCGCGGCGACGATCGCGCGCGCCGATCACACCGGCTACGTCAGCAGCGCCGGCTTCATCAGCGGATACGGCACCGCCGGCGCGGGCGCCGCGTGGCAGGTGCTGGGCGCTCCGGCCGGGGCCGCGCAAGTCACCGTCCGGTACAGCAACGGCAACAGCGCCTCCCGCACGATGAGCCTCGTGGTCGACGGCGCCACCACCCAGCTGACGCTGCCGGCCACACCGTCGTGGAACGACTGGTCGACCGTCACCGTTCCGGCGACCCTGACCGCCGCCCCCGGCACCGGCAGCACCCCTGGCAGCGGCACCGCCCCGGGCAGCGGCACCGCCCCTGGCAGCGGCACCGCCCCCGGCAGCCGCCCCGCCCCCGGCACCGCCACCGCCCCCGCCCCGGGCACCAGCACCGTCGCAGTGAACTGCGGCACCGCCGACAGCTGCAACATCAACATCGACGACATCGCCGTCACCGCACCGGGCACCACCGCGCAGCCGTTCACCCCGGCCGACCCGCTCGGCGGCTCCATCCGCTCCTACGACTCGGCGAACGGCACCTACGCCCTGGGCACCACCTGCGCCAGCGGCCAGAGCGACGCCACCTGCACCGCCGCGATCCCGTCCGAGGCCCCGGGCCTGCTGGACCGCTCCGGCTGGTACCTGCTGGACGACACCCGGTCGGACGTCTGGGCCGCGAACGGCTGGATCGCGCCGCGTCCCGCCAACGGCGACGTCGAGGACGGCTACCTGTTCGGCTACGGCACGGACTACAAGACCGCCCTCGCCGATCTGGCGAAGCTCACCGGCCCGACCCCGATGCTCCCGGAGAACCTGTTCGGCAACTGGTTCTCCCGCTACTACCCCTACGCGTCCACCGACTATCAGAACACGATCCTGCCCACGGCCAAGGCGAACGGCGTCTCGCTCGACGCGCTGTCGGTGGACACGGACTGGAAGGCCCCGAACCAGTGGGACGGCTGGGAGTTCAACCCCTCGCTGTTCGCGGATCCGGCCGGGTTCCTGTCCTGGGCCAAGTCCCAGAACCTGTTGACCGCGTTCAACATCCACGCCAGCGTGAACACCGCAGACCCCGAATACGCCGAGGCGCAGAGCATCGCCGGCAACACCCTGACACCGGGCAGCTGTTTCGCACCGGGGACCTGCGACGGCTTCGACTGGAGCAACGTCGCGCAGGCCGAGGCGTACTTCGCGCTCTCGCAGCCGATCCAGAACGCCGGCGCGGGGTTCACCTGGCTGGACTGGTGCTGTGACGGCAGCTCCGTCTCCTCTCCCGGCGTCACGCCCGACAGCTGGATCAACCACCTGTACGCGCAGCAGATGCTGAACACCGGCCAGCGCGGCTTCGTGCTCTCCCGGCTCGGCGCCTCGTACCAGAAGGACCAGGCCGGCGCGTACGACACCGGCGCGTGGGCCGACCACACCTCGACGCTGGCGTTCACCGGTGACACCTGGGGCACCTGGAACACCCTCGCCTCCGAGGCGCAGCTGGCCCAGGACGAGGGCAGCATCGGCCAGTCGTACGTCAGCGACGACATCGGCAGCTTCCTGGGCACGCCGTCGCGGGCCAAGAACGATCCGAACGACCTCTACCTGCGTTGGCTCGGCCTCGGCGCCTTCCAGCCGATCATGCGGCTGCACTCGGACATCAGCCAGAACTCGCGGCTGCCCTGGGAGTACGACGCCCCGACCGCGGCGGCCGGCGACAAGTACCTCCAGCTGCGCGAGTCGCTGGTGCCCTACACCTACACCCTGTCGCACCAGGCGAACACGACCGGCCTGCCGATGGCCAAGGCGCTCTACCTGGACTACCCCGACCAGGCGGCGGCCTACACGAACCCCGGCGAGTACCTGTTCGGCGACGACATGCTCGTCGCGCCGGTCACCACGCCCGGCCAGGTCGCCAAGACCACCGTGTGGTTCCCGCCGGGCCGCTGGACCGACTACTTCACCGGCGCCACGTTCACCGGACCGTCGTCGCAGACCCTTGAGGTTCCCCTCGACCGCGAGCCGGTGTTCGTCAAGGCCGGCGGGATCGTGCCGCTGCAACCGTCGACCGGTCAGGCACAGACCGCGAACTCGGCGCCGCTGACGCTGAAGGTCTACGCCGGGGCGGACGGTAGCTTCTCGCTCTACCAGGACGCGGGCACCGGCCTGGGCTACACCAAGGGCCAGAGCACGACCACCCGAATCAGCACCCGGACTCACGGCGACGTGGCGACGGTGACCATCGGGGCGGCCGACGGCAGTTACCCGGGCGCGCCCACGACGCGCGGCTATACCGTCGACCTGGCCGGCGTTTCCCAGCCGCAATCAGTACTCGTCGACGGCAGGCCGCTGGCCGCGTCGCAGTGGTCTTATGACGGCGTCTCGCACACGATCGCCGTGGCGCTGCCGAAGTCCTCGGTCCGGCACAGCGTCACGGTCACGGAAATCGGAGGCCACACGGTCCAGGCGGCCGAGCCCGCGGCCGTGAACGTCGCCCTCACCTCCGCCGACATCACCTTCTCGGCCGGTGTGCCGACGACGGTGACCGCGGTGACGACCAACGAGGGCCCCGGATCCGTGTCGGACGCGCAGGCCACGCTGAGCGTGCCGAGCGGCTGGACCGTCACCCCCTCGGGCAGCCAGTCCCTCGGCTCGCTGTCGAACGCGACGACGACCACGTGGACGGTGACCGCGCCGACGCACCTCCAGAACGGGACCGTCGAGGCGGTCGTTGCAAAGGTGGACTACACGGACGCCGGGAGCGGCCAGGCCGAGACCGCGTCCGCCACGGTGGATCGCGCGCCGGGCCCGGTCACCGTCACCTTCCGCACCAAGGCCCCCGCCGGCACGCCGTCCGACGCGTTGCTCCACATCGTCGGAGCCGTCTCGCAACTCGGCGGCTGGGACCCCGGCAAGGTCCCGATGACCAACGAGGGCAACGGGATTTGGCAGGCCACGATCACCGTGACCGACGGTACCGACTTGCAGTACAAGTTCACCCGCGGCAACTGGAACACCGTCGAGAACTGGGGCAGCATCACCGGCGTCACCAACCGGGACGTCGTGGTGAACGGCGGCACCACCGGGACGATGCTCGTCGACGACACCGCGACGGACTGGTCGGATCCATCGGTGCCGGACAGCCAGAAGGCACCCGAGTACTGGCGCGATCCGCTTGTTGTCTCGACCACGCCGAGCAGCGGGGCGTCAGGGGCCGCGCCCTCGGCCGTGTCCGTCGCGTTCGCGCAGGACATCACGCCCACCGGCAGCGACTACTCCGGGTCGGTCGCGGTAACCGACAATGGGACCGCCGTGGCCGGAACGACGGCCAAGACCGCGTCCGGAGTCCTGACCTGGACGCCGTCCGCCGCATTGCCGGCGGGGACGTATGCGGTGACCGTGGCGAACGTGGCCAGCGCGAACCCCGGCGACAACATGCCGATACAGGAGCCGTACAAGTTCAGCTTCACAGTGAGCTGAGTCGCAGCTTCTCGGGGTTGACCATCCACAGGATCTGCTCGATGCCCTCGGCCGACGCGGTGATCCCGAGCAGGCCGTACACGGCGCCGCCGCTGGAAAGGACGGCGCAGGTCTGCCCGTTCACGTTCGCCCATCGCACGTCGACGTCGTCCCAGAACCACGACATCGCCGCGAGGAACCGGGCCACCGCCACCGCGCCCACCACCGGCCGGCGGGAGACCTGGTAGCGGCCGTTGCCGTCGGCCAGGCTGGTGACGCCGGTCGCGAAAAGCTGCTCCAGTGCCGCCATCTCGCCGGAGCGGGCCGCCGCGATGAACTTGGTCAGCAGGTCGCGTTGTGCGCTTGTTGAAGCCGGGGCGCGGCGTTCGCCCGCCATGTGCTTTCGCGCGCGGCTGACCAGCTGGCGGACGGCGGCGTCGGTGGATCGCAGGATGTCGGCGATCTCAGGATACGAATAGTCGAACGCTTCCCGCAGGACGTAGGCGGCGCGCTCGTTGGGGGTGAGCTTCTCCATCAGCAGCAGGGCCGCGAGTCGCAGCGCCTCGCCGCGCTCGGCGCCCAGGTACGGGTCCGCGCTGGTGTCGACCGGTTCGGGCAGCCACGGGCCGATGTAGGTCTCGCGCCGGGACCGTGCCGACTGGAGCTCGTTGATGGCCAGGCGGGTCGTGGCGGTCGCCAGGAACGCGGCGGGGTCGCGGACCGCGTCCCGGTCGCAGGTCTGCCACCGCAGCCAGGTCTCCTGCACCACGTCCTCGGCCTCGGTGGCGCTGCCGAGCATGCGGTACGCGATGCCGAACAGGCGGGGCCGCACGGTGGTGAAGACCGCTGCCGCCTGGTCCAGGTCGGAATCCGTCACTTCGTACCTGTCCGATTCTGTCCGGGTCGCGTCACGGCTGTTCCGGGTGTGAAGCGAGGTGCGGCCGGGGCCTGTGATGCCGATCAACCCGGCGCCGTGTCACAGATCCCGAGGCTACCCGGTCTGAGCTGATGACGACGTCCCGGACCGGCCGGGACGCGGACGGAAGGGCACCATCATGAAGATCGTGGTCATCGGCGGGACCGGCCTGGTCGGGTCGAAGCTCGTGGGCAAGCTGCGGGAGCACGGCCACGAGGCGGTGCCGGCCGCGCCGAACACCGGGGTCGACACGCTCACCGGCGAGGGTCTGGACGAGGTGCTGACCGGTGCTGACGTGGTCGTGGACGTGTCCAACTCGCCGTCGTTCGCCGACGACCCGGTGATGGAGTTCTTCCGCACCTCCACCACCAACCTCCTCGCGGCCGAGGCCAAGGCGGGTGTCGGGCACCATGTGGCGCTCTCGGTGGTCGGCACCGACCGCCTCGGCGACAGCGGCTACTTCCGGGCCAAGCAGGTGCAGGAGAAGCTCATCGAGGACGCGGGCCGGCCCTACTCGATCGTGCATGCGACGCAGTTCTTCGAGTTCGTGGGGAGCCTCGCCGACGAGGCCACGCATGGTGACACCGTCCGGCTGTCGGACGCGCTGATCCAGCCGATGGCCTCCGAGGACGTGGCCGCGGGCGTGGCGCGTGTCGCCGTCGGCGTGCCGGTGAACGGCATCGTCGAGATCGGCGGGCCCGAAGCGCTCGGCTTGGACGAGCTGATCCGGACGGCGTTGGCGTTCCGCGGGGACCCGCGCACGGTCGTGACCGACCCGGACGCGCTCTACTGGGGCGTGTTGCTGCAGAAGGACACGCTGCTGCCCGGTGAGGGCGCGCAGTTGGCCGCCACCCGATTCGAGGAGTGGCTGCCGCTGAACGGCGTGCGGCGAGGCTGAGGACGGCAACACCCGGTGTCCGGCCACAAGATTCGCTTGTGGCCGTCACCAGGACTTTCTGCTTCCGGACCGGCTCCGGCCGCTGCCACCATCGATCAAGGCGCTCGGACCACGGGCCCTGATAACAATGACGATGGAAGGACATTGCGATGTCGGAAGTGCGGCGGGACCTCCAGGGCAAGGTCGCCCTGATCATCGGCGGCAGCCGGAACCAGGGCGCGGCGTTCGCCGAGAACATCGCGGCGCGCGGAGCGACCACGGTCATCACGTACGCCAACGACGACGCGGCGGCGCAGCAGACGCTGGTGGCTCTGGACAAGCACGGCGTCACGACCGAGGCGATCCGGTCCGACGCGCGGCGGTCAGATGATGTGAACGCGCTGTTCGAAGGTGTCGTGGCGCGGCACGGCAAGCTCGACATCGTCGTGCACACCCCGGGTGCGGTGATGAAGAAGCCGCTGGTGGAGTTCACCGACGCCGACTTCGACCACCTGATCGATCTCAACACCCGCTCGGCGTTCAACACGCTGCGCGCTACGGCCCGGCACATCGCCGACAACGGCCGGTACGTGGTGCTGTCGACGACGCTGACGTCGATCATGACCGGGCCGTACGGCTTGTACTCGGGGTCGAAGGCGGCTGTGGAGCGGATGGTGCTGGCGGTGTCGAAGGAGCTCGGCGCGCGGGGCGTGACGGTGAACGCCGTGGCGCCGGGGCCGATCGACGACGACTTCTACCAGCATGCTGAGACGCCGGAGTCGATGGCCGCGGCGGCGCACCACAGCCCGCGCGGGCGACTCGGGCTGCCCTCGGACGTGGCGCCGGTGGTGGGGTGGCTGGTCAGCGACGAGGCGGGGTGGGTCTCGGGGCAGACGGTGCGGGCCAACGGCGCGATGTTCTGATCGGTACGGTGGGAGCTCGACCCGTCGTTCATCACACCCCGGCGGCTATCGTCGGCGTGTGATCGACGACATCAGCCTGCGCAACCTGCGGTCGTTCCTGGTCGTGGCACAGGAGTCGAGCATCTCCCGGGCGGCGGCGCGGCTGCACGTCACGCAGCAGACGCTGTCGCAGCAGATCCAGAACCTGGAGCGCACGCTCGGCGCCACGCTGCTGGTCCGGACCTCGCGCGGGGTGCGGCTGACGGCGGCCGGCGAGCAGCTGACCGCCAGCGGCCGCACCCTCATGGACGACGCCGAGTCGCTGTACGCCGCGGTCCGCGCGGCGGCGGCCGGCCGGGTCGGGCGCCTGCGGGTGGCGACGGCGTCGCATCCGACGACGCAGCTCGCGATCGAGCTGGCGAACACGATCGAGGCCGAGCACCCGGGCATCGAGGTGGAGGTCCGCACGGTCCTGCGACCGGTCGAGGCGATGGCCGAGCTGCACGCGGGCACGTCCGACGCGGCCCTGCTGTGGCTGCCGACCGGCGACGCGGAGCTACGTACGGCCACGTTCCGCAACGACGCCCGGGCGGTGCTGCTCGCCGAGGCGCACCGGCTCGCGGGCGCGGCATCGGTGACGCTGGCGGAGCTGTCGGAGGACCCGGTGGTGATCGTGGACGCCTTCGGCTCCCCGGCCGTGCAGGCGCACCGCATCGCGGACCCGCGCCCGGACGGCCGCCCGGCGGTACGCGGACCGGTGGTGCAGACGCTGGAGGACTGCCTGACGCAGGTACGGCGCGGGCACGGAGTGTGGTTCGCGCCGCGAGCGATGGCGGAGTGGGCGGTGTGCCCGGGCGTGGCGCTGGTGCCGGTGACTGATCTGGAGCCGGTGGAGCTCGCCGTGGCCTGGACGGACGCGGCGCCGCGGGAGTTGGTGGACCGGCTTGTCGCGGCGGCGGGGAGGATCGGTTGCGGTTAGGAGGGCCGGGAGCCGACCGGAAGGACCTGCTCGGCTGGCGCCCTCTCGCGCTCAGTGATGATCATGCTGGGAGGAGGACGACATGACCACTTGGACCGATGACCAGCTCGACCGTGTCGGCGCCGCAGACGAGCTGACCATCCAGCCTGCGCGCGCCGACGGCACGTTGCGGAATCCGACGCCGATCTGGGTCGTGCGCGATGGCGACGACTTGTACGTCCGCTCCTACAAGGGCGACGGCAGTGCTTGGTACCGTGCCGCGGCTGCGAGGCCGCAGGGGCATGTCAGCGCCGGCGGGGTCGATGCGGACGTCACCTTCGCCGTGGTGCCGGACACCGACGTCAACGACCGGGTCGATGCTGCCTATCGCACCAAGTACCAGCGCTACGGTGCGGCCTACGTCGATCCGATGGTCGCGCCGACCGCTCGTGCCGCCACGTTGCGGCTGCTGCCGCGGTGACGTGCGCGAAGTCGTCGTGTGGAGGCAGGCTGTGCGATGTACGGCAGACGCAGTAGGCGGCTGGGCCGGCTACTGCTTCCGGCGTTTCGAGCTACTGCCTACAGCGTTTCGAGAACAGCGGCCAGCGACGTCTCGACCTCGTCCGCCAACTTCTCGAAGTTGCTCCGCAGAAACGGCCCGGCCAGCTTCAGCACGCCGTTGAACCGGATCTCCGCGTCGTAGGTGATCGTGGTCGTGTCGCCGTCGGTGGCGAACCGGAGGTCGTCGGTCGTGGTGGCCTGCTTGTTGCGGCCGACGAAGGTCAGGCGGGTCGGTTCCATCCGTTCCAGGCGGTAGTCCAGCTCGCTGATCCGGTCGTTGAAGTCCGACACGTTCCGCCAGGTGGAGCCCACGCGGACGGGGCCCTGGTCGGTCCGCAGGCAGCTCATGGTGCCCGGATCCCACTGCACGGCGTTGCCGAAGTCGGCGAGGTAGGCGACCACGGTCTCCTGGGGGCGGTTGACTCTGATCGTGCGCTGGACTCTCATGGCGAAGTCCTCCGTTTCGGTTCCGATGTTCAGTCGATGCCGAACACCATCTGGTGGACGTCGAGGTAGCCTGCGGCGAACCCGGCCTCGGAGTAGGCCAGGTACAGCTCCCACGTTCGGCGGAAGGTCTCGTCGAAGCCGAGTGCCGCGACGCTTTCCCGCCTCTCGGCGAAGCGGTCCCGCCACAGCCGCAGGGTGTGGGCGTAGTCGCTGCCGAACGCGAACTCGTGGAGCTGGTGCAGGCCGGCGGTCTGTGACTCCGAACGGATTGCGGCCCGCGACGGGATGATGCCGCCTGGGAAGATGTGCTTGGTGATCCAGGTCTGGCTGCCCGCCGCTGCCAGCATACGCTGGTGCGGCATGGTGATGGCCTGCAGCCCGATCCGCCCGCCGGGGGCGGTCAGCCGGCGCAGGGCACTGAAATAGGCCGGCCAGTGTTCGCGGCCGACGGCCTCGATCATCTCCACGCTGACCACCGCGTCGTACTGCCCCCGGGCGTCCCGGTAGTCCATCAGGCGGACGTCGACCAGGTCGCCCAGGCCCGCGGCGGCGGCACGGCGGCGGACCGTGTCCTGCTGGTTCGACGACAGCGTGATCGTCGTCACCCTGGCGCCGCGCGAGGCCGCGCGCAGCGCCAGGCTGCCCCAGCCGCTCCCGATCTCCAGCAGCCGGGTCCGGTCGCCGACGCCGCACCGGTCCAGGAGCCGGTCGAGCTTGCGGCACTGGGCCTCGGCGAGGACGTCGAACCCGCCGACCGGCAGGCCGAGGGCGTCGTGCTGGAACAGCGCCGCGGAATAGGTCATGGTCTCGTCGAGGAACAGCGCGAACAGCTCGTCGGACAGGTCGTAGTGGCGCTCGATGTTGCGGCGCGCGCCGCGCGGGGAGTTCGCCTCGCTGCGGGGCCGGCGCTGGTCGAAGGCACGGCGGAGGGTCTGGAGCGGGGCGGGGACGAGCCGGGGGAGCTCGGCGGCGAAGACGGTGAGCAGTTCCGCGAGCTCGGGGCTGTCCCACTCGCCGGCCTGGTAGGACTCGCCGAAGCCGATCAGGCGGGACGCGCCGAGGCGGCGGAAGAAGCTGCGGGGGTCGTGGAGGACCATGACGGGCGTGGCCCGGGAGCGGTGGTGACCCGCTCCCTCGGTCCGGCCGTCCGGGTAGCGGACCAGCAGCGGCAGCTTGGCGGTCGCGGAGCGGAACAACCATTCGGCCACCTTGGCTCGGACCGGGCCGCCCCGCCCCACGCCCGCGGCCACTGCAGCCAGAGGTGCGGATTCGCTCGGCCCGGCGCTGCGGGTGACGGCAGGGGTGTCCAGGGACTGCTCCACGGATGAGTCCTTTCGGCGACGATTCCTTGCCAGGTATTCGTCGCCGACCGGCGTCCTGGATTGGTGCCCGGTGGATTGATGCCTGATGGATTGGCGCTCGCTGGACCGGTGCCCGATTCAGCCCTCTCCCTCGGGGAGCGTCCGGGGCAGCCCGAAGCGGGTCATGACCTCCGTGGTGAAGCTGGTGATGGCGGTGATGCGGTCGCTGTCGGCGGTGACGACCAGGAAGCAGTAGGCGTGGAAGACGCCGGCGTGCGGGTCCGGCAGGTACAGGCCGAAGGCGGGCTGGCCGTTCGCGCGCGTGGGCACCACGCGGTAGGTGCGGCCGGGGCGGAACGCGGCGGCGGCGAGGATGCGCCGGGCGGATTCGATGCCGCGGTACTCCAGCATGGCCGGGGGCATGGAGAGTCGCACGTCGGTGACGAACAGGTCGATCAGGGCGTTGATGTCGCCGCGTTCCAGGGCGTCGGTGAAGCGGGCGACGAGCCGGTGTTCGGCGGCGCTGTCGGGTTTGCGCGCGGGGCGGTGGCCGGGGGCGCCGGGGTTGTCGGGGCTGCCGAGGCCGTCCGGGTCGCTGTGACCGTCCAGTCCTCCGGAGTCGGCGAGGTGGTTGTCGACCGTGGCGCGGGCGCGTTTGAGGGCGCTGCTGACGGCTTCCTGCGTGGTGTCGAGCATCTGGGCGACCTCGGCGGCGTGGTAGCCCAGGACGTCGCGGAGCACGAGCGCGGCGCGTTGGCGCGGAGGCAGCAGTTGCAGGGCGGTGATGAAGGCCAGGGAGATGGCCTCGGTGGTCTCGTAGCGGGCTTCCGGTCCTGGGCGCTGGTCCACGAGGTGGTCGAGCAGGACGTCGGGGTAGGGCTCCAGCCAGGGCGGGGCGTCGCCGGCGCCGGTGGGGTCGGGCAGGGTGGCGACGGGCTCGTGCGGCGCGGCGATGCGGGGACGCCGGCTGTCGGCGCGCAGCATGCTCAGGCAGCGGTTGGTCGCGATCTTGTAGAGCCAGGTGCGGACCGAGGAGCGCTGGCCGAACTCGCCGAGGTTACGCCAGGCGGCCACGAGGGTCTCCTGGAGTGCGTCCTCGGCGTCCTGTAGGGATCCCAGGATGCGGTAGCAGTGCACCTGCAGTTCGTGGGAGTGGTCCTGGACCAGGTCGCGGAACGCGTTGTGGTCGCCGGCGCGGGCTCGGGCGATCAGGTCCGCTGTGCCCGTCTCCGTATTGATCTCCGTGTCCGTCTCCATCGGCATGCATCCTCGCTTTTCTTCTTTCCGCGGGGCGCGTTCGGCCCGCTTACCCATACGGACGCCGCCGGGCCCGCGAATTGGGCGGCGGCGCGGCGCCCAATCCGCGGAAGCGGCGGCGTCCACCTGGTTGGAGGCCGTTCCAGCCCGGGACGCGCCCCGCGGACGCAGAACAGGAACACGGATCATGACCAACTACGTCTTCTCCTTCCGGGTGCCCTCCGACTACCAGCCGGAGGCCGGGACGACCGCCGAGTGGCAAGCCTGGTTCGGCGCGCTGGGCCCGGCCCTGGTCGACATCGGCAACGCGGTGACCGACTACGCCTCGGCCGGCCAGGTCGGCGGCGGCGACTCCCGGATGATCGCCTACTCGGTGGTGTCGGCCGAGGACCTGGCCTCGGCGCTGGCGCTGGCCAAGAGCTCCCCGGTGCTGCGGGTCGGCGGCGGGGTCGAGGTCGGCCCCGTGATGGAAGTGCCCGGGTCGTGAGCGGCGCTGTGAATACGTCGACGGCGCCGCCGCCGGGGTCGTTCCTGGCGACCAGGCGCGGGAAGGTCACGCTGGCACTGCTGTGCGCGGTGACGTTCCTGGACGTCATGGACGGCGCGATCGTGAACGTCGCGCTGCCGACCATCCGGACGCACCTGGGGTTCTCGGTGCAGAACCTGCAGTGGGTGGTCAGCGGGTATCTGATCACCTACGGCGGGTTCCTGCTGCTCGGCGGTCGGGCCGCGGACCTGTTGGGGCGGCGTCGGCTGCTGGTCGCCGGGACGGTGCTGTTCGCAGCGTCCTCGCTGGCCTGCGGGTTGGCCGACGATCAGGGGCTGCTGGTCGGGGCGCGGCTCGCGCAGGGGTTCGGGGCGGCGATGATGTCCCCGGCCGCGCTGTCGATCCTGACCACCACGTTCCAGGGCGCCGACCGGCACAAGGCGCTGGGGCTGTGGGCCGGGATCAGCGGGATGGCCTCGGCGGTCGGGTTGCTCGTCGGCGGGGTGCTCACGCAGGAGTTCGGCTGGAGGTGGGTGTTCTTCGTGAGCGTCCCGATCTGCGCGCTCGTGCTGTTCGGGGCGTTCCGGATCCTGGAGGACGACCACAGCCGGTCGGTGGCCAGCAGCGCGCCGGGCCGCGCGCCGAGCGGTTTCGACGCGGTCGGCGCGCTGCTGGCCACCGCCGGGATGCTGCTGCTGATCTTCACGGTGGTGAAGGCCCCGGACGCGGGCTGGAGCGCGGGCCGCACGATCGGCGGGCTGGCCGCGTCGGCGATGCTGATGGCCGCGTTCGTGGTGAACGAGCAGCGGCGCGCGCATCCGCTGGTGCCGCTGTCGATCTTCCGGATCAGGGGGCTGGCGGCGGCCGACGCCACGCAGGTGATCGCGTGGGCCGGGTTCTACTCGATGTTCTTCTTCGTCACCCTGTATATGCAGAACGTCCTGGGCTACTCCCAACTTCGGTCCGGGCTGGCATACGTGCCGGTGAGCGTCGGCATCGGCTTCGGCTCGACGCTGGCGACGAAGATGTTCATCCGCACCGGCACCCGCCCGATCATCGTCTCCGGCGCCCTGCTCGCCGCCGGCGGCATCCTGTGGCTGTCGCGCATCCCGGTGGACGGCACCTACCTCGGCAACCTGCTCACGCCGCTGGTGGTGATGGGACTCGGGCTCGGGCTGCTGTACGCCGGCGTGCAGACGGCCGCCAACGCCGGCGTCCCGGCGGACCAGGCCGGCCTGGCCGCGGCGCTGATCACGGCCTCGTTCCAGCTCGGGTCGGCACTCGGACTGGCGGTGTTCAGCGGCATCGCGACCAGCCGGACGAGCCACCTGCTGGCGGCGCACGCCTCGGCGCCGGCGGCGCTGACCGGCGGATTCCAGCGGGCGCTGCTGGTCAGCGCGCTGTGTCTGGTGGCGGCTGGGGTCATCGCGCTGCGGGCTTCCAATACGCGCGGCGAGTTCGCCGCTCCGACAGAAAGCAGACAGAACCTGGAACCGTCATACGACGCCGCGTGATGCGGCATGCGGCACAGCTGATCCCGAGATGGTGTTCGACGCCATCTCGGGATCCCTTTTAGAGTGAGCAGATGACCGAGGAGAAGCCGCCGAGGGTGTTCGGGAATCGCTGGGCCGACGCGGTCGGTCCCGCCGGGGACGGCCCGGCTCGGGACTACTGCCGTTGCTTCGGGCAGACGGAGACCGGTCAGCAGAAGCCGACCGCGTTCCATGCCGAGCATCAGGACACTGACGCACCGGGGTGGATCCGGCTCCTGGAACTGATCGAGGAGGCGGCGGCGGACGGACGCGAGGAGTTCAAGCCGCTCGTCGAGCTCACCGCGGAGCAGCGGCGTCAGATCGTCACGCTGCCGCCGACGATCGCCGAGCTGACCGCGGTGAAGCACCTGGTGCTCTACGGCAGCAACCTGGTGCGCATCCCGCCGGAGATCGGCGCCATGGAGAGCTTGGAGGAGTTCAGCCCGTACACCTCGCAGCGGCTGCACTGGTTTCCGTACGAGATCACGCGCTGCCGCAACCTGCGGCGAAGCACGGTCAGCACCCGGTGGATCTACGGGAACTACAAGTACCGCCGGCACTTTCCGCAGCTGGCCGATCCGGTCGCGGCGCGCGATGTGGACTTCGGGGATCTCGACCCCGGGGTCTGGGGCGCCACGACGATCCGCACGTGCAGTGTGTGCGACCAGGCGGTCGACGGCGCGAACCTGCGCCAGGTCTGGATCTCGTTGTGGACTTCGGGTGCGGACATTCTGCCGCTGCTGGTCAACGCGTGTTCGCAGAAGTGTGTTGATGCTCTGCCGCAGCCGGCCAAGGGCTTCAACCAGACGGCGCACCGGGGCGGACCCGGGCTTGTGCAGCCGCCTGCGGGGCACCATCCGGGGCGCTGATGGTTGGCTGGTAGCCGCCTGGTAGCCGGGATGGTTTTCTCGTCGTGTTCAGCGGTATCGCGGCGGAGTTAGGATGCGCCGATCCGGTTCGGGCTGTCGGCGAGCGGCGGGGGTTGGCGACGTGGACGCGGTGCTGTTGCTGGGGGCTTTGGCGTGGTGCGTGGCGTTGATGATCGGCGTGGCGGCCGCCGGCGATGGGCCGATGGGGCCGGTGGTGATGCTGGGCGGCCTCGCGGTGCTGGCCGCGGTGGTGGTCGGCGTGGGGATCGTGCCGTACCGGCGGCGCTGGCGTGGGGAGGTTCGGCCGCGCAGTACGGTGCGGCCGCGCTTCGAGCCGAACTGGCAGCTGAAGCCGGCGCAGATCGCGGTCGAGGAGCGTTGGGGTGTCACGGAGGCGATTGCGGACCGGGCGTGGATGCGGGAGGTCGGGTAGCTGCGTTGCCGCGCGGCCACGGTTTTGCTTGGTCGTCGGCCCGCTGCTTTTGTCGCGCCGGGTATACGTCTTCGACGACACCTGCCGCATCGGAACGCAAGTGCCGATCGACGACCCGATCACCGCTGCTGCTGTCGCTGCCGTCCCCGAGGAGATGGCACGCGTTCTTCGCGTGTATCAATGCACTGTCCAAGACGGATCGCCGAGTGGCTGCGGCGTGCTTGCTCCTCTACCTGGTGCCGGGCGTCGGCGTATTCGTCGTGAGTGTGCATCTGGGTCAGTTCGGTGCCAGCGCGGGCATGCTCTGGGTACCGGCCTCGGCCGCTGCGGAAGGACGAGTCGCCATCGGCCGAGGAGCCAGGCGAGGAGCGCTAAGTCGGCGCGTGGCCCGTCGCGGGGATGTCGATCGTGATGATCAGGCCGCCGAAGTTGGGGCTTGCGGCGAGGGTGCCGTTGAGGGCTGCGATGCGGTTGGCGACGACGTGCCAGCGGGCTGTGGTCGCTATGTGGGAGATGTCGGAGGCTTCGGGGTCGAACAGGACGACGCCGAGGCGGCCGTCCTGTGCCGAGAGGGCGATCAGGAGGCGGGCTTCGCCGGGTGGCCAGTCGCGGAGGAGGGCTGCGAGACAGAAGTTGACGCAGGTTTCGATGTGCGGTGGGAATCGTGGGAGGTCGGCGGCTTTCAGGGTGGTGGGGCGGGCCACGGTTTGCAGTAGGGTGCCGAGTGCTGCGGCGAGGCCGGTCGGGTCCAGGGGAGCTGCCGCTGGCCCCGATACCGCCGCTGCCGGTGCTGTATGTCGCCCACCGCGATGACGTCGCCGATCGTTCGCGTCGGCTGGCGTAGCCGCAGCACGTATGGCCTTGATTCGCATACCGGCACCCCCTGGAACGCGGGCCTCCGGTCTCCCGCTCGTGCCCGGTCCGAAGGCTCCTTCAAGCATCGGGAAGTCGGGGCGGCGGTGCGATCGTGCAGGCATGCCGAAGCCGAGGGGGTGCGTGCATCCCCTCGGGCGGCGACTGTTGTGGCGTAGGTACGGCGACCCCTACTAGGGGTGCGGACCCCTAATCGGGCAGGGGCCGGTCAGATCAGGCCGAGTCCGCGCGCTATCAGCCCGCGCTGCACGTCGTTCGTGCCGCCGCCGAGGAATGCCAGCACCGACAGGCGTAGGCCCTGCTCGAAGATGCCGGCGCCGGGGGCGTCGGGGGTGTTGATGGCGGCCGTGGGGCCGAGGATGCGGAGGGCTTCCTCGGCGAGTTGTCCGCCGGTTTCCGCAGCCAGGACGCCGGCCATTGCTGCGGTGAGGCGGGCGGCGTGCGGGTTGGTGGTGGACTCGGCTTTGCGGGCGGCCTCGGCGAGCAGGACGCATACCGCCTGGACCTGGACGGCCACGGTGCTGAGTGCGGCTCGCTTCGCGGATCCGGGAAGGCCGATGCCGGCGGGATCGGTGATACCGGCAATCCCGGCAACCCCGGCGGGATGGGCAATGCCAACGGCATCGGTGGCGCTCCCGTCAGCTGAGGCGCGCGCCGCAGTCAGCAACTCGTCGAGCTGCCGGCGCGAGATCCCGGCGAGTTCCGCCGCGAGCAGCAGGCGCTCGCCGGTCAACGTCTCCGTGATGACCTGCCAGCCGCTGTCGACCGCGCCGACGCGTGCGGTGTCGTCCACGCGGACATCCCTGAGAGTCACCGTCCCGCACGTCTGCCCCGACAGCGCCTGGAGCGGCTCCGTCCTGATCCCCGCCGTCGCCATGGGCACGATGAACATGCTGATACCCGCCATCGGGGGGTTCGCGTCCGGGTTCGTGCGGGCGGCGAGCCACATGTACTCGGCGGTGCCGGCGTTGGTGATCCAGGCCTTCGTCCCGTTGATCACCCAGCCGTCGCCGTCCCGGACGGCGGTGGTGCGCAGTGAGGCGAGGTCGGAGCCGGCCTCGGGTTCGCTGTAGCCGAGGCAGAAGGTCAGCTTCCCCTCCTGGATCCGGGGCAGATACCGCGCCTTCTGCTCGGCGGTCCCGTATCTGACCAGCGGCGCACCGACCACCGACACGGCCGCGACCGCGTTGGCGACCGGCAGCTGCCGATACGCGATCTCGTCGTGGACCGCGAGCTGCTCCGTCAGCGTCGCCTCGCTCCCGCCGTCGGCGGTGGGCCACGTCATCCCGAACCACTTCCGAGCGGCCATCGCCGCCACCACACCCGCGTCGTCGCCCTTGTGGAACTGCCGGTCGCCGGTGTGGTGCGCGGCGCAGAAGGCGCGCGCCTCCTCCCGAATCGCCGTCGCGCCCACCGTGGAATCCACAGCGGGCAGGCCGTCGGCGGATGCGATCAGGATGTCGGCCACCGATCCCTGCGGCGGCGGGCAGGCATCCAGCAGCGTGATGTCAGCGTGCACCCGGCGGAACAGCCAGGGCCCGTCGTGTCCCTCGAAGTACGCTCCCGCGCCGAGCGTGTGATGTGCGCTGAGCTGCACGCGCGGCGCGACAACCGCCGCATGCGATACCGCGAGCTCCGTGGCCAGAATCCGGTCCGGCGCCTCGATGCGGTGTCTCCGAACGGCGTCCGCTATCAGCAGCTCACCGGCAGCCAGCTCGATCTCACGACTGGCCGTGCGCTGCTGAACCGCGCCGAAACCACCGATCGTCTGGCCGAACTGCTTGCGCACCTTCGCATGCGCGATGGACGCGTCATGCGTCCGCCGCGCCGCCGCCATCGCCCGCGCCGCCAGGCCGAGCCTGAGCAGCGACAACGCCCGCGCCGCGGGCTCCGGGTCGACGTCGAACACGGCTTCCGGCACGCCCAGATGCAGCCGGGCCCACGCCGGCGCGGCCAGCCCCGGTACCGGGACGGCGAACTCCACCGGCCGCACCCACGCGCATCCGCCGCCGGGCGGCAGAAGCAGCACGTGAGAGGCCGCTATCCCGCCTTCCGCGAAGGGCACCGTCTCGACCGTCGGGTCGGCCGCCACCACCAGGATCCTGACATCTCCCGTCGAGACGGCGGCGGACAGCTCCCGCGTGGCCGAGTTCCCCGGGGGATTCGTCAGCAGCTCCACCGCGACGAAGCCGTCCATGACCGGCAGGGGACAGGCCGCCGCGCCGGTGGCCCGCACCAGCGCCATGACGCCGTCGAGGTCGTCGAGCCCGCCGAGGTCCCCGGCGTCCCCGCCGTCCCCGGCCCCGAACCACCCCCGCGCCGCGGCCACCCCCCACAGCTGCGTCAGCGCCGCCGCATCCGCTCCGTCGGGGAAGTGCCATTGCCGGGCCAGCAGTTCGTCGACTTCATCCATGCTGAGCATTCGCCTGTCCCGTCCGCGGTGTCCGGCGCCTGGCCATTGGATTTCGAGCGTAGTAACACTGTCGATCCCCGAGCAATGCGGGGCCGGGAAGTAGGGGTCTGATAGGGGGTCCGGAGAATTGGTTCGCCGGATACGGTCGATCCTGACCGAGAAATCGGCTTTCTGTATCGGGAACAGGAGAGGTGATAGCGGTGACGAATATCGACGGTGACAGTTGGTTCCGCGTTTACCGCCAGTCCGCAGAAGGCATGCCCCTGTTCTGCTTCCCGCACGCGGGCGGCGTCGCCAGCTACTACTTCCCGTGGTCCCGGGCGCTGCCCGCCGACATCGACGTGGTGGCCGTGCAGTATCCGGGCCGCCAGGACCGCCGCGCGGAATCCTGCGTTCTGAGCATCCCCGAGCTGGCCGACCGCATCTACGCGGCGATCCGGCCGCGGCTGTACGAGCCGTACGCGTTCTTCGGCCACAGCATGGGGGCCACGCTCGCCTTCGAGGTGGCGTGCCGGATCGAACGGGACGGGGCCGCGGGGCCGGCGCATCTGTTCCTCTCCGGCCGGCGGGCCGCGTCCCGGCACCGGCACGAGCAGCTGCACCGGGCCGGCACCGCCGCGCTCATCGAGGAGATGCGCGCGCTGGGCGGCACCGACCCGCGGGTCCTGGCGGACCCGGAGCTGCTGAACCTCGTGCTGCCGACGATCCGCGCCGACTACACGGCCATCGAGACCTACCGCTTCGACTCCGCTCCGCCGCTGTCCTGCGACATCACCGCGATGGTCGGCGAGGACGACCCGAAGGCCGGCGTCGAGGACGCCGCGGCCTGGGCGGGGCACACGCTCGGCCGGTTCGATCTGCGGATCTTCCCCGGCGGTCACTTCTACCTCGACGACTGCCGCGCCGGCGTCCTGGACACGGTCTCCTCCGTGCTCGGGGACCGCCGGGGGACGCCGGTCGGCCTGGGGTCCCGCGACTGAGATCCGTTGGATCGCGAACAAAGCAGAAAGGGATGGGCATGGCGAAGGTTGCTGTGGTCGGTGCCGGGATATCAGGTCTCTCGGCCGCCTACCACCTGCGCGGACGGGCCGACGTCACGGTCTTCGAGAAGGAGTCGAACGCCGGCGGGCACGCCAACTCGGTGGAGGTGACCGACGCGGGCCGGACCATCGGCCTGGACACCGCGTTCATCGTCTACAACGAGGCGCACTACCAGAGGATCACCCAGTTCTTCGCCGACCTCGGGGTCGCCTGCCAGGACCACCCGGGCCGCTTCAGCTTCCACAACGCCGACACCGGCATCTGCTACGTCTCCGACGACTTCGAGCTGGACGAGGCCGCGATCCGCGCCAAGTACCCCGAGGACTTCGTGCAGCTGTGGGCCGAGGCGGAGCGCTTCTACACCGAGTCGCCCCGGCACTTCATCCGCAAGCAGGCCGAGATGTCGCTCGGCGAGTACCTGACCAGCAACGGCTACAGCGACGCCTTCCGCTACGGCTTCGTCGTGCTGGTGGCCACCGCGGCCTGGTCGGTGCCGGCGGACCGGATCTGGGACATGCCGGCGGCGACCGTCATCGCGTTCTTCCTCGGCCACGGCCGGGAGGGCCTGGGCGGTCGGACGGCGCCGTGGCGCACGGTCAGCGGCGGCAGCATCAACTACGTCCGCGCCGCGCTGGCGAAGCTCTCCGAAGCCGGCCAGGACGTGCGGCTGGGCGCCGGGGTCGAGCGCGTCACCCCCGGCCCGGACGGCGTCACGGTGTCGACCGCCGCCGGAAACGAGCGCTTCGACGAGGTCATCATCGCCGCGCACGCCGACGACGCGCTGGCCCTGCTGGCCGAGGTCACCCCCGAGCAGCGGATGCTGGAGGCGGTCAAGTACAACACCACGCGCGCCGCCCTGCACACCGACGTCGCGTGCATGCCCGCCGACCGGGAGAAGTGGCGCAGCTGGAACTACGCGCGCTCCGGCAGCGACCAGGACATGAGCACCTGGGTCGTGTACTACCTCAACTCGCTGCACGACTTCACCAGCGAGAAGGACTACTTCCTGACCCTGGACTATCCCTTCGACGTCAAGCCGGACCAGATCATCCGCGAATTCGACTACCGGCACCCGGTATTCACCGTGGAGGCCCGGAATCTGCAGTCGACGATTCACGAAATTAACGCAGGGGATTCGCGGGTGAAATTCGCGGGCTCCTATTTCCACTCCCGGAAGATGGGCATCGACATCGTGGGCAGCCACGAGTCGGGCTTCGATTCCGGCGCGGCCGCGGCGGACGCGGTCGTACGCAGCCTGTCCGACCGCGACGCCGGCTGACCGGCCCCACACCTAACCGGCCCCACACCTTTTGGAGTTTGACCGTGACCGACAAAGTCGACCTCGCCACCCTGACCGTCGAGCAGGTGCAGAGCTGGCTGATCGAGAAGATCGCCTGGAAGCTCCAGGTCGAGACCACCGAGATTTCGATCAGCGACTTCTTCGACTCCTTCGGCCTGGACTCCACCGAAGCCCTGGTGCTGGCCAACGAGCTGGAGTCCTGGCTGGGCTTCGAGCTGGAGACCACGGCGCTCTGGTACCACCCGACCATCGACGAGCTCGCTCGATACATCGTCTCCGCCAAGGACCGCCTCGCGGCGATCTGACACGACCGCCGGCGACCAAGGGATAAGCACTATGGACACTCAGACGAAGCTCAGCGACACGCCGATCGCCATCGTCGGTCTGGGCGCGCTGTTCCCGCGTTCGGCCGACCTCTCCGAGTTCTGGACGAACGTGGTGGAGGCCGCCGACTGCATCGAGGACGTGCCGGAGTCGCACTGGAAGATCGAGGACTACTACGACCCCGATCCCACCGTCCCGGACAAGACCTATGTCAAGCGGGGTGGCTTCATCCCGACGGTCGACTTCAACCCGCTGGAGTTCGGCCTGCCGCCGAACCAGCTCGAGGTCACCGACGTCCTCCAGCTGCTGAGCCTGGTGGTCGCCAAGCAGACGCTGGCCGACGCCGGCGCGCTGGACTCCAAGTGGTACGACTCCAGCCGCACCGGCGTCATCCTGGGCATCACCGGTGCCAACTCGCTGACCCAGCCGCTGGCCACCCGGCTCCAGACCCCGGTCCTGAAGGAGGTCGTGCGCAGCTGCGGCCTGTCCGACCGGGACGCCGACGAGATCGCGGCGAAGTTCGTGAAGGCCTTCGCGCCCTGGGAGGAGAACTCCTTCCCCGGCATGCTCGGCAACGTCGTCGCCGGCCGGATCGCGAACCGCTTCGACCTCGGCGGCACCAACTGCACTGTCGACGCCGCGTGCGCGAGCTCCCTGGCGGCCGTGCACATGGCGGTCGCCGAACTGGTCTCCGGCCGGGCCGACCTGATGATCAGCGGCGGCTGTGACGCCGAGAACACGATCCTGATGTACCTGTGCTTCAGCAAGACCCCGGCGTTGTCGAAGTCCGGTGTGATCCGGCCCTTCGACGAGAAGTCCGACGGCACCATGATCGGCGAGGGCATGGGGATGCTCGCGCTGAAGCGCCTGGAGGACGCCGAGCGCGACGGCGACCGCATCTACTCGGTCCTGCGCGGCATCGGCAGCTCCAGCGACGGCCGGTTCAAGAGCATCTACGCCCCGCGTAAGGAAGGCCAGGTCGTCGCCCTCCAGCGCGCCTACAACGACGCCGGGTTCGGCCCGGAGCAGGTCGGCCTGGTCGAGTGCCACGGCACCGGCACCGCGGTCGGCGACGTCACCGAGCTGTCCGCGCTGCGCGAGGTGTTCGCCGCGGCCAGCGAGGAGAAGCAGTTCGTCGCGGTCGGCAGTGTGAAGTCGCAGATCGGCCACACGAAGGCGGCGGCCGGCGCGGCCGGGCTGATCAAGCTCTCGCTGGCGCTGCACCAGAAGGTGCTGCCGCCGACCATCAACGTCGACAAGCCCAAGGAAGCGGCCGACTTCCCGAACTCGCCGTTCTGGGTGAACACCTCGACCCGGCCGTGGGTCCTGGAGCCCCGCCGCGAGAAGCGGCGCGCGGCCAGCAGCTCGTTCGGGTTCGGCGGCACCAACTTCCACTGTGTGCTGGAGGAGTATGACCCCGCTGGAGCCGAACTCAGGGTGCTGCACCGCGGATACCAGGTGCACCTGTGGCAGGGTGCGGATGTCGAGGGACTTCTGGCCGCCGTCGCGGCGAGCCCGAAGGGCGAGAGCGTGGATGCGCCGGTTGCGGCGGACCGGGCTCGGCTGGCGGTAGTCGCCCGCGACGAGGCCGAGCTGGCCACGCTGCGCGACAAGGCCGTCGACAAGCTGCGTGCGGACCGTACCGTCGCAGCGTTCGAACTCCCCGGCGGGGTCTGGTACCGCCGCGAGGCGGGTGTGCCGGGCAAGGTCGCCGCGCTGTTCGCCGGCCAGGGCAGCCAGTACGTCGCGATGGGTGTGCAGGCCGCGCCAGCCGTGCCGCCGGTGCGGGCGGCGCTGGACGACGCCAGCCGCATCTCCGACCCGGACGAGCCGCTGAACCGCGTGCTCTACCCGCCGCAGGCGTTCGACGCCGAGACCGCGGCGCGCCAGGAAGAGGCGTTGCGGCGCACCGACTACGCGCAGCCCGCGATCGGCGCGCTGTCCGCGGGCCAGTACCGCTACCTGACCGAGCTCGGCTTCCTCGCCGAGGGCACGCTGGGCCACAGCTTCGGCGAGCTGACCGCGCTGTGGGCGGCCGGGGCGCTGGACGACGAGGGCTTCCACACGCTGGCCCGGGCTCGTGGCAAGGCCATGGCCCAGCTCCCCGAGGGCGCCTCCGACCGGGGCACCATGGCCTCGCTGAAGTGCGCCCCGGAGAAACTGGCCGAGCTGCTGGAGAAGCACTCGGACGTCGTGGTCTGCAACCTGAACGCCCCCGAGCAGACGGTGGTCGGCGGCGGCACCGAGGCGGTGCGCAAGTTCGCCGAGGAGGCCAACGGGCTCGGCCTGGGCGCGACCCTGCTGCCGGTGTCCGCGGCGTTCCACACCTCGTACGTCGAGCACGGCGTCCCGGCGTTCCGGGCGGCCGTGGCCGAGGTGCCGGTCGGCACCCCGCAGATCCCGGTGTACGCGAACACCGCCGGCGCCGGGTACGGCGACGACCTGGAGGCCAACGGAGCGGTCCTGGTCGGCCAGCTCACCAAGCCGGTGGCCTTCGCCGCGCGCGTGCAGGAGATGTACGAGGCCGGATACCGGGTGTTCGTCGAGTTCGGCCCCAAGACGGTGCTCTCCGGCCTGGTGCGCAAGATCCTGGACCACCACGACGACGTCGTCGTCGTGTCCTCCGACGCCGGTCCGAAGGGTGACGGCGACCGGTCCCTCAAGCAACTCGCAGCGCGGCTCGCGGTCCTCGGACTGCCGCTGTCCGGCTTCAACCGCTACAGCGTTCCGACCCCGGAAGCAGTCGAAGGCAAGAAAGGAATGAGGATTCCCTTGAACGGCGTCAACTACGTCTCCGAGGAGCGCCGCAGCGCTTATCGGGACGACCTCGAGAACGGGTACCGCGTGCCCGCGCCGCCCGCGGCGGCTCCGGCCGCCGGCAACAGCCACACCAACGGGAACGGCAACGGCAACGGGTACGCCGCCCCGGCGGCGGCCGGCGCGGCCGTGTCCGGCGGGTACGACAACAGCCTGGCCGGCGACCACCTGGCGCTGCACCGCGAGTACATGAGCAGCCAGCTGCGCCTGGCCGAGCGCCTCAGCGGCATCCTGGAGCACGACGCTCTGCAGGGGACTCTGAACGACCGCACGGTCGCGGGTCTGGCCTCGGTCAGCGACCACAGCGTCTCCATCGGCCAGGCGCACAGCCAGGCCAGCGAGGTGCTGCTGGGCTTCGCGTACCTGGAGGCCGGCCTCGGCGGCGCGGCTCCCGCGCCGGTCCGCCACACGGTCGAGCAGCTGCCGCGGCCGCGGACGGAGATGAACTACTCCGCTCCCCGCCAGGCCATCGCCGCTCCGGTCGCGCAGATCGCCGCAGCCCCGGCCGCCCCGGCTGCTCCGGTCGCCGCGGTCGCCACCGTCGTGGCTCCCGCCGCTCCGGCCCCGGTCGCTGCTCCGGTCGCCCCGGCCGCTCCGGCCCCGGCTCCGGTGGCCGTCGCCCCGGCCGCCCCCGCCCCGGCTCCGGCCGCCGCCGCCCCCGCCGCTCCCGCGGCCCCGGCCGGCGACGTCACCGAGACCGTCAAGCAGGTTCTGCTGGACGTCGTGTCCGAGAAGACCGGCTACCCGACCGACATGCTCGACCTGGACATGGACGTCGAGGCCGACCTCGGCATCGACTCGATCAAGCGCGTCGAGATCATGGGCGCGCTCCAGGAGCGCTTCCCGGACAGCCCGCAGGCGGGTCCGGAGCAGATGGGCGAGATGCGCAGCCTCGGCGGCATCGTGACCTTCATCGCCGGTGCGATATCCGGGACGAACGGCGCGGAGGCGAACCACCCAAAAGCTGACGGCGCGTCCCGCATCGGACGGATGCAGGCGCGCCTTCTTCAGATCCCCTCTGTTCTCCCCCTGGTCGGGGCGTACGCCGAGCAGCCGGTGGCTCTGCTCGCCGGCGCCGGCAGCGCCCTGACCGAACCCCTCACCGCGGCACTCGCCGCGGCGGGCTGGACCGTGCGGCTCGGTGACGAGCCGCCGGCCGGCCGGCTGGACCTGGTGGTCTTCACGGCCCCGGACGCCCCGGCCGACTGGTCGCAGTCCGCTGACACCCTCCAGTCGGCGCTGCTCGTCGCCGCCTCCGCGCAGCGTGCGCTGGAGTCGGCGGCCGAGCAGGGCCGGGCCGCCTTCGTCACGGTCAGCCGGATCGACGGCCTGGTCGGGTACTCCGGCGGCACCGACGCCGCCGGACTGCTCGGCGGGCTGGCGGGCCTGGTGAAGACCTTCGCGATCGAGGCGCCCACGCTGTTCTGCCGCGCCCTCGACCTGAGCCCCGAGCTCGGTGTCGAGGCCGCGGTGGCCCAGCTGATCGCCGAGATCAGCGACGCCGACACCGCGGTGACCGAGGTCGGCGTGGCGGCGGACCCGGATCGCACCACCCCGGTCCGCCGCACCCCGGCCGTGTCGCTGGAAGACGGCACCGATCCGCTGCTCCCGCAGGGCGAGTCGGTGGCCGAGCCCACGCCGGAGGACCTGTTCGTGGTCACCGGCGGCGGGCGCGGCGTGACCGCGTCCTGCACGATCGGCCTGGCCCGGCGCTACCGCAGCGGCATGCTGCTGCTCGGCCGCAGCCCGCTGGTCGAGGAGCCGGCGTACGCCGCGGGGGTCCCCGACGACGCCCTCAAGGGCGCCATCGTGGCCGACCTGCGGGCCGGCGGCGCGAAGCCGATGCCGAAGGACGTCGAGCGGGTCTACCGCGGCCTGGTCGCCTCCCGGGAGATCCGGGAGACGCTGGCCGCCATCGAGGCGGCGGGCGCCACGGCCGAGTACCTGGCCGTGGACGTGACCGACGCCGCGGCCACCGCGAAGGCGCTGGCCCCGTACCGGGACCGCATCAGCGGTCTGATCCACGGCGCGGGCGTCCTGGCCGACAAGGCGGTCGTCGACCAGCGCGCGGCCGACGTCGGCCCGGTGCTGGCCACCAAGCTGGCCGGACTGCGCTCGGCGCTGGACGCCGTCGACGAGGACCGGCTCAGGCACGTGGTGCTGTTCTCCTCGGTCGCGGGGTTCTTCGGCAACCGCGGGCAGTCCAGCTACGCCAGCGCCAACGAAGCGCTCAACCGCGTCGCCACGACGCTGCGCCGGCGGCTTCCGGCCACCCGGGTCACCTCGGTGAACTGGGGCGCCTGGGCCGGCGGCATGGTGACGCCGGCGCTGGAGCGGATGTTCGCCGAGCGGGGCGTGACGCTGATCCCGCTGCAGACCGGTGTGGAGTTCTTCACCGGGCAGTTCAGCGCCGCGCGCTCGCACGACGTGGTGTGCGTGGTGGGTCCGAACCAGCCGCTGTCGGCGCGTCCCGAGCGTGAGCTCGGCGAGGCGAAGACGGTCCTGCGGCTGGCGACGACCGAACTGGCGCACAGCGAACTCCTGGCCGACCACGCGATCGGCGGCATCCCGGTGCTGCCGGCCACCGCGGCGGTGGGTGCCATCCTCGGCACGATGCAGCGCCTGCGCGGCGGTGAAGTGACGAGGCTGAAGGACTTCTCGGTCCTGAAGGGCGTGGTCTTCGACGAGAACGCGCCGGAGCACCTGGACCTGATGGTGACCGGGAAGCAGGTGCTGGTCACGGATTCCTCGGGCCGCCCGCGCTTCCGGGCGCAGGTGCCGACGGAACCCGCCGGCGTCGCGCCGACCGTGAGCCTGCCGTCCATGACCGAGGTCGAGCCGGTCACGGCGTACGACACCGGTGTGCTGTTCCATGGTCCGGCGCTGGCCCGGATCACCGGCACGGTCGCAGCTCCGGACGGACGGCTGGTGGCGGTGTGCCGTCCGGTCGAGGTCCGGCTCGGCGGGGGCGAGTTCGCCGCCGGGCACTACTCCCCGGAATCGGCGGACCTGCTGCTGCAGGCGGCCCTGGTGCAGGTGCACCGGATCACCGGCCTGAACAGTCTGCCGACGGCGATCGGCGCGGTCGAGGTGTACGAGGGCCTGCCGGCGACCGGCGAGTTCCTGGTGGTCGTCGACGCCCTCACCGTGAACGGCTCGGTGGCTCAGGGCACTGTCACCGCCTGCCGCCCCGACGGCCGGGTGCTGCTGCGCTTCGGCGCGGTGCAGCTGGTCGCCGACGCGGCACTGGGCCCGAAGTTCGCCTCCTGACACCACGACAGGGATCTCGACGACAGACACAGTTCCCATCGGTAGATCCGGGATCTAGCGGTAGATCCCGGATTCTAACGATAGATACAGATCGGACAGCGTGACCCCCATGTCGGACACGTACAGCGGCACGCCGATCGCCATCGTCGGCATCGGCTGCCTGCTGCCGGGCGCGAACACGCCCGAGCAGTTCTGGGACAACCTGCTCGCCGGTGCCGACCTGCGCCGCCCCGGTGACATCTCCACCTTCGGCGCCAACCCGGCCAACCCGGGCGGCTGGGGAGACGACACCCACAAGATCACCTCGGTGCGGGGCGGTTTCGTGACCGAGCCGGACATGGACCACGACGACCTGCGGGTCGACGCGCGGACCGTGGACGGTCTCGGCGCGGTGGTCCGGTGGCCGCTGTACGCGATCCGGCAGGCGCTGGCCGACGCCGGGATCGCCGAGGACGACCCGGCGCTGGCCCGCACCGGCCTGGTCCTGGGCAACTACTCCTTCCCCACGGAACAGTCGGGCAAGCTGTGCCTGCCGTTCTACCGGCACGGGGTCACCAACGGCCTGCGCCAGGCCGGACTCCCGCTGCCGGAGGCCGGCGAGTCCGGCTCCTGGCAGCCGAACGTCCCGGTCCGCTCGCTGTGGCCGTCCGGCCTGCCGGCCACCGTCGTGGCCGACGCCTTCGGCCTCGGCGGGCCGCGGCTCGCGCTCGACGCGGCGTGCTCCTCGGCGCTGTACAGCGTGAGCCTGGGCCGGGACTACCTCGCCACCGGCGCCGCTGACGTGGTGCTGGCCGGCGCGGTCTGCGCCCCCGACCCGCTGCTGATCCACCTGTCCTTCAGCGATCTGCACGCCTACCCCGCCAATGGGGTCAGCGTGCCCTTCGACGCGGCCTCCTCCGGCATCGTCACCGGCCAGGGCGCCGGCGTGCTGGTCCTCAAGCGCCTGGCCGATGCCGTCCGCGACGGCGACCGCATCCACGCCGTGGTCGAGTCCATCGGCCTGGGCAACGACGGGGCCGGCGCGCACCCCCTGGTCCCCAACATCTCCGGCCAACTGGCCACCTACGCGCAGGCCTACGGCTCCGGTGTGGACCCGCAGAGCGTGGACTACATCGAGTGCCACGCGACCGGGACCCCCGTGGGCGACCCGATCGAACTGCGCGGCCTCACCGAATTCTTCGGCGCCGACCAGGTGCCGCTGCTGGGCTCGGTCAAGGGCAACGTCGGCCACCTGCTCACCGTCGCCGGATTCACCAGCGTCCTGAAGGTGATCCTGGCCATGCGGCACGGGGTCATCCCGGCCACGCCCACGCAGACCGGGCCGATCCGGCCGGCCGGCGCCGAGAACGCCGCCGACCGCCTGGTGATCGAGAACCGGCCGTGGCCGGAGAACGGCGAGCGGCCCCGCCGGGCCGGCGTGTCAGCCTTCGGATTCGGCGGCACGAACGCACACCTGGTGCTCACCGACGCCGTCGAATCGGTGGCGCGAACGGCATCGGAGACGAAGCCCGCCGCGCCGCAGCCGGTCCGGATGGCCATCACCGGCATGGGAGTCCGGGTCGGCGAGGTCGCGAGTGTCAGTGCCCTGCGCAGCACCCGCCGGTCCGGCCGCCCGGCGCTCGCCGCGCGGCCGGAAACCCGTTGGTACGGCGCGGAATCCCTCGGCATCACGGAACTGGAGTCCGAGGCGGACGCCGGCTACGTGGACAGCGTCGAGGTGGACGTCCGCGGCTACCGGATGCCGCCCGCCGAGCTCGCCCAGGCCAACCCCCAGCACCTGCTGCTGTTCGAGGCCGCGAACGAGGCCCTGGCCGAAGCCCGGCTGACCGCGGCCGGCGCCAAGGGCCGCGGCGAGCGCCGCGTCGGCGTGGTCATCGCCATGGAGATGGAGCCCCGCTCGCTGGCCCACCGCGCGCGGTTCGACATCGGCGCGCACGTGCGCGCCGAAGTCGCGCGTACCGGACTGGACCTCACCGCCGACGAGCTCGACCGGCTGGAGGCCGCGGTCCGGGCCGGCGTGCACGACCCCATCGGCGCCAACGAGGTGCTGAGCTACATCGGCAACGTCATGGCCGCGCGGATCGCCTCCGCGCACAACTTCACGGGACCCGCGTTCACCGTGACCGGCGATGCCACCGGCGGCGCGCGAGCGCTGGAGGTGGCGGGCCTGCTGCTGCTGGACCCGACCGTCGAGGCGGTCCTGGTCGGCGGCGTCGAACTGGCCGCCGGCTACGAGAACACCTTGGTCAGAACGGCGCTCGCGAACGGCATCCGGCCGGTGCTGGCCGACGGCGCCGCGGCACTGGTGCTCACCCGCGCGACCGCGGGCTCGGCGTTGACGGTGGACGCGGTGGTCACCGGTACCGCCGGCTCGCCATCGCTCGCCGCGCACGTGGAAGACGCGCTGGCGGGTACTGGACTGACCAGTGAGGATGTCGGCTATGTGGAACTGGCCGGCGGGATCGACGCCGAGCAGCTCAGTGCTCTGAGCCGGATCTACGAGGGTCGCGGCGACGACACCCCCGGCTGCGTGCTGGCCGCTCATCCGCCGCTGATCGGCGACACCCAGCAGGCGAGCGTCCTGGTCGGCGTCGTCAGCGCGGCGCTGAGCCTGCGGCACCGCGAACTGCCTCCGGCCGCGCCGGAACTGTTCGCGACGGCCGCGACGGCCGCCGGTTTCGGCGCCTCCGCGCTGCGGCTGCTGGAAGCCGGTGTGCCGTGGCTGCCGCGCCGCGTCGACGACCGTCTGGCGGCGGCGGTGCACGCGGTGGACGGTGCTTCGGCGGCGCACGTCATCCTCTCCGCGCCGCCGGCGCGCCCGGACATCGAGGCCATCGACTGGACCGGGGCCGGTGCCCCGGTGCTGATCCCGCTGTCCGGCGACTCCGGCGAGGAACTGGCCGCGGCGGCGCAGGAGTGCCTGACCGCCCTCGACAGCGGCCGCGCGCCGATCGACCTGGCTCGGGCGCACGCGGTGACGCCCCGCAGCGGCCGCTACGTCGCCGCCATCGTGGCCCCCGACGAAGCCGGTCTGCGCCGCGAGCTCGCCTCCGCGATGAAGTACCTGCCGCAGACGGTCGCCGAGGGCCGGGACTGGACGACGCCGGCGGGCAGCTACTGCACGGCGAACCCGGCCGGTGCCGACGGCCGCGTCGCCTTCGTCTACCCGGGCGCCTTCACCGCCTACCCCGGCGCGGGCCGCGACGTGTTCACCCTGTTCCCCGGCCTGTTGTCGGAGTTCGAGCGCGACGCCCGCGCGCCGTGGTCGGAACTGAAGCACGCGGCGCTGTTCCCGAGCGCCCCGCTCGGCGTCGACCGCGAAGCGCTGATGCGCCACGAGGGCGAACTCATCGAGTCGATCCCGACCATGCTCGCCATCGGCACCAACTCCGCCGTGCTGGCGACGCGGATGCTCCGCGACACGCTGGGCATCCGGCCGGACGGCGGCTTCGGTTACAGCCTGGGGGAGAGCAGCATGCTCTTCGCCATGGACGTGTGGGACGCGTCCGTGCGCGACGACGCCGCGCTGATCGCCTCCCCGCTGTTCGTGGACCAGCTGTGCGGGCCCAAGCGGTTCGTGCGGTCCGCGTGGGGCCTGCCGGACTCCACCCGGGACCGCGACGTGTGGACCACGCAGGTGTTCCTGGCCGGCGCCGAGGAGGTGCGGGCCGCGATGCCAGGCCTGGACCGGGTGTACCTGACGCACGTCAACACCCCGAACGAGGTCGTCGTCGCGGGCTTCCCGGAACAGGTCGACGAGCTCAAGAACCGTTTGGGCTGCAAGGCGGCGAAGGCCCCGGCCAACCACGTCATGCACAACGCCGTGGTGCAGTCCGCGCACCCGCAGTTCGCGGCCCTCAACGACCACCCGCTCGGCGCGCCCGGATCAGGGCTCGAACTGCTGTCGAGCTTCGACTACGGGCTCGTCGATCCCTCGGACCGGGAAGTGATCTCCCGCCGCATCGCCGACACCCTGTGCACCACCGTCGACTTCGCCCGGCTCACCGAGAACGCCTACGAGCGCGGCTTCCGGGTGTTCATCGAAGTCGGACCCGGTGCGACCTGCACCCGGTGGATCGGCGAGACCCTGGCCGGCCGCTCGCACGTCGCGGTCGCGGTGGACCGCCGCGGCATGTCGGTCGGCCAGTCGGTCTGCGCCATGGTCGCCCGCCTGGTCAGCCATGGCGTCGACGTGCGCCTCGACCGCCTGTTCCCGGCTCCGGCCCAGGCGTCCGTGCCCGCCTTCCGCGCCACTGTCGTCTGCGGCGGTGAGTCGCTGGTCGAGCGGGTCCGGGAGCGGGCCGAGCCGGTCCTGGCCGACGCGCTCGAGCTGCGCGCCCTGGACGCCGAGGTCGGACCGCTGCTGATCACCGCCGACCCCGATGTCATCGTCATCGAGGCGGAGCCCTTCGTGTACCTGCCCGCTCGCCGTCCCGTGGAGGTGGCTGCCGTGGCGCAGCCTGTGATCCCCGCCCAGCAGACCGTTCCGGTCGCCGACTACGTCCCCCAGGCCGCTCCGGTCGCCCAGGCCGCACCATTCGTCCAGGCTGCCCCGGTCTCCGACTACGCGGTCGCGGCCCGTAGCCGGGTGCTGGGTCCCATGCGCCATACCGTCTTCCAGGCCCATGGCTCGTTCCTGCGAGTACAGGGCACGTTGGCGCACGCCAGTCTGGATGCCCTTGAGGCCGAACGGGGTGTGTTCTTGCCGTTCGCCCCCGAGCAGTGGGCGACTCCCGAGCAGCCCGCGATCCCCGCGATCTGGAACGAGGCGCAGCTGCTCGAGTTCGCCTCGGGCAACGTCGCCAACGTCTTCGGCCCCGAGTTCGCCGAATACGACACCTTCCCGGTGCGGGTGCGGCTGCCCGAGCCGCCGTACCACTTCGTCACCCGGGTCACCGACCTCAAGGGCACGCCGGGTGTCTACGAGCCCTCGTCGATCACCACCGAGTACGACGTGCCAGTCGGCGCCTGGTACAGCGTCGACGGCCTGGTGCCGTGCGCGGTCACCATCGAGGCCGGGCAGTGCGACCTGCTGCTGATCAGCTACCTCGGCATCGACTTCCGCAACCGCGGCCAGCGCGTGTACCGGCTGCTGGACAGCGAGCTGGTGTTCCACGGCGGCCTGCCGCGCGAGGGCCAGACCCTGCGCTACGACATCAACATCTCGCGCTTCGTCTGGAACGGCGACAGCCTGCTGTTCTTCTTCAACTACAAGTGTTACGCCGACGGCGAGCTCATCCTGGAGCTGCTGAACGCCTGCGCCGGGTTCTTCTCGGCCGCCGAGCTGGAGAACTCCCTCGGCGTGGTGACCAGCGCCGCCGACCGCCGCCGGCGCGAGGCCCTGACCCGCACCTGGTTCAAGCCGCTGGCCCGGACCGACCGCACCTCGCTCGGTGCGGCGGACCTCGAACTGCTCGCGCACGGCCGGCCCGCTGAGGTGTTCGGCCCGGCCTGGGACCAGAGCGCTGACGGCAGCAACCGCTCGCTGCGGCTGCCGGACACGATGCTGCGGATGATCGACGAGATCACCACGATCGACCGGCTCGGCGGTCCGTGCGGGATCGGCGAGATGAGCGCGGTCAAGCACCTGGACCCCGAGGGCTGGTACTTCAAGTGCCACTTCCCGGGCGACCCGGTCCTGGCCGGCTCGCTGGTCGCCGAGGGCGGCGTGCAGCTGCTCCAGGTCTACGCGATGTACCTGGGTATGCACCTGGTGCTGCCGGACGCCGAGTTCCAGTCGGTGCCGGGCCTGAAGACCCAGGTGAAGGTGCGCGGCCAGATCACGCCGAACCAGAAGAGCCTGCGCTACCACGTGGAGATCACCAAGCTCACCATGCTGCCGCGGCCGACCGTGATCGCCGACATCGTCGTCTACGACGGCGACAAGGCGATGATCAGCATGCAGAACTTCGGCGTGCAGGTGCGGGAGAAGCCCGGCACCCACTACCGGCCCGAGACCGGGGGCATCCCGGCCTTCCTGGGCCGCCGCAACGCCCAGGGCGAGCCGGCCTTCATCAACGAGCTGCACCTGTCGCACGCCGCCAAGGGCGACCTGGCGACCGCGATGGGCCCCGAGTTCGAGATCTACGCCGACCGCAAGGCCCCTTACATCCCCAACGGGGACTTCCGCTTCGTCGACCGGATCATGAAGTTCGGCGGGGTGCGCGGCACGCTGAAGTCCGGCGCGACCATGGAGACCGAGTACGACTGCCCGCCCGAGGCCTGGTACTTCCACGAGAACTCCTTCCCGGGCATGCCGAACTGCGTCTACATGGAGTCCTCGCTCCAGGCCGCGATCCTGCTCGGCTACTACCTCGGCGCGACCCTGGCCACGCCGGAGCAGGAACTCAACATCCGCAACCTGGACGGCACCGCCAGCGTGGTCAAGCAGATCGACCTGCGCGGCAAGACGATCCGCCAGCAGACCCGGATGACCTTCAACCAGATCATGCCCGGGACCTCGCTGCAGAAGTTCAGCTACGAGCTGTTCGCCGACGGCGAGCTGTTCTACAAGGGCGAGTCCATGTTCGGCTACCACACGGCCGAGGCCCTGGCCAACCAGGTCGGCCTGGACGCCGGCAAGTACGTGGCGCCCTGGCTGGACCAGCAGGAGAGCCTGCCGGCCGCGGCGAAGCGGACGCTGGCGATCCGCCACGTCGACGACTGGTTCACCCGGCCCGGCCTGCGCCTGGCCGACGGGCACCTGCGCATGGTCGACACCGTGGACATCGTCGCCGGCGGCGGCAAGTACGAGCAGGGCTACCTGTACGGCAACCGCGAGATCGACCACGACGACTGGTACTTCGAGTGCCACTTCTACCGCGACCCGGTCATGCCCGGCTCGCTCGGTGTCGAGGCGCTGATCCAGGCGCTCCAGGTGTACGCCATCGACCTGGGGCTGGGGGAGGACTTCGCGGACCCGGTGTTCGCCATGCCGCTGGGCGTCGCCACGACCTGGAAGTACCGCGGCCAGATCCTGCGGACCGAGGGCCCGATGACCTTCGACCTGCACGTCAAGGAGATCCGGCGGGAGGCGGACCGGGTCCTGGTGATCGCCGACGCCAACGTCTGGAAGCCCGGAATGCGCATCTACGAGATCACCGACATCGCTGTTGAGGTGCACGACCGTCGAGAGGACGAACGATGAGCATCACCCTGGGAACCGAGGACTTCGTCGAACCGGTGGTCCACACGTCCGTCGAAGGCTGTTACAGCACCCTGACCGACCTGGAGTCGCCGGTCTACGTGGTGCGCAGCCCCGAGGGCATCGGGGTCACCACCCGCCGGCCGGACGACGACGAGACCGTGGTCGCGGCGATCGGGCCGCTGACCCCGGACCGGCTGGGCTCGCAGGCCTTCCGCGCGCACCACGGCGTCAAGTACGCCTACATGGGCGGCGCCATGGCCGGCGGCATCGCCTCCGAGGACTACGTGATCGCGCTGGCCAAGGCCGGCTACCTCGGCTCGTTCGGCGCGGCCGGGCTGCTGCCGGCCCGCGTGGAGTCCGCCCTCCAGCGCTTCCAGGCCGAGATCCCCGGGCTGCCCTACGCCGCCAACCTGATCCACAGCCCCAGCGAGGCCGAGCTGGAGCGCGCGGCGGTCGAGCTGTTCCTGCGCTACGGCGTGCGCTGTGTCGAGGCCTCGGCCTTCATGGACATCACGCCGAACATCGTGCGCTACCGCGTGGCCGGGCTCGGCCGCACCGCCGACGGCTGGATCACCGTCGCGAACCGGGTGATCGCCAAGGTCTCCCGGGCCGAGGTGGCCGAGAAGTTCATGCGCCCGGCGCCCGAGGCCATGGTCGCCGAGCTGGTCGCGGCCGGCCTGGTCACCGCCGAGCAGGCCGAGCTGGCCCGGCAGGTCCCGCTGGCCGACGACGTCACCGCCGAGGCCGACTCCGGCGGCCACACCGACCGGCGTCCGCTCACCACGGCGTTCGCCTCGGTGCTGCGCCGCCGTGACCAGCTGCGGCACGAGCTGCGGCTGCCGCTGGAAGTGCGGGTCGGCGCGGCCGGCGGCATCGGGACCCCGCTGGCCGCCGCGGCGGCCTTCGCGATGGGCGCCGACTACATCGTCACCGGTTCGGTGAACCAGTCCTGCCTGGAGGCCGGCACCTCCAGCGAGGTGCGGCACCTGCTGGTCCAGGCCGGCGTCGCCGACGTGGACATGGCGCCGGCGGCCGACATGTTCGAGATGGGCGTGCAGCTCCAGGTGCTCAAGAAGGGCACCATGTTCGCGATGCGCGCGAAGCGCCTCTACGAGCTGTACTCCGCCTACCCGGGCCTGGAGGCGCTGCCGGCCGAGGAGCTGGCCCGCCTGGAGACGCAGATCCTGCGCCGCACCGTCGACGAGGTCTGGCAGGACGTCACCGAGTACTTCACCCGCCGCGACCCCGACCAGCTGACCCGGGCCGCCGGCGACCCGAAGCGCAAGATGGCGCTGATCTTCCGCTGGTACCTGGGCATGGCCTCGCGCTGGGCGGTCGTCGGCGAGGGCGACCGCGGGCTGGACTACCAGATCTGGTGCGGTCCGGCGATGGGCAGCTTCAACGAGTGGGTGCGCGGCACCTACCTGGCCGTGGCCGAGAACCGCCGGGTCGCCGACGTCGCCCGCAACCTGATGCAGGGTGCCGCGTTCACCTCCCGGGTGCAGCAGCTGGCCCTGGCCGGGGTGCGGATGCCGCGCGGCTGCGGCGACTTCCGCCCGGTGCCCTCCGAGCTGGCCGGGGACGAGCTGTGACTGCCGTCGGCCTGATCGACGCCGCCGTCGAGCTGCACTCGGCGGCGGCCGACCTGGACGCCGCGCTCGGGGACCCGGCCGACCCGGGCAACCCGTGCGGCTTCCAGGCCATGGTCGACCGCGCGGAGTCCGGATCCTTCCCGGAGGCGCTGACGAAGGCGGCCGGGCCCGCGCTGCGGCTGTCCTATGTGCCGTTCGCGCAGGGCGGGGACCTGGTCCGCTACGACGACCTGTTCGCCCTGGTGCGGGTCGCGGCCCGGCGTGACCTGACGGTCATGCCGGCCACCATGATCGACATCACCGCGACCAGCTGCGTGCTGCTGTCCGGGTCGCGGGAGCAGCAGGAGCGGGTGGTGGAGCTGCTGCGCGGCGGCGGCTCCATCGGCTTCTCCTTCTCCGAGCCCGACCACGGCAGCGACCTGCTCGCCAACACCTGCACGCTGACCCCGGCCGAGGACGGCTGGCGCCTGGACGGCGTGAAGTGGCTGACCGGTTTCGGCGGCCCGGCCGAGGCCGCGCTGGTGATCGCCAGCACCGGGGGCCGCGGGCCGGCCGCGTTCAGCGCGGTGCTGCTCGACAAGCCGCTGGAGCCCTGGCAGAGCCCGGATTCGGCCACCACGGTCCGGTTCCAGCAGGTGGCCGGCATGCGCGGCGCGCACTACGCCGAGATCCGGTACGCCGGCGTGCCGATCGCCGCCGACGCGCTGGTCGGCCAGGTCGGGCACGGCATGGAGACCGCGATGAAGGCGATGCAGATCGTCCGCGCCACCAGCACCGCCGCCAACCTCGCCGCCGCCGACAGCGCGCTGCGGCTGACCCTGGACTTCGCGCACGGGCACGTGGTGGCCGGCAAGCCGGTGGATCAGCACCCTGCCAACCGCCGGGAGCTGGGGACCGCCGCCGCGGCGCTGATCGCCGCCGACGCGGCGGCACTGGGCTGCGTCCGGGCCATGCACACCTTCCCTGAGAAGCAGAGCCTGTGGTCGGGCACGTTGAAGACGGTGCTCACCGGGCTGTCCGAGGAGGTGTTCGCGCGGTGCGCCGACGTGCTCGGCAGCCGCAGCGTGCTGCGCGAGGGCGCGGCCGGCGCGTTCGACGTGCTGCGCGCCGACAACGCGGCGGTCCGGTTCTTCGACACCAGCCCGACAGCGAACCAGCGGCTGGTGGTGATGCAGCTGAACGCCTTCTCCGAGAGCAAGGATCCTGGCACGGATCCGGCGCTGCTGGCCGCCACCTTCGATCTGGGGCGTCAGCTGCCGCCGCTGGAGTTCGACCGCCTCGCGCTCGCCTCGCGCGGACGCGACGTCGTCACCGGCGAGCTGTCGCATGTTCTGATCGGTGTCCGAGCGGCGATAGCGTCCGTGGTCCTGGACCCCGACGTGCTCGAAGCCGACGCGGTCCTGCTGCTGGAACTGCTCGCGCGGCTGGAGGCCGAGCTGGCTTCGGCCGCCTCCGACATCCGCGCCGCCGCCTCGCTGCCTCCCGCCCTGCGCGGCACCACACAGCTGGACCTGGCCGCGCGCGTCGCGTTCCTGCACGCGGCCGCCTCGTGCGTGCACCTGTGGTGGTTCAACCGGCAGCGCTCGCTCTACGGCTGCGTGCCCGGCGCGCTCGGCTGGCTGACGGCGTCGTTGGCACTGCTGCTGGACCGCGCCGCCGAGCGCACCGCCCGGCTCTCCACGCCGCTGGCCGACCAGGCGTACCGAATCGCCGCCGGCCTGTGGCGAGACGTGCGGATGTTCTCCGCCGTCCCGCTCCAGCTGGCCGGGCGGCGACCACATCAGGACGATGCGAAAGGACCGGTGCTGCCATGACGGTTCAGCACAATGTCGCCGTCGCCGAGGACCTCGAACGGAACCTCGGCGATCCCCACGACCCCGCGACGCTGCTGTCGTTCCAGCGGATCCTGCGGTACGACGAGCTGGAGGAGTTCCCGCACGAGCTGGTCGGCGAGCTCCAGCGGCGGGCGGTGCACGAGTACTGCCTGCCGGCCGAGTGGGGCGGGCGGGCCGGCGACGTCGAGACCGGGTTCCTGCTGCTGCGCCTGGTGGCCCGGCGCGACCCGACGACCGCCAGCGCCCTGATGCTCACCGACCTGGCGTTCATGCCGACCTGGATCGGCGGCAGCCAGGAGCAGCGGACCCGCTTCGTCTCGATGATCAACAACGGCGCGAAGATGGCCTGGGGCCTGTCCGAGCGGCACCACGGCAGCGACGTGCTGTCCAACGACATGCGCGCCGAGAAGGTGGACGGCGGCTACCTGCTCACCGGCGAGAAGTGGCTGATCGGCATCGCGACGCTGGCCGACGTGGTGACCGTGCACGCCCGCACCGGTGAGCGCGGCGGGCCGGGGGACTGGTCGATCTTCGCCGTCGAGAAGCGCCTGTGCTCGGCCGGATCCGTGCGCGAAGTGCCGAACGAGCGCCTGCACGGCCTGCGCGCCCTGGACCTCAGCGGCATCGAGCTGGACCAGGTGTTCGTCCCCGACAGCCACCTCATCGGCGGCGAGGGCCAGGGCCTGGAACTGGTCCTGAAGAGCGCGCAGGTCGCCCGGACCACCATCAGCGGCATCGCGCTGGGCGCGGCCGACACCGCGCTGCGGGTGACCGCCGACTTCATCGTGACCCGGGAGATCTTCGGCAAGACGGTCGCCGAGATCCCCTACACCCGGCGCCAGATGGCCGAGAGCTTCGCCGACCTGCTGCTGGCCGAGGCGGTCGCGACCGGCGGCGTGCGCGCTCTGCAGGCGTGCCCGGACCAGGTCGGCATCACCTCGGCGATCGTGAAGTACTTCGTCCCGACCTCGCTGGAGCGCACGCTCTCGCAGCTGTCGCTGGTGCTCGGGGCGCGCCTGTACCTGCGCGAGCACCCGCACTACGGCATCTTCCAGAAGATGCTGCGCGACATCCTGGTCTCGGTGTTCGCCGACGGCAACACGGTCGTCAACCTCAAGAGCGTCGGCGCGCAGCTGCAGACGATCCTCACCAGGTCCGCCACCGCGACCGCCGACCAGCGCGCCGCCGCGGTCGCGAAGACCGCGCTCATGTACGACATCGACGCCAAGCTCGCCGAGTGGGTGCCGGCCCAGCAGCAGCTGTTCAGCCGCGACGGCGACGTCGTGCTGGTGGCGCTGCCGGAGGCCATTGCCAAGCTGCGCGAGCTGGCCCGGACCCGCGAGGGCGAGCAGCGCACCTGGTTCGAGCAGTCCGCCCTGCTCGCCGACCGGCTGCTCGTCGAGGTGGACCGGCTGGCCGAGGACCAGCGCGCCGCGCAGGAGCTGCTCGGGCGCGCCTACGGCGCCTCCGCCGAGCTCTACCGGCTCGCCGAGCGGTACTGCGCCCTGCACGCGGGCGCGGCGGTCATCCACCTGATCGTGAACTCCCAGGCCGTGCTGGCGGACCCCTTCCCGGACGGCGCGGTCCTGCTGCTGTGCCTGGAGCGGGTCTGGCGCACGTTCCACCCGACCGACGCCGTCACCGACGTGGCCGCCATCGACCGCGTCACCGACGTCCTGCTGCGCCTGCACGGCGAGCGGAAGCTGTTCTCGCACTGGCAGATCCAGGTCCAGGCCTCGGGCGAGGCCCGAACCCCCGAAGAGACGGAATAAGGACCCATGTACTCGATGAATTCCCGACTCCCCATGTCGTGCGAGCCCCAGCAGGTCTGGGACGTGCTGCTGGACTACAAGTCCTACCCCGAATACATGACCGGCGTGAACGAGATCGAGATCCTGGACCAGGACGGCGACCGCCGCACCAGCAGCTGGATCGTCGAGCTCAAGGGCTCGGAGATGGAGTGGGAGCAGGAGGACCACATCTCCGCCGACGACCGCCGCATCGAGTTCCACCAGACCGACGGCGACCTGAACAGCTACCAGGGCTTCTGGCAGGTGCACGCGAACGAGCTGGAGGTCAGCGTCGAGTTCGACATCGGCCTGCCGCTGGTGGCCGAGATGATCCATCCCGCCGTGGCCAAGGCCATCGAGGGTTACGCGGGCGCCATCGTGGCCCGCGCCGAGCAGTAGGAGACGGGGACAGGTTATGAGCGACATCAAATCCGGGGACGCCAAGGCGACGTTCAAGCAGGTGAAGAAGCACTTCTCGCCGTCGCTGGCGATGGCCGGGAAGTTCATGGGCCAGGGCGCGGTCGAGACCTCCGCCGAGGGCTGCCGGGTGACGCTGTCCGACGGCCGCCAGGCGCTGGACTTCGGCTCCTACGCGGTGGCGCTGCTCGGACACCGGAACGTCGCGGTGGTCCGGGCGGTCCGCGAGCAGCTGGACCGGATGCCCACCTCGACGCGCTCGGTGCTCAACCCGGTGCCGGCGCTGGCCGCCGAGACCGTCGTGGACTACCTGGGCGGCGCGCTGCCGAAGGTGTACTTCGGCGGCGGCGGCGCGGACGCGGTCGAGGTGGCGGTCAAGCTGGCCCGCGTGGCGACCGGCCGCAGCACCGTGATCGCCGTCGAGGGCGCCTTCCACGGCAAGACCCTCGGCGCCCTGGCGCTGACCCACCACGACCGGTTCCGCGGCGGGCTGGACTCGGTGCTGCCCGGCGCCGTGCACATCGACCCGACGCAGCCCGACGCGGTCGCCCGGGTGCTGGCCGAGACCGACGACGTCGCGGCCCTGATATTCGAGCCCGTCCAGGGCGAGAACGGCGTGACCACGCTGGACCCGGCGATCCTGGCGCGCTGGTGCGCCGACGCCAAGGCGGCCGGCGCGTTCGTCATCGCCGACGAGATCCAGGTCGGCCTCCGGCGCTGCGGCGAGCGGTCCGTGGCGCTGGCGGCCGGCCTGCCGGTGGACGCGGTGCTGCTGGGCAAGGCGCTCGGCGGCGGCGTGGTGCCGGTTTCGGCCATGGTGTGCACCGAGGAGCTGTACGCGCCGCTGGCGGCCGACTTCGTCCTGCACACCGCGACCTTCTCCGGACACCCGCTGGCCACCGCCGCGATCGTGCCCGCGCTGGCCACCATCGAGGAGCACGTCGCGGACGGCCTGCGGGTCAGCGCCGAGATGGCCGCCGGGCTGGCGGCGATCGCCGCCGACCACCCGGAGTCCGTCACCGCGGTGCGCGGCCGGGGCCTGCTGTGGGGCGTGGACTTCGTCTCGCCGGAGTTCGTCGGCGAGGTGCAGGTCGGCCTGGCCCAGCGCGGGCTGGTCGTCTCGACCTGCCTGAGCCGGCCGGAGGTGTTGCGGCTGATCCCGCCGATCGTCGCCACCTCCGAGGACATCGAGCAGGCCCTGTTCCTGCTGCGCGGATCGATCGAGCAAGCCCGCGCCGCAGTGGCGTAGCCCGAGACGGCGAGAACAGTAAGGAAGGCAAGGACATGACATCTGCCGACATCGAAGGCGACACCACCCAGATCGAAGGCGACGCCGCCCAGCTCGCCGAGGACAGCGTGCTGGCGGCGGACATCGAAGGCTTCACCCCGCGTATCCCCGTGGCGCAGGCGACGTCGGTGCTCCTGACCGGGGCGACCGGCTTCGTCGGCTCGTTCCTGCTGCGCGAGCTGCTGGCCACCGAGCTGACGGTGCACTGCCTGGTCCGCGGGGACTCCGCGGAGGCGGCTCGTGAGCGGCTGCTGGCGAACCTGGAAGCGCTCGACGTGGACGTCACGGACGTGGCCGACCGGATCGTGGTCGTCCCCGGCGACATCACGCTCGAACGGTTCGGCCTGTCCGAGACCGACTACCAGGCGCTCGCCGGCCGGGTCGAGGCGATCTACCACACCGCGGCCAAGGTCAACTTCCTGACTCCGTACAAGTGGCTGCGCAAGGCGACGGTCAGCGGGACCCACGAGGTGCTGCGCTTCGCGTGCGCGGCCTCGGCCCCGTTGCACCACGTCTCGACCGCCGGCATCTTCAACGGCCGGACCGGGGACAACACCACCCCGCGCGACGAGCAGTACCCGACCGGCCCGGCGGACGACATGCCGCTGGGCTACTCCAAGGCCAAGTGGGTCGCCGAGGAGCTGATCTCCACGGCGCGCGAGCGCGGCGTGCCGGTCACGGTGCACCGGCCCACGCAGGTGTGGGGCGACTCGCGCTCGGGGGCCTGCCAGCGCAACGACTTTGTGTGGCGCTTCGTCATCGGGTCGGTGCAGGCCGGGGCGTACCCGCGGAACTTCCGGCTGAAGATGAACCTGGTGCCGGTCGACTACGTGTGCGCGGCGATCGTGGCGATCTCGCGGCAGGAGGCCGCGATCGGCGGGAACTACCACGAGATCGGGCCGGAGGCCATCGAGTCGGCGACGATTCAGGGCTTCATCGGCGCCGCGGGATACGACCTCAAGGAGGTCAGCATCATCAAGTGGCTCAAGGCGATCTCGGCGCAGGGCGTCAGCAACGCGATGTTCCCGCTGATCCGCACCGCGATGCTGATGGAGCAGGAGGAGCAGCCGCCGTTCGGCGACGAGGTGACGCGCGGGTTCTTGCGCGGGGCCGGGGCGCAGGGGGCTGACATCACGTGTCCGGCGATCGACGAGGTGTTGTTCGCCAAGTACGCCGACTACTTCGTGCGGCGCGGGTTCCTGCCCGCGGCGTGACGGGGTGCGGTGACTTCCTGCTGCTGACGTGTGCTCCGCTGCTGACCTTGACTCTCGACTGCTGAAAAGGGCTGAGACAGTGTTCGAAAGACTCGGGCGTTTCATCCATCGCCGGCGTTCGGTGGTTCTGGCGGCGTCCGTCGTTCTGGCGGTGCTGTCGGGGATCTACGGGGTCGGCGTGTTCGGGGACATGGTGCCCAACGGCTTCGAGGCGAAGGGCGCGGACAGCCACACGGCGGCCGTGCTGGCCGACAAGTCGTTCGCGCAGCGGAGTCCCGACGCGGTCGTCATCTATCGCAGCGCCGACCGCACGGTCGACGATCCGGCGTTCCGCCAGGCCGTGGAGGGCGTGCTCGACGCCCTTCCGGCCACGGCGGTCACCGGGTCGGTCGACTACTGGCGGTCCGGGATGCAGGCGCTGGTCAGCAACGACCGGCACGCGACGTACACGTTGTTGAACTTCGTCGGCGAGGACGACAACAGCAAGCAGAACAGCTATTTGAAGGTCAAGGACAAACTGTCGGCGGCGGGCTTGCAGACCATCCAGGGCGGCAACACGCCGGCCGGGTACGAGGCGGGGCAGCAGGTGGGGAACGACCTGGGGATGGCCGAGGGGCTGTCATTCCCGGTGTTGTTCATCTTCCTGGTGGTCGTCTTCGGGGGACTGGTCGCTGCGAGCCTGCCGCTGGCTGTGGGCGGGCTGTCGATTCTCGGGTCGATGGCGGTGCTGAGGTTGTTTGCTCAGTTCACTGATATCTCGGTGTTCGCCATGAGCCTGGTGACGATCCTGGGGTTGGCGGTGGCCATCGACTACGGGTTGTTCATCGTCAGCCGGTACCGGGAGGAGATGGAGCAGGGGCGTTCCGGTGCTGATGCGCTGTCGCGGACGTTGGCGACGGCGGGGCGGACGGTCGCGGTTTCCGGCGTCACGGTCGCTGTCGCGCTGGCTTCGATGGCGTTCTTCCCGTTCGCGTTCCTGAAGTCGATGGCTTACGGCGGCGTTGCGGCGGTGCTGTTGTCGATGTTCTTCTCGCTGGTGGCGTTGCCTGCTGTTTTGGCGCTGCTGGGTTCGCGTATCAATGCTCTGTCGCTGTGGAAGCAGCGTTCGGTGATTCCGAGTGCGACAGGGTTCTGGTACCGGTTGTCGCAGGCGGTCATGCGCCGGCCGGTGCTGGTCGCCTCGGCTGCTGTGGTGCTGTTGCTGGCGTTGGCGTCGCCGGTGTTGCGGATCCAGTTCGGGGTGAACGACGCGCGTCAGCTGCCGAACTCCGCTCAAGGGCGGCAGGTGTTCACCATGCTGCAGACGGACTTCCCCGACGGTGGCGCCAAGACCATCGACGCGGTGTTGGTGCTGCCTGCTGCCGCTGGTTCTGCTGGTTCCGCTGAGCAGGCAGCGCTTGATTCTTACGCCAAGCGCCTGGCCGCGGTTCCGGGTGCGCGTAGTGCGCAGATCACCGGCACTGGCGGCGATGTCGCGCGGGTGTCCGTGGACTACGACGGGGTGGCGGTGTCGACGCCGAGCCGGGACCTGCTGCACCGGCTGCGTACCGTGGCGCTGCCGGCCGGCGCGAAGGCGTACTTCGGCGGGGAGACCGCGCAGTACGACGATACTTTGAGGCTGCTCGGCGCGACGCTGCCCGGGATGCTGGCGTACATCGCGGTTACCACGTACATACTGCTGTTCCTGGCGTTCGGTTCGGTGCTGTTGCCGCTGAAGGCGATGGCGATGAACCTGCTGTCGCTGGCGGCGACGTTCGGGGTGCTCGTCTGGGTTTTCCAGGACGGCCACTTCGAAGGCCTGCTGGGTTTCCAGTCGACGGGCAACATCGAACCCAACAACCCGATCATGCTGTTCGCCCTGATCTTCGGACTGTCGATGGACTACGAGGTCTTCCTGATGTCGCGGGTGCGCGAGCAGTACGTGGCGCTCGGCGACCCGACGGCCGCGGTGGCGACCGGTGTGCAGCGCACCGGGCGGCTGATCACCAGCGCGGCGCTGCTGATGTGCGTGCCGCTGGCCGCGATGTCGTCCAGCAAGATCCTGACGATGATCCTGTTCGGGGTGGGGATGGTGGTCGCGATCGTGCTGGACGCGACGGTCGTCCGCATCCTCCTGGTCCCGGCGATCATGCGACTTCTGGGACACGCCGGCTGGTGGGCCCCCGCACCGCTGCGGCGGGTCTACGATCGCTTCGGTATCCGCGAATCAGACGGCGAACTCGCACCGTCTCTGCCCACTCACCCGCCGGCCGACACGGTCGAAAGCCCCACGCACTGATCCAGCACACTGACCCCGCACGTCTCTCACCACGAAGGAACCCGCCATGCCCGCTCTGCCCTGGACCAAGGGACCCTTCAAGCCCGCCGAGGACGCCGAGCTGCACGTGCTCACCTCCCGCCTGCCGCTCCGCAAGTACACGGACGTCCCGCGGTTCCTGATGTGGACGCTGCGCATCCGCAAGCAGCTGCGCAACGCTCCGGGCTGCGCGGGCTACGCCCTGGACGCGAAGCTGCTGAAGAAGACCTTCTGGACCCTGTCGGCCTGGTCGGACAAGGCGGCGATGGACCAGTTCGTCCGCGAGGGCTCGCACGCCGCGATGCTGGTCGCGATGCAGGGGCGGGTCGGGAACCCGAAGTTCATCGAGACGCCGGCCGGCGCCGGGGATCTGCCGCTGGCGTGGAGCGCGGCTCGGGAGCGGATCGCGAGTCTGGGGTGAGGGTTGCAGGCTTTTCTGACGGCTTCGCCTAAGGTCTGGTGACCCCGTAGGGGGACGCAGTTCGGGTGAGCACCGGCGGTCGCATTGGCGGCCGCCGGTTTTCGTGTGCCCGACCACGCACCGGTCTGAGCCACTGCGCGCACGTTTGGTCTGGCGGCTGTCTGCCGGGTTTGGTGGGCGCCAGGGGGCGGATCTCAGTGGTCGTGCCTGTAAAAACACCTGTAAGCGCATCCCGACCGCCCGCAGCCACAAAAAGGCCCGGCGCGACCTCCCGTGGAGATCGCGCCGAGCCGTCAACTCGGGACCAGCGTTACCCGACCTCCCCCTCAGCCCGCAGCACCGCCGCGAGCCGGGCGACGGTCGGGTTGTCGAACAGCCGCCGGAGTCCGTCGTCCTGGCTTCCGCCGGCGCCGAATTCCTTCGCGATCCGCTCCTGGATTCCGATCGCGCGGAGGGAGTCGCCGCCGAGTTCGAAGAAGTTTTCCTCGATGCCGAAGTCGTCGCGTTCCAGGACCTCGCGCCAGAAGCGGAGCAGGGTCCGCTCCAGTTCGTCGCGCGGTTCCGACGGTGTCGCGGAAGCCTGCTGCTCGCGGGGTGCCGGGAGCGCCGAGACGTCGACCTTGCCGTTCGGGCTCAGGGGGACCTTCGGGATCAGCAGGTAGTGCCGCGGCACCATGTACTCCGGCAGCAGTTCCTCCAGCTCGGCGCGGAGTGCCTCGGCGGCGGGGTGGGGGCGGCCGGCGGGGGCTTCGCCTTCGGTGGGGACCAGGTACGCCACCAGCTGGCGGCGGCCTGTGCGGGGGTGGGTGTCCACCGCGACGATCGCCTCGCGGATGCCCGGGTGGCGGCGGAGGGGGGCCGCTATCTCGCCGAGTTCGATGCGGTAGCCGTTGACCTTCACCTGCGAGTCCTCGCGGCCCAGGAACTCGATGTCGCCGCCGGGGAGGTAGCGGCCGAGGTCGCCGGTGCGGTACAGGCGTGCCTTGGTGCGGGGGTGCACGATGAAGCGTTCCGCCGTGCGCTCCGGGTCGCCCCAGTAGCCGCGGGCCACGCCGCTGCCGCCGATGTAGATCTCGCCGGTCGCCCAGACCGGGCTCGGTTCGAGCCACTGGTCGTAGACGTGCATGGTCTGGTTGGCCAGGGGCTTGCCGTAGGGGATCGACGTCCACTCCGGCGGTACTGCGCCGATCGGGTGGTGGATCGACCAGATCGACGCCTCGGTGGCGCCGCCGAGGCTCATGATGCGGGTCGCCGGGTACGTCGCGCTGATGCGGTCCGGCAGGGTCACCGGGATCCAGTCGCCGCTCATCATCACCAGTCGCAGGGCGGTGCCGGGCGGGGCCGCGTCCGCGTCGTGCGCGTCGATCCACGCCTGCATCAGCGCCGGGACGGTGTTCCACAGCGTCACCTGGTGCCGGTTCACCAGCTCGCTCCAGTGCCGCGGTTCGGCCGAGCGGCCCGGTTCCGGCATGACGACCGCGCCGCCGGCTGCCAGGAGGCCGAACACGTCGTACACCGACAGGTCGAAGCTGAGTGCGGACAGCGCCAGCACTCGGTCCTGCGGGGTGACCTGGAAGCGGCCGTTGAGGTCCTGGATGGTGTTGGCCGCGGCGCGGTGGTCGATCATGACGCCCTTCGGCGTGCCGGTCGATCCGGACGTGAAGATCACGTACGCCAGGTCCTCCGGGGCCGGTCCGGTCGGCGGCGGGGTAGGCGGCGCCGAGCGCACTTCGGCGTCCGTCAGGGTCAGCAGGCTGATGTCGTCGGGCCAGCTCAGCTCGTCGCGCAGGCGGGGCGTCGTGACCACCGTCCGGACCCGGCCCTGCCGCAGGATCTGCTCGCGCCGGGCGGCCGGCCAGTGCGGCTCGATCGGCAGGTATGCCGCGCCCGACCTGGTGACGCCGAGGGCGGCGGCCACCTGCGCGTAGCCCTTCTCGGCGATGATGCCGACCAGCGTGTCGCGCTCCGCGCCGGCCGAGTGCAGCACGTGCGCCAGCCGGTACGCGTCCCCGACCAGCTCGCGGTAGCTGTGCTCGCCGCCGTCGGCCGTGATCACGGCCACCGCGTCCGGGGCCCGCTCGGCCTGCTCCTCGACCAGGTCGCAGAGCGTCCGCGCCGGGATCGGCGCCTCGGTGTCGTTGGCCCGGCAGCGCTCCACGGCCTGCGCCTCCGGCAGGACGACGAGCTCCGCCTCGTCCCAGGCGCCCTCGCTCCCGCCGAGCTGCTCCAGGCACGCGCGGTGCGCGGCGAACATCTCCGCCACCATGTCGTCGGGGAACAGGCCGTCCACGTAGTCCCAGTTGACCAGCAGCTCGCCCCGCTCCTCCAGCACCTGGTAGTCCAGCCAGACCTGCGGCGTCTGGCTCGCGCCGAACACGACGTCGCCGAACATCTGCGCCGACTCGGTGATGTTCGACGCGGAGTCGAACCCGATCATCGACGTGAACACCACCGGCATCGCGGCCCCTGGCCGCCCGCCGAGGCGCCTCGCGCGCTCCCGCAGGACCCGGACTCCGGAGAACGAAGAGTGTCCGAGGTCTTCCATCAGCTGGTGGTGCAGCCGCTTGGCGCGCCCGGCGAAGGAGTCCTCGGACTCGGGCCGCGATTCCAGCAGCACCACCGAGGTGAAGTCGCCGATCACCTCGCCGAGCCGCGGATGCGACGGCGGCCGGTTGAACAGCGTCAGGTTCAAGGTCAGCTCCGGCCGCTTCGACCAGCGGCGCAACACGTCGGCATAGGCCGCCAGCAGCACCGCCGACGGAGTCAGGCCCCTGCTGCGCGCCGTCTCCTTGATGGCCGACCAGTGCTCCGCGGACAGCCGGGTGTGCTGCCGGGCGAACGCCGGGCGCGAGAGCTGCCCGGGCTGGACCGCCAGCGGCAGCTCGGGAGCCGGCGGCAGCTGGTCGAGCCGGTCCAGCCAGTACTGCTTGTCCGCCTCGAACCCGCGCCCGTCCTGCTGCTGCTTCTTCTCGGCGAGCACGTAGTCGCGGAAGCTGACGTCCAGGGGTTCGGGCTCGGTCTCGGGGTGGCTGTAGAAGGTGAACCAGTCGCGCTGGAAGATCCCGATGCTGAACCCGTCCATGATGAGCATGTCGAAGCTCATGTGCAGCCGCCAGCGCCGGTCCTCCAGCTTGGTGGCCCGGATCTCGAACAGCGGCCAGCGGTCGGCGGGGATGATCTGGTCGGACAGCTCCGCCCGGATCGCCTCGATCCCGGCCTCCCGCCCGGCGTCATCCAGCCCGGACAGGTCGGCGACCGCGATGTCGTACTCCGGCACCTCGGGCCGGACCTGCTGGTACCCGCCGGGCTGGATGACGGCGCGGAGCATGCCGTGCCGCCGGATGAGCTTGTTCAGCGCCCGGCCGAGCCGGGGGACGTCCAGATCCACGGCGTCGAACTCGAGATAGCCGTGCGCCGCGTTCCCGCCCAGCTCCACCGCCGGCGTCCGGCCCACCCAGTAGGCCTGCTGGATGTCGGTCAGCGGGAACGGCTCGTGCCACTGGGCCGGCTGCGCCCGCAGGCCCGCCGGCTCGTCCGCGCGCTCGGCCCGCGAGATGATCTCGATGAGCTCGTCCTTGCGCAGGCTCATCTCCTCGCGCAGCGCGGGCGTCAGGGCGCCGGGCGGCGCCGTCACGTGCAGCTTGCCGTCGGCGAGCCTCAGCCGCACCCCGCGGCGGTACAGCTCGGCGAACAGGTCCGTGGTCATCGTGGCTGCCTTCCTGGCGGGTTACAGGATGAGTTCTTCGATCTCGCCGGCGGCCGCCGGCTCTTCGTCGCCGGTGACGACCAGGCTTCGGGCAGCCAGGGACCGGCAGACCAGGTCCACGACGTCCGCCACGGTGGCCTCGCCCAGCAGGCGCTGCGGCGGGACGTCCACGGACAGCACGGCGCGCAGCTGCTCCCGGAGCCGCATCGCGCGCAGCGAGTCCAGGCCGAGATCGCCCAGCCGCAGTTCGGGGAACCGCTCGCGCAGGTTCTCGCGGTCGTCGTCGAGTCCTTCGACCATGGTGGTGACCCGGGTGAACAGGATGTCGGTGAAGGTCTGTCGCGCGGCCTGCGGTTCTTCGATGGCCAGGCGCGACAGTTCTCCGACATCCCAGGACGCGGTGTCGTCCGGCTTCAGATCGGCGAGATCAGCCGGGTCGGCGGCAGTGTGTCTGAGCCCTGTGATGCTCGCCAGCGGTTCGCCGGAGTCGGAGTACAGCTCCAGGTCGATCGGGCCTTCGGAGGTGCGGCGTGCGTGGCACCACAGTCGGTGTGGGAGGTCGCGGTGGCGGGTGAGCTGGGACAGGCTCGACGGCAGCCACGTCCGGTCGGAGTCGCCGCCTTCGACCAGCGGCAGCGCCGTGCGGAAGCAGGCTTCGAGAACAACAGGATTCAGAAGGTACTGATCGGTGTCGGCCTCGATGAGTGCCAGGGCCTCGTCCTCGCCCAACCGGGCGCGCAGCCCGTTCAGATACGTGGCGGACGGGACTGGCTGGTCGGCCTGCGTGGCCGAGGCCGTGAACACCGGCGTCCAACCGCGGTCGGCGTCCGCGCTGAAACCGCGGATCGCGCCGTGGGAGTGGACCGTCGTCTGGAGGACGAGGGGGAGCGCGGCGGGCTCACCGAGGGCGAGATCCTCGATCGTCAGGGTATTGCCACCGTGGCTTGCGGCGGCCAGTGCCCACTCGGCGACGACGGCCAGCGGCAGGGTAGGTGCGTACCAGGGCTCTTGTGCGGTCAGCACCTGGGAGAAGCGGCGCTCGGTCGAGCCGGCGAGGTCGATCGGGCCGCCGAGCAGCGGATGCACGGATTCCTTGACGATGTCGGGCCCGGCTCCCGCGCGGCTCCGGCCGGTCGGCGCGTCGAGCCAGAAGCGTCGGCGCTGGAACGGATACCCGGGCAGCCGGATCCGTCCGGCGCCGGTCCCGGCGAAGACCGCCGGCCAGGACACGGATGTCCCAGCGGTGAAGGCCGTGGCCAGACGCGGCACCAGCTGATCAGCCGTGATGTCGGGATCCAGCTCCAGGACGCTCGCCGCTCCCCGCGCCCGGACTTCGGACCGGACGTCCTCGGCGTCGGAGCGCAGGAAATCGGCCGAGGCCCAGTAGCTCGGGTCGGCCGGGTCGCCGCCGGTGGAGACGAGGGTGAGACGCGGCTTGGCGTAGTCGATCCGCTGTGCGGTGGCGCACAGGGTGTCGGGCGCGCAGGCGCTCGCCGCGAGTGACAGGGCGTCGGCGTACGACAGGATCCCGGCGACGTGTGCGGCGGCGATCTCGCCGATTCCCGAGCCCGCGACGAGCTCCGGTGCCACTCCGCACGCACTCAGCCGCTCGTAGGCCTGCACCATGGCCGGGAAGCATTCGGCGGCCGAGGCGGGTTCGCAGCCCACGAACACCATCGCGGTCTTCGCCGAGGCGGAAGCGCCGGTGTGCAAGCCGGGTGCGTCGTCGCCACGAGCCAGGGCCGCCAGCGCGGCGAGGTGTTCGTCGACGGACGCGGCCAGAATCACCGCGCGGTGCTTGAACGAGGACCGGTGGGCCAGCGAGACTGCGACCTCTGCGATACCGGCCGGTGAAGTGGCGAGAAAGGAACCGAGCTCCGCGGCCATGGCTCGCAGCGCCGGTTCGGTCTTCGCCGAAAGCACCCACGGTGTGGCCGAACCAGCGGCCGAACCAGCGACCGGACCCTCGGCATCACCCGGAGCGCTGTCGGCTTCTGCCGCAGCCGCCTCCTCAAGAATCACATGCGCGTTGGTCCCGCTGATCCCGAACGACGACACCCCGGCCCGCCGGGGCCGCCCCTCGGCCGGCCACGGCACCGACTCCGTCGTCGGCACGACGGTCCCGTCGGACCAGTCGACGTACCCGGACGGCCGGTCGATGTGCAGCGTGCGCGCGTGGATCCCGGCGCGCATGGACATCACCGTCTTGATCACGCCGGCCACGCCGGACGCGGTCTGCGTGTGCCCGATGTTCGACTTGACCGAGCCCAGCCGCAGCGGCCGGGCCGGATCCCGCTTCTCGCCGTAGACGGCGATCAGCGCCTCGGCCTCGATCGAGTCGCCGAGCGCCGTGCCGGTCCCGTGCCCCTCCACCGCGTCCACCTGGTCGGGGGTGAGCCCGGCGGCCTCCAGTGCCTGCCGGATGACCGCTTCTTGCGCCGAACGGCTCGGCGAGGTCATGCCGTTCGTCGCGCCGTCCTGGTTGATCGCCGTGCCGCGGATCACCGCGAGCACGGAGTGGCCGTTGCGCTGTGCCACGGACAGCCGTTCCAGCGTCAGCAGCCCCGCGCCCTCGCCGAACCCCATGCCGTCCGCGGCGCTCGCGTAGGGCTTGCAGCGGCCGTCGGCGGCCAGGGCGCCGCGGCGGCTGAACTCGTCGAGGACGCTGGAGGTGGCCATCACGGTGACGCCGCCGGCCAGTGCCAGGTCGCAGTCGCCGCGCCGCAGGGCCTGGCACGCGAGGTGGATGGCCACCAGCGCGGAGGAGCAGGCCGTGTCGATGCTGATCGCCGGCCCGCGCAGGCCCAGGGTGTGGGAGACGCGGCCCGAGGCCGTGCTCGGCGAGCTGCCGATGATCAGCTGGTCCGCGACGCTCGCCGGGAGCGCGTCCCGGGGCCCCGCGCCGTAGTCGGAGTAGGACACGCCGGCGTAGACGCCGGTCTGGGATCCGCGCAGGCCGACCGGGTCCACGCCGGCGTCTTCGAGTGCTGACCACGCGGTCTCCAGCAGCAGCCGCTGCTGCGGATCCATCGCCAGCGCCTCGTGGTCCCCGATCCCGAAGAACTCGGCGTCGAACAGGTCGGCTCCGGTGATGAAACCGCCGCGGCCCGCGCCGGAACCGGAGCTCCAGCCGCGGTCGTCGGGAAACGGCGAGATCCCGTCGCCCTCGCCGGCCACGAACCGCCACAGCTCGGCCGCGGAGCGCAGGCCGGGGGGAAAGACGCAGCCCATGCCGACGACGGCGATCGGCTCGGAATCCCTGAGCTCGGCCTCGCGCAGCCTCCGGGCGGTCTGCTGAAGTTCGCCGGTGGCCTTCTTCAGATACTGGCGCAGCTTTTCTTCATCGGCCATGACTGATGCGGCCCCCTGCTATTGGTAAAGTGATTCGCGGACCCGGGATGGATTTCTTGTCGCATTCCCGATTCCCGCCTCGACCCTACGGGGGCGGCCCTGATCGCCGACACCCCACTTCCACCCCTACCGGACCCCGGCTTCGATCGGGCGGTGGGGTCCGGCCCGTCTCGCGCAGGATACGGCGACGGTGTCCCGGCCGACACCCTTATCCGCCCCCTAGTCGCGGCTCCTTTTCGCATAAGGGTGCGATAAGGGTTGGAGCCGGCCCCCGGGGAATCTAACGTTGCCGAGGTGTCGGGCCGAGAATAATCGAATGTCAGGGCGCTGTCACTTCCGAGTACGACCTTCACCTACCATCACCGAGGCGGGATTGAAATGGAAACGGTCGACTACATATCGGAAAACCTCTGATGGACTTCGAGCCGTCACCGATTCAGCGTGAACGCTGCGCCGAGATCAGCGCCGCCGTCGTCGAGCGCTTCTCCGAGCACGAGACGTCCACCGACCCGGAGCAGGTGCGCCTGGCATGGAAGGACGCGGCGGCCGCCGGCCTCACGGCGCTGTGCGTGTCGCAGGAATACGGCGGGACCGGCCTGGGGGCCCTGGACACCGCGCTGGCCCTGGAGGCGTTCGGCCGTTCCTGCACTGACATGGGCCTGGTGTTCGGGGTGGCGGCACACCTGCTGTCCTGCGCCGTGCCGGTCCAGGACTTCGGCACGGCCGCGACCAGGGACCTGCTGGCCGGTATGGCCTCCGGCGACGTGGTCGCCGGCAACGCCATGACCGAGGACGAGGCCGGCTCGGACATCGGCCGGATCCGCGCCACCGCCACGCGCACCGACGAGGGCTACGTGCTGCACGGCGAGAAGTCCTTCGTCAGCAACGGCCCGATCGCCGACGTCTACGTGACCTACGCGGTCACCGATCCCACCGCCGGCTTCCTCGGCGTCTCGGCGTTCGCCGTCCCGCGCGAGCTCGACGGCGTCGTCGTCGGTGAGCCGCTGCGCAAGATGGGCCTGGAGGGCTGCCTGGCCTCGCGGGTCCGGTTCGACGGCTGCGTCGTGCCGGCCCAGTACCTGCTCGGCTCCGAGGGCAGCGGCGGCGCGATCTTCCAGCACTCCATGGCCTGGGAGCGCGGCGCGCTGTTCGCCGGCTACCTCGGGCAGATGGGGCGGCAGCTCGCCGAGTGCGTCGACCATGTGAACAACCGGCGCCAGTTCGGCCAGAAGATCGCCGGGTTCCAGGCCGTCTCGCACAAGATCGCCCGGATGCGGCAGCGGCTGGAGAGCGCGCGCCTGATGCTCTACCGCGCCTGCTGGCTGCTCGACGAGGGCCGCACCGACGTCGTCGCGATCGCCATGGCGAAGACCGCGGTGTCCGAGGCCGCGATCGCCAACAGCCTGGACGCCATGCAGCTGTTCGGCTCGATGGGCTACCTGGTCGAGACCGGGATCGAGGCGCAGCTGCGGGACAGCCTGCCCACCACCATCTTCTCCGGGACCACGGAGATCCAGATGGAGCTCATCGCGAGGGGGACGGGCCTGTGAGCCTGCACCAGCTCGTCATCGACGCCGCCGCCCGGCGGCCCGACGCGCCGGCGGTGAGCACGCCGTCCGGATCACTCAGCTACGCCGAGCTGGACGCCGCCGCCGACGCGATCGCGGCCCGGCTCGTCCGGCACGGCGTGGGCCGCGGCGACCGGGTCGTGCTGTGGGCGGGCAAGAGCCCGGCGACGGTCGCGGCGATGCAGGCCGTGCTGCGGCTCGGCGCCGCCTACGTGCCGGTGGACGGCAGCAGCCCGCCGGCCCGCGTGGCGACCATCGTCCGGGACTGCGCGGCAGCCGTCGTTCTGACCAACGGCGAGAAGATCTCGCGGCTCTCCGCCGAACTGGGCGAGCAGGTCCGCTATGAGGACCTTGACGGTCCCTACGATCCCGCGCCGGCCGTCAACGCCGACACCGCTCCCGAAGACCTCGCGTACATCCTCTACACGTCGGGATCGACCGGCGTGCCCAAGGGCGTGTGCCTGACCCACGAGAACGCGCGCGCCTTCGTCGACTGGGCCTACGACGTGCTGGCCCCGGAGCCGGACGACCGCTTCGCGAACCACGCGCCGTTCACCTTCGACCTGTCGGTCCTCGACCTGTACGCGGCGTTCCGCGCCGGTGCCTCGGTGCACCTGATTCCGGCGGAGCTGTCGTTCGCCCCGAAGCAGCTCGTGGAGTTCGTCCACGAGCAGCAGATCACCATCTGGTATTCGGTGCCCTCCGCGCTGGCCGTGATGATGCGGCACGGCGGCCTGCTCGAGCGCCCGGCGCCCGACTCGCTGCACACGGTGCTGTTCGCCGGCGAGCCGTTCGCCATCGGGCAGCTGCGCGACCTGGCGGCCTGGACGAACGCCCGGATGATGAACCTCTACGGCCCGACCGAGACCAACGTGTGCACCTACCACGTGGTTCGCAAAGAGGACCTGGGCCGGGACCGGCCGGTGCCGATCGGCGTCGCGGCCTCCGGGGACCGGGTCTGGGTGGTGCGCGACGACGGGATCATCGCGACCGCCGGCGAAGAGGGCGAACTGCTCGTGGACGGCCCCACGGTGATGCCCGGCTACTGGGGCCACCCGCCGCAGCGCGGCCCCTACAGCACCGGCGACATCGTCAAGGTCCTGCTCGACGGCACCCTGGACTACGTCGGGCGCCGCGACCACATGGTCAAGGTCCGCGGCCACCGGGTCGAGCTCGGCGAGATCGAGGCGGTGCTGGAGAACCACCCCGGCGTCGCCGAGGCCGCGGCCGTGACGGTCGGGGAGGGCGTCGACACCCGCCTGGTGGCGTTCGTCGCCGCCCGGCCCGGCGCCGACCTGGGCGTCCTGGCCCTGCGCCAGCACCTGGCCGAGCATCTGCCGCGCTACATGGTCGCCGACGAGGTGCGCTTCCTGTCCCCGCTGCCCAGGAACGGCAACGGCAAGATCGACCGGACCGCGCTGGCGGCGCGCGCCGTCCCCAACCTCCCAACCGAAAGGCCGGTGCGATGACCCTCGACGAGGTCACACCAAGGATCATGAAATTCATCAGCGAGAGCTTCCTGGAGGGCGACCCCAAGGGCGAGCTGACGGAGACCACCCCGCTGCTGGAGTGGGACGTCCTGAACTCGATGAACAGCGCGCTCCTGCTGAACTACCTGCGCGAGGAGCTGCACGTCGACGTCCCGCTGGCCTCGATCAACGCCGCGAACTTCCGGACCGTCGCCGCCATCAGCCTGCTCGTCTCCGGCCTGACGGCCGACTCCGCGGAAGGTGTCTGAGAACCATGAGTGTCGACTACGACGTCGTGATCGTCGGCGGCGGTCCGGCCGGCTCCACCGCCGCGGCCTACCTGGCCAAGGCCGGCCTGTCGGTGGCCGTGTTCGAGGGTGACAACTTCCCGCGGCCGCACGTCGGCGAGTCGCTGGTGCCGGCCACCACCCGGTGCCTGCTGGAGACCGGCGCGATGGAGAAGGTGGAGGCGGCCGGCTTCCCGAAGAAGTACGGCGCCGCCTGGACCGCCGCCACCTCGCCGAACATCAACGCCGACCTGGCCGCCACGCTCACCCACGAGCTCGGCACCGCCGACATCCTGTTCAAGGAGCGCGACCAGCCCGGCACCGACCGGGACTACACGTTCCACGTCGACCGCAGCAAGTTCGACCTGATCCTGCTCAAGCACGCCGAGAGCCTGGGCGCCAAGGTGTTCCAGGGCATCCGGGTGCTGCGCGCGGACTTCGACGACCCGGAGCAGGTCACCGTGACCGCCCGGATGGGCCGCCACGAGGTCGGCGTCACCGCGAAGCTGGTGATCGACGCCTCCGGCCGGCAGACCTTCCTGGGCCGGCAGCTGGGGACCAAGGAGTCGGACCCGGTCTTCGACCAGTACGCGATCCACACCTGGTTCGAGGGCCTGGACCGCAGCGAGGTCGCCAACAGCCCGGAGAAGGTCGACTACATCTACATCCACTTCCTGCCGATCACCGACACCTGGGTGTGGCAGATCCCGATCACCGACACCGTCACCAGCATCGGCGTCGTGACACAGAAGAAGCAGTTCGCCGAGGCGAACCTGGACCGCGAGGCCTTCTTCTGGAAGTTCGTGGAGAGCCGGCCGGACCTGGCCGCGGCGCTGAAGAAGACCAAGCGGGTCACCGACTTCAAGGTCGAGGCCGACTACAGCTACGCGATGAAGGAGATCTGCGGCGACCGGTACGTGCTGATCGGCGACGCCGCACGCTTCGTCGACCCGATCTTCTCCTCCGGGGTGAGCGTCGCGCTGAACAGCGCGCGGCTGGTCACCGACGACATCCTCAAGGCCTTCGCGAACGACGACTTCTCCAAGGCGTCCTTCGCCACCTACGAGAAGACGATCCGCAACGGCGTGCGCAACTGGTACGAGTTCATCTCGGTCTACTACCGGCTGAACATCCTGTTCACCACGTTCGTGGCGGACCCGCGCTACCGGCTGGACGTCATCAAGATGCTGCAGGGCGAGATGTACGACGGCGGCAAGCCCGAGGCGCTGCGCGTCATGCAGGAGACGGTGGCCGCGGTCGAGGCCGACCCGACCCACCTGTGGCACCCGCACCTGGGCAACCTGCGGGTCGCCCCGGTGGACGCGTAGTCCTCCCCAGCGCAGTCCTAGAAACCGTGACCGGCAGCGCCGTCCGAGAAGGGCCCGCCGTGCTCCGCCGGCAGTCCGAGCGTCCGGGTCAGCACCCTGATCCCCGGCGCCCGGACCGCGACGCAGGCGATCACCGCGGGGTCCCGGACGGCGACATCGGACAGCGACCACGCACCGACCTCGCCGAACCCGGCGGGAAGCGAGACCAGGCCACCTCCGGCAGTGGTGACCACCTCGCGCAAATGCGTGGCCAGTCCGGTGCCCAGGGCCTTGGCCACCGCCTCCTTCCGGGTCCAGAAGCGGAGCAGCTGGGCGTCCCTGAGCTCGTCCGGCAGGGCGTCCAGGGCCTGCTGCTCGCTCGCGGACAACGCCGTGCGGGCCAGCGCGTCGCGATCGGGCAGCGGCCGCAGCCGTTCGACGTCGACCCCGACCGGGGCGTCCCGGGACACCGCGGCGGCCACCACGGCCTCGGCGTGGCTCAGGCTCACGTGCAGACCGCCGGGATCCAGGACGAGCGGACGCCCCCGCTCGTCGCGGTCCCAGTGCTGTTGCTCGGGCGGGCATGAGGTGTACGCCCGTACGAGCTCCCGGCCGAACCGGCGCGCGGCGTCCCGGATCTCACGGTGCCGCCGGGCGCGCTCCTCCAGGCCCGGCGACCGGTCCCCGGGCGCCGGGCCGGCCGCCACCCAGACGGCCACCTGGCCAGACCCCGAGGGGTGCGGCTCACCCATCGGTCACCCTCCCGGTATCCCGACGCCGACGTGCGGACGTTCACTGCAGAGCGAGGAACAGCTCCGATGGTAGAACCACTGACGATGAACCCGGCCGACGACGCGATCGCCGTCGTCGGCCTCGGCTGCCGGTTCCCCGGCGGCGTCCGCTCCCTGGACGACTTCGGCGCGGCGCTCACCGCCGGGACCGGCGTCTTCCGCGGCGTCCCCGCGACCCGCTGGGACAGCGGGCCGGACGGCAGTCTCGGCGGCTTCCTCGACGAGATCGACCGCTTCGACGCCTCCTACTTCGGCATCGCGCCGCGCGAGGCGGGCGCGATGGACCCGCAGCAGCGGCTGATGCTGGAGGTCGCCTGGGAGGCGATGAGCGACTCCGGACGCCCCGCCGACGCCTGGCGCGGCACCCGCACCGCGGCGTTCTTCGGCGTCTTCTCCCACGACTACCTGACCCTGCACACCAAGACGCTCGGTCTCGGCGGTGTCGGGCCGCACTACGGCAGCGGCAACGAGTTCAGCTTCGTCGCCGGCCGCCTGGCCTACACCTTCGACCTGCGCGGCCCGATGGCCTCGCTGACCACGGCGTGCTCGTCCTCGCTGCTGGCCGTGCACCTGGCGAGCCAGAGCCTGCGCAGCGGCGAGAGCGACGTCGCGCTGGCCGGCGGCGTCAGCCTGATGCTGACCCCCGAGCTGACCGCCTTCATGAACCAGATCGGCGCGATCTCGCCGACCGGCCGCTGCCGCCCCTTCGCCGCCGACGCCGACGGCATCCTGCGCGGCGACGGCTGCGGCGTGCTGGTGCTCAAGCGGCTCTCGGACGCGCTGGCCGACCAGGACCGGGTCTACGCCGTGCTGCGCGCCTCGGCGGCCAACCACGACGGCCGCAGCCTCGGCATCACCGCGCCCAACGGCGCCGCGCAGGCCGAGCTGCTGCGCACCACCCTCGGTGCCGCCGGGCTCGGCGCGTCGGACCTGGACTACGTCGAGGCGCACGGCACCGGGACCCCGCTCGGCGACCAGGTCGAGCTGATGGCGCTGGACGAGGTCTACGGCCGGCCGCGCGACGCGGACCGGCCGGCGCTGTATGTCGGCTCCAACAAGGCAGTGTTCGGACACACCGACGCCGCGGCGGGCATCGCCGGGCTTCTCAAGGGCCTGTACGTCATCAACGCGCGCCAGGTGCCCGCGCAGCCCGATCCCGGCCGGCTCACCTCGGCGGTGGCCTGGAACCGGGGCCGGATGGCGGTGCCGATCGCGCCGGTGAGCCTCGACGGTCTGGACCGGCCGGTCCGCATAGCGGTGAGTTCTTCGGGGCTCAGTGGGACGAACGTGCACATTATCGCCGAAGGGTTCGCGGCCGCGGAGGTCGAGCCTGGCGGTGCCCGGTCGGCCGGCCCCTACGTACTGCTGGCGTCGGCGTTCCACGAGGCGGGGCTGACCGAGCAGGTCGCCGGGATGGGGACCAGGGCGGCGGCGGACGAGGACGGGCTCGACGATCTCCTCGCCTCGGCCGCCACCCGGCGCACCCACGAGCGGCACCGATTCGCTGCCGTGGTCACCGAACCGCAGGAACTCAGCGCGGTGCTCGGCGAGATCGAGGAGGCGCCGGACGGCGTCTACGTCGGCGAGGTCGATCCCGACGACGCGCCGGAGACGGTGTTCGTCTACTCCGGCCAGGGCTCGCAGTGGGCCGGCATGGCCGCGGACCTGTATGAGACCTCGCCGGTGGTGCGAGACGTCCTCGACGAGTGCGACGCCCTGATCCGCCGGGACGTGTCGTGGTCGCTGCTGGACGTGCTGCGCACCTCGGACGGCAGGCTCGAACTCACCGACATCGTCCAGCCCGCGCTGCTCGCGGTGCAGACCGCGGTGACCGGCTGGCTGGCCGAGTCCGGGGTCCGGCCGGTCGCCGTGGTCGGACACAGCGTCGGGGAGATCGCCGCCGCGCACGCCGCCGGCGCGCTGTCCCGCGCCGACGCCGTCCGGCTCGCGGTTCGACGTGGTCTGATTCTTCAGGAGACGGCGGGCCGTGGCGCCATGCTCGCGGTCCGCGCCGACCGCGCCATGGCCGAGGCACTGATCGCCGAGGCCGGTCTGCCGGTGGTGGTCGCCGCCGTGAACGGGCCCGGTGCGGTGGTGCTCAGCGGCCCCGTGAAGGACGTCGAAGCGGCTGCGGCGGTGTTCGAACACCGGGGTCTGCGCTGCAAGGCGCTGGCCGGCGGCTACGGGTTCCACAGCCCGGTGGTCGCCGAATGCGGTCCGCGGCTGCGCCAGGCTCTGGCCGAGCTGACCGCGCTCACGCCTACGGTGCCGATGGTCTCCAGCGTGCTGCCCGACGAGTCGGACGTCCGCTTCGACGCCGCGTACTGGGAGCGGAACCTCACCGACCCCGTGCTGCTGTGGCCGGCCGTGGACCGGCTGCTCGCCGGGGGAGACCGGGCGTTCCTCGAGATCGGCCCGCACCCGACCCTGATCCGTCAGCTCGCTGACGCCGGCCGGCTGCGCGAGCGGCGCGGGCCGGCGGTGGCGACGCTGCGCCGCGGCGAGCCCGGAGAGCTCTCGCTGCGCAAGACCCTCGCGCAGCTGCACGTCGCCGGCGTCGGGGTGGACTGGACGGCGATCACCGGCCGGCCGGGCCGGTACCGGACCCTGCCGGTGCCCTCCTGGGGCGGCGACTCGTACTGGCTGCCGGGGGTCGACCTCGGCGACCAGGGACGCGACCCGGCGACCGGCCAGACCGGAGCGATCGGGACGGCCGCAGCGGCCTCCGCGCCGGTCCGGCTGAGCCTGGTCGACAGCGACGGCCACGTCGTCGGCGAGGTGCTGGCGCACCCCGCGGCCGGCGTGGCGCCCGACGACGGCGGTGCGCGGGCAACCCCCACGCTTACGCCCGCGCCCGCCGTCGTCCCGGCTTCGGCCGCCGCCCCGAAGGCCGGCGCGAAGTCCGACCGCGGTGTGACGCAGCGCGTCGAGGCGCATGTCGTGGCGGTCCTCGGGCTGCCGGCCGGGCAGCACCTGCCCCGCCGCCGAGGCCTGTTCGACCAGGGCCTCGACTCGCTGACCGCGGTCGAGCTGCGGGACCGGCTGGCCGCCGAGTTCGGCATGGAACTGCCCTCGACGATCGTCTTCGAGAAGCCGACCATCGAGGCGCTGAGCGCGTACTTCGCTGAGGCGGGCGCGCGCGATCAGACTGGTGTCTCGTCGGTGGCGTCCGGCGAGGCACCCGAGGAGTCCGACGACGCTGTCGCGATCATCGGCATGGCGTGCCGGCTGCCCGGGGCGGACTCGCCCGAGCAGTTCTGGTCGCTGCTGGCCGAGGGCCGCAACGCGGTCCGCGACCTGCCCACGAGCCGCCGGGCCGACCCGATCTGGGCCGAGGCCGGCGCCGGCGTCCCGACCCGCGGCGGCTACCTCGACGAGATCGAGGGCTTCGACGCCGACTTCTTCCGGGTCTCGCCGCGCGAGGCCAAGGCGCTCGACCCGCAGCACCGCCTGCTGCTCGAAGTCGCCTGGGAAGCGCTGCAGGACGGCGGCCAGAGCGCGGCGCGTCTGGAAGGCCAGGCCGCGGGCGTCTACTTCGGCCTCAACACCGCCGACTACCAACAGCTCCTGACCCGGGATATGGCCGAGGTCAACCACTTCTTCGGGACCGGCACGACCTTCGCCGCGGCCGTCGGGCACCTGTCGTACTTCCTGGGACTGACCGGCCCCTCCATCGCCGTCGACACCGCGTGCTCCTCCTCGCTGACCGCCGTCCACCTGGCCTGCCAGGGACTGCGGCAGGGGGACTGCGGCATCGCGATCGTCGGCGGGGCCAACGTCATCGTCGCGCCGACGGTGTCGGTCTCGATGTCCGCGGCCGGTGCGCTGGCCCCCGACGGTCGGTGCAAGACCTTTGACGCCGCGGCCGACGGCTACGGCCGCGGCGAGGGCGCGGCGGCGCTGATCCTGAAGCCGCTGAGCGCGGCGAAGCGGGACGGCGACCGCGTCTACGCGGTGATCCGCGGGACCGCCGTCAACCAGGACGGCGCCAGCGGCGGCATGACCGTCCCCAACGCCTCCGCGCAGGTCGACGTCATCAAGCAGGCGGTCGCGACCGCGGGCTGGGCCCCGCGCGACGTCGACTACGTCGAGGCGCACGGCACCGGCACGCCGCTCGGCGACCCGATCGAGGTCCGCGCCCTCGCCGAGGCCCTGGGTCCGGGCCGCGCCGCGGACGAGGCCGTGCTGATCGGCGCCGCCAAGGCCAACATCGGCCACCTGGAGGCCGCGGCCGGCGTCACCGGCCTGCTCAAGGTGGTCCTCGCCCTGCACCACGGCGAGCTGCCGCCGCACCTGATGAGCAGCCCGTCGAAGGAGATCGACTGGGACCGTCTCCCGGTCTCGGTGGTGACCGAGCTGCGGCCCTGGCCCCGGCGCGACCACCCGCGCCGGGCCGGGGTGAGCTCGTTCGGGTTCAGCGGCAGCAACGCGCACGTGGTGGTCGAGCAGGCGCCGGAGGTCGAGCCGGAGCACGAGACGAGCGGCGCGCCGCGTCGGGCCCCATATGTTCTGATGGTGACGGCGGGCTCTGAGCCCGCGCTGCGGCAGGCGGCCGGACGGTTGGCCGCGCGGCTGCGTGCGACGCCGGACGAGCTGGACGACATCGTCTACACCAGCGCCTACCGCCGCACGTGGCTGGGGCATCGCCTCGCGGTCACCGGCACCGATGCCGCCGGCATCGTGGCCACGCTGGAGGCCGCGGCGCGTGGGCAGGCCACGCCGGCTGGCTGGATGGCGACGGTCGCCGAGGGCGTCGAGAACACCGTCGGGTTCCGATTCGGCAACGAGCCGCCGTCCGCTGAGGCGCGAGCGCGCCTCGCGGAGCTGCCGGAGTATGCCAGTGCACTGAATGCTGTTGTGGCTCGCGCTACTGAGCTGACCGCCGAGCCGCCGACCGGTGCGGTGGATCTGCTCTGCCACCAGGTCGCGGCCACCAAGGTGTGGGCCGCGGTCGGGCTCGTCCCGGACACCGCGGTCGGCGAGGGCTCCGGTCGGATCGCCGCCGCCTGGGCCGCCGGAGTGCTGGAGCTGGATGAGGCTCTGCGGCTGGCTGCCGAAGGCGGTGCTGTCGACAGCTGGGACAGCGAGGCTGATGTCTTCGTGGACGTCCTGCCTCAGGATGCTGATGAGGTTGCCGCCGTCGCAGCGGAGCTCTTCGCCTCCGGTGCCGTCCCCGCCCCGGCCCCCGGCTCGCGCCGGCCCGTCAGCCTGCCCGCCTACCCGTGGCAGCGCCGCCGGTTCTGGTACCGCGAGTTCGCCGACACCTCCGGCCTGCCGGACGTCCCCTGGGTCCTGTCCGCCGCCAGCGCCACCGGCCTGCGCGCACGAGCTGCGGCCCTGCGGGACCACGCGGCCCGCGAGACGGACCTCAACCCGCAGAAGGTGGGATCCGCCCTCGCCGTGCTGCCGGGCTGGGCTGAACACCGGGCCGTCGTACTGGCCAAGGAGTCGGCGGGCTTCGGCGACGGGCTGACTGCGCTCACGGACGGCAAGAGCACCGCGAACCTGATTCAGGGCACTGTCACCGACGCCGCGGAGATCGTTCTGGTCTTCCCGGGCCAAGGTGCCCAGTGGCCCGGGATGGCCACCGAACTCATGGCCGCCGAGCCCGCCTTCGCCGAGCAGATGCGCGCGTGCGACCAGGCCCTGGCGGAGTTCACCGACTGGTCGCTCGCCGACGTGATCGCCGGCGCGCCGGGAGCGGCGTCGCTGGACCGGGTCGACGTCGTACAGCCCACGCTGTTCGCGATGATGGTCTCGCTGGCAGAGCTCTGGCGCTCGCGCGGGGTCGTCCCCTCGGCCGTGGTCGGCCACTCGCAGGGCGAGATCGCCGCCGCCTACATCGCCGGCGCGCTGTCGCTGCGGGACGCGGCGCGTGTCGTGGCCCTGCGCAGCGCCGAGCTGACCCGGCTGTCTGGGCAGGGCGGCATGGCCTCCATCGCCCTGGACGCCGAAGCGGTCACCCGCCTGCTGGAACCCTTCACCGGCCGGGTGTCGGTCGCCGCGATCAACGGTCCGAGCAGTGTCGTGGTGGCCGGCGATGTCGCGGCCCTGGACGAGCTGGCAGCGATCTGCGACGCGGACGGAGTCCGCTTCCGGCGCGTCGAGGTGGACTACGCCTCGCACTCGCCGCATGTCGAACAGATCCGGGAACGGCTCGCACACGTCCTGGCCGGGATCACGCCGCGCCGCTCGACGACGCCGTTCTACTCCTCGGCGACCGGCGGCCTGCTGGACACCGCCGAACTCGGTCCGGAGTACTGGTACCGCAGCCTCCGCGAGCGCGTGCGCTTCCAGGACGCGGTGAGCGCGCTGCTGGCCGACGGCCACGACCTGTTCATCGAGGCGAGCCCGCACCCGGTGCTCACCCCGGCCGTCGAGGAGACGATCGAGCAACTCGGCAGCGACGCCAGAGCGCTGGGCACGCTGCGCCGCAACGACGGCGGCCCCGGACGGCTCCTGACCTCCCTGGCCGAGGCCTACACCCGGGGCGCCGACGTGGACTGGCAGCCGGCGTTCGCGCCGGACACCGCCGAGGCCACCGCGATCCCGGACATCGCAGGCCACGAACTCGACGCCTGGCGGTACCGCATCGCCTGGCGGCCCGCCGACGGATTCACAGACGGGTTCGCAGACGGTCACGCCGCCGCCGAGCCGGCCGGAACCTGGCTGATCGTGGCCCCCGACAACGGCCCCGGGGCCGAGGCCGCGCAGCATGTGTGCGCCGCTCTGGCCGCCCGGACCGCGACCGCGAAGCTGATCACGCTCGACCCGACGCGCGAGGACCGCGACGGCATCGCCGCCTTGCTGCGGAACGAGGCGGCCACCGAGGCCGCCGGAGTGCTCTCGCTGCTGGCGATGGACGAGCGTCCGCATCACGAGTTCCCGGACGCCCCGGCCGGCACGTCCGGCACCCTGGCCCTGATCCAGGCCCTCGGCTACCTCGAAGCCGACATCCCGCTGTGGCTGGCTACCACCGGCGCCGTGGCCGTGCACGACGGCGACCTGGCCTCGCCGACGCAGGCCCAGGTCTGGGGCCTGGGCCGAGTGGTCGGCCTGGAAACCCCGCAGCGCTGGGGCGGCCTGATCGACCTGCCGGCCGAGCTCGGCCCCGACGCGCTCGACCGGCTGTGCACGGTGCTCGGCGGCGCGCTCGGCGACGAGGACCAGGCGGCGATCCGGGACGGCGACGTGCACGTGCGCCGACTGGTCCGCGACCCGGTGGCCGACGTCCCGGCCGCGCGCACCTGGCAGCCCGGCGGCAGCGTCCTGATCACCGGTGGCACCGGACGCCTGGGCCGCCGGCTGGCCCGCTGGCTGGCCGCGAGCGGTGCGGAACACGTCATCCTCACCGGCCGCCGCGGTGCCGACGCGCCGGGCGCGGCCGAGCTGGAGGCCGAATTCATCGAGTCCGGGGCGTCGGTGACGTTCGTAGCCTGCGACGTGGCCGACCGCGCCGCGATGGCAGACGTCCTGTGGGCGGCGCGCGCCGCCGGCCGGCCGGTGCGCACCGTCGTCCACACGGCCGTGGTCTCCGAGCGCGGCCCGCTGACGACGGCCACGACCGCCGAGCTCGCCAACGCGCTGCACGCCAAGGTGCACGGCGCTCAGGTCCTCGACGACCTGCTCGGCCCGGACGCCGAAGACACCGTGGACGCCTTCGTCCTGTACTCGTCCGTCGCAGGCGTCTGGGGTGCTTCCGACCACGGCGTCTTCGCCGCCGCCGACGCGCACCTGGAGGCGCTGGCCCTCCAGCGCCGTGGCCGCGGCCTGGCCGCGACCTCCGTCGCCTGGGGCGTCTGGAACCCGTTCGGGGAAGCCGACGACGACCCGGAGCTGCTGGCGATGCTCGCCGGCCAGGCGCAGCGCCAGGGCCTGCCGCTGCTCGCCCCCGAGCAGGCGCTGCGCGCTCTGCGGCAGGTGCTGGACCGCGACGAGACCTCCGTCGTGATCTCCGACGTGGAGTGGGACCGGTTCGCCTCGCTGTTCACCTCGACCCGGCCGCGGCCGCTGCTCGACGAGATCCCGGAAGCCCGGGGCGGAGCCGGGGCGGGCGACGGCGTCGACGGCGCGACCGCCCTGGGCCGGCTGCTGTCCGGAGTGACCGAATCAGAACGCGAATGGGCGGTCCTGGACGTCGTCCGGACCGAAGCCGCAGCCGTCCTGGGCTACGACCGCGCCTCCGACGTGGACCCCGACCGGCCGTTCACCGACATGGGCTCGGACTCCGTGACCGCGGTCGAGTTCCGCACCCGGCTGAACGCGGCCACCGGCATGCACCTGCCGGCGTCCATCGCCTTCGACTACCCCACCGCCACCGCCGTCGCCGAGCACCTGCTGGAGCTGGTCCTCGGCGAGCTGGCCGGGCCGGCTGCCGATGCCGGCGACGGCGGCGTCGGATTCGTCGCCGATGACGGCGAGCCGATCGCGATCGTCGGCATGGCCTGCCGCTACCCCGGCGGCGTGGAGTCGCCGGACGAGCTGTGGCGGCTGCTCGTCGAGGGCCGCGACGCCATCGGCGGCCTGCCGGAGAACCGGGACTGGGACCTGGCCGAGCTGTTCGACGCCGATCCCGACCGCTCGGGGACCGCCTACGTCCGCGAGGGCGGATTCCTGGGGGACATAGCCGATTTCGACGCACAGTTCTTCGCCATCTCCCCGCGTGAGGCGCTGGCCATGGACCCCCGGCAGCGGCTGCTGCTGGAGACCTGCTGGGAGCTGTTCGAGCACGCCGGAATCTCCGCGCCGAGCCTGAAGGGCAGCCGCACCGGCGTCTACATCGGCGGCAACCCCACGGACTACGCCTCGGCCGCGATCCAGGTCCCGGACTGGGCCGAGGGCTACGCCGCGACCGGCACCACCGGCAGCGTGATGTCCGGACGGCTGTCCTACGTGTTCGGGCTGGAAGGCCCGGCCCTGACCCTCGACGCCGCCTGTTCCTCCTCCCTGGTCGCGCTGCACCTGGCCGCCCAGGCGCTGCGCTCCGGCGAGTGCACGATGGCCGTGGCCGGCGGCGCGGCGGTGATGGCCAGCCCCAAGGAGCTGACCGAGTTCAGCCGCCTCGGCGCGCTGGCGCCGGACGGACGCTGCAAGGCGTTCGCCGACGCCGCCGACGGTATGGCGCTCGCCGAGGGCGTCGGGCTGTTCCTCGTCGAGCGGCTGTCCGACGCGCGCCGTAATGGCCACCAGGTGCACGCGGTGATCCGCGGCTCCGCGGTCAACCAGGACGGCGCCTCGAACGGACTGACCGCGCCGAACGGCCCGTCGCAGCGCCGCGTCATCCAGGCCGCGCTGGCGCGCGCCGGCGTCACCGCGTCCGAGGTGGACGTGGTGGAGGCGCACGGCACCGGCACCTCGCTCGGCGACCCGATCGAGGCGCAGGCGCTGCTGGAGACCTACGGCCAGGGCCGGGAGGCGAACCGGCCGGTGCTGCTGGGGTCGATCAAGTCGAACATCGGCCACACCCAGGCCGCCGCGGGCGCGGCGGGCGTGATGAAGCTCGTGCTCTCGATGCGGCACGGCCTGGTGCCCGCGACCCTGCACGTGGACGCGCCGAGCGCCCACGTCGACTGGTCCTCGGGCGCGGTGCGGCTGGCGGTCGAGCAGCAGCAGTGGCCTGAGACCGGCCGTCCGCGCCGGGCCGCCGTGTCCGCGTTCGGGATGAGCGGCACCAACACCCACGTCATCCTCGAACAGGCGCCGGCGCTGGAGGAGGAGCCGGTGCGAGCCCCCGAAGCTCCGACCGCGCCGATTCCTTGGCCGATCTCGGCGGCCACCTCCGAATCGCTCCGCCGGCAGGCCGTGAAGCTGCGGCGGCTGATCGCCGACGAGACTGCGGACTCGGCACCGTCGCCGCGCGACATCGGCTGGAGCCTGGCCTCCAGCCGGGCCGCGCTCCAGCACCGCGCGGTCGTCCTCGGGGCCGACCGGGACGACTACGAAGGCCTGCTGACCGCGCTGGCCGACGGCGAGCCGGACGCGGCACTGGTCAGCGGCACCGCGCGGAACAAGCCGCGCATCGCCTTCGTCTTCCCCGGGCAGGGCAGTCAGTGGTCTGGCATGGCCGCCGAACTGCTCGACGCCAGCCCGGAGTTCGCCGAGTCGATCCGCGAATGCGAGCAGGCCCTCGCGCCGTACACCGACTGGTCGCTGACCGACGTGCTCCGCCGGGTCGACGGTGCGCCCGGCTTCGAGCGGGTCGACGTGGTGCAGCCGGCGCTGTTCGCGGTGATGGTCTCGCTGGCCCGGCTGTGGCAGCACTACGGGGTGAGCCCGGCGGCGGTCGTCGGCCACTCGCAGGGCGAGATCGCGGCCGCTCACGTGGCCGGCGCGCTGTCCCTGGAGGACGCCGCCAGGATCGTGGCCCTGCGGGCGCAGGCGATCACCCGACTGACCGGTTCGGCCGGCATGGCGTCGCTGCACGCTGACGAACAGCAGACGACCGCGCTCCTGACCCCGTGGCGCGAGCGCGTCACGATCGCGACCGTCAACAGCCCGACGCAGGTCGTCGTCGCCGGCGACACCGCCGCGCTGGACGAGCTGACCGACGAGTGCGAGCGGCGCGGCGTCCGGATCCGGCGCATCGAGGTCAGCTACGCCTCGCACTCGCCGCAGGTCGAGCCGATGCACGAGGACCTGCTCAAGCAGCTGGCCGGCATCACGCCGCAGCGCTCGCGGATCCCCTTCTACTCCGCGGTGACCGGGGAGCCGATCGACACCACGGCGCTCGACGCCGAGTACTGGTTCCGCAACCTGCGCGAGCCCGTGCTGTTCACGCACGCCACCCGCAAGCTGCTCGACAACGGCTTCACCACGTTCATCGAGGCGAGCCCGCACTCCGTGCTGACCTCCGCGGTGACCGAGACCGCCATGGCGGTCGAGGGCCTGGCCGAGCCGCTGACGGTGGGCTCGCTGCGCCGCGACGACGGCGGCCTGGCCCGGTTCGTCGCCTCGCTCGCTCAGGCCTGGGTGAACGGCGTGGATCTGGACTGGGCCAAGTTGATCCCCAATGGTGAGCGGGTCCCGCTGCCCACGTACGCCTTCGACCGGCAGCGATTCTGGCGGGGCCAGGCGCCCACCGCCGCCGATCCGGCGGCGCTCGGCGTGCAGGCCTCGACCCATCCGCTGCTCGGTGCGGCGGTGGAGCTCGCCGACAGCGACAGCCTGGTGCTCACCGGACGGCTGTCCGCGGGCACCCGGCCCTGGCTGGCCGACCACGGCGTCACCGGGGCGCGGCTGCTGCCCGCGACCGGTTTCGCCGAGCTGGCCCTGCGGGCCGGCAGCCAGGCGCAGCACCCTCGCGTCGAGGAGCTGACATTGGAGGCGCCGCTTTTCCTGAGCGACGCCGAGGCGGTGAGCATCCAGCTGATCGTCGGGCCGCCGAGCGATCCGGGACGCCGTCCGCTGGCCGTCTACACCCGGCCCGAAGCCGGGGACGGCGAGCTCAGCGCGCCCGGCAGCTGGACCCGGCACGCCTCGGCGGTCCTGACCGCCGACAGCCTGCCCGCCCCGGCCCGCACGACCGAATGGCCCCCGGCCGGCGCCGAGCCGGTGTTGCAGGACCCTGACGCCTTCTACACCAAGGCCGAGACCGAGGGCGGCTACGTCTACGGGCCCTCGTTCCGCGGACTGCGCCAGGCCTGGCAGCACGGCGACGACGTCTACGCCGAGGTGTCGCTGCCCGCCGGGGTGCGCGACGAGGCGGACCGGTACGGCGTGCACCCGGCGCTGCTCGACGCGGCGTTCCAGGCGATGATGCTCGCCCCGGCCATGGGACAGGCCGAGGGCGCTAGCAAGATGATCCGGCTGCCGTTCAGCCTGACCGGGGTGTCGCTGTTCGCCCCCGGCGCGCGGGATCTGCGGGCGCGGATCTCGCCGGTTGGCCCGGACACCGTGACCATCACCGCGACGGACGAGAACGGCGACCCGGTCCTGGTGATCGAGCGGCTGGTGAGCCGGCAGGTGCCGGCTGAGAAGCTGGCGCCGGCCGCCGCCCCGGCGGACCGGTCGCTGTTCGAACTGGACTGGATCGCGCCGCCGGCGCGGCCCACGGGCCAGGTCGCCACGGATTGGGCGCTGCTCGGCGCCGGCAGGTATCGCGCCGACCTGGCCGGCGCGGATCCGGCTGACCCGGACTTGCTCGGTGCGGACCTGGCTGGTGCGGGCGTGCATGGTGCTGACTTGCTCGGTGCTGATCCGTTCGGTCTGGTCGCCGGATTGGCGGAGGCCGGGATCTCCCCGCAGAGCTATCCCGATCTCAGTGCTCTGTTGGCCGCAGGCCGGCCGTGCCCGAGCATCGTCGTGCTGCCCGTCAGCTCGGCCGCCGACGCGGTCCTGCCCGACTCGGCCTTCGCCACGACCGCCGGTGTCCTGCGTGACGTCCAGGCCTGGCTCGCCGACGACCGCACCGCGGACTCCCGCCTGGTCGTCGTCACCGGCGACGCGGTCGCGGCCGCACCCGGCGACGGCGCCCCGGACCTGACCACCGCTCCGGTCTGGGGCCTGCTCCGCTCGGCGCAGACCGAGAACCCGGGCCGGATCGTCCTGGCCGACCTCGACGGCCCCGACGCCGTCGCCCCGCTGGTGCAGGCGCTGGCCGGCGACGAGCCGCAGCTCGCGATCCGGCGCGGCGTCGCCCTGATCCCGCGGCTGGCGCCGCTGGCCGCCTCGCGGCACGCGCTGACCGCGCCGCCCGGAGGCCGCTGGCGGCTGGAGCCGGACCCGTCCGGGGTGCTCGACGCCATGGCGCTCAAGCCGTTCCCGGCCGACCCCGAGCCGCTGGCTTCCGGCCAGGTCAGGGTGCGGATGCGCGCGGTCGGCATCGGCTTCCGCGACGTCATGGTGGCGCTCGGGATGGCCCCGGGCGGCGGCGACTTCATCGGCGGCGAGGGCGCGGGCGTCGTCCAGGCGGTCGGTCCCGACGTCGTCGGGATGAAGCCCGGCGACCCGGTCCTGGGCATGATCCCGGCGGCGTTCGCCACCGAGGCGGTGACCGACTACCGCTGGCTCGCCCCGATGCCCGGGAGCTGGTCCTTCGAGCAGGCCGCCGCGATCCCCTCGGCGTTCCTTACCGCCTACTACGCCCTCGTCGAGACCGCCGCGCTGAGCGCCGGACAACGGGTCCTGATCCATGCCGGGACCGGCGGCGTCGGCATGGCGGCTGTCCAGATCGCCCGCCACCTCGGTGCCGAAGTCTTCGCCACGGCCGGCCCGGCCAAGCAGTACGTGCTCCGGGAGCTGGGCCTGGACGACGACCACATCGCGTCCTCGCGCGACGCGGCGTTCGCCGACCAGATGCTCGAAGCCACCGACGGCGCGGGCGTGGACGTGGTCCTCAACTCGCTGGTCGGCGAGCTCGTCGACGCCTCGCTGCGGCTGCTGCCCAAGGGCGGGCGGTTCATCGAGCTGGGCAAGACCGATGTGCGCAGCCCGGAGGACGTCGCCCAGGACTATCCCGGCGTGCTGTACGAGCAGATCGACCTGGTGCGTGACACCACCCCGGCGGTGATGCGCTCGCTGCTCGACGACGTCGTCCCGCTGCTGGAGCAGGGCACGCTGTCCGAACTGCCGGTCCGCGACTGGGACGTCCGCGAAGCCCCCGAGGCCTTCCGCTACATGGCCCAGGCCCGGCACGTGGGCAAGCTGGTCCTGACGATCCCGCCGACCCCCGACCCCGAGGGCACGGTGCTGATCACCGGAGGCACCGGAACCCTCGGCGGCCTGGTCGCCAAGCACCTGGCCGGTCCGTGGGGGATGCGCAACATCGTCCTGGCGAGCCGCCGGGGTGCCGCGGCCGAGGGTGTCGCGGAGCTGACCGCGGAGCTCACCGAGCTCGGTGCGGACGTGCACGTCGCAGAGTGCGACGTCGCCGACCGCGCGGCCGTGGCCGGCCTGCTGGCCGACATCCCGGCCGAGCATCCGCTCACCGCGGTGGTCCACCTCGCGGGTGTCCTGGACGACGTGGTCTTCACCGCGCTCACCGAGGACCGGCTGGCCCGGGTGCTGCGTCCCAAGGTCGACGCCGCCGCGCATCTCCACGAGCTGACCGGCGACCTGCCGCTGGGCATGTTCGTCACCTTCTCCTCGGCGGCCGGCGTGATTGGCAACCCGGGGCAGGCCAACTACTCGGCCGCCAACGTCTTCCTCGACTCGCTCGCCGCTGCACGGCGCGACCGAGGGCAGGCCGGCACGTCGGTCGCCTGGGGTCTGTGGGCGCCGGACAGCGGGATGACCGGCAAGCTGGACGAGCAGGACCGGGAGCGGCTGGCCCGGGCCGGGGCGCAGGCCATGTCCGTGCCCGAGGCGCTGGCCATGCTCGACGAGGCGATCGAGTCCGGGCTGCCGATGGTGGTCGGCGCGCACATCGACCGGGGCGCGCTGCGCGCCCAGGCCGAGGCCGGCACGCTCCCGGCGGTGCTGAGCCGGCTGGTGCCGCGCGGCGGGCGTCAGAGCACTGAGACGAGTTCGGACCAGGCCGCCGGCGGGCTCACCGAACTGCTCGCCGGGCTGGCCCCGGCCGAGCGCCGCCAGGCGCTGGTGAACCTGGTCCGCAAGCACGCCGCGGCGGTGCTCGGGCACGGCTCGGTGGCCGCCGTCGACGCCGAACGCGGCTTCCTGGACGTCGGCTTCGACTCCCTGACCGCCGTCGAGCTGCGCAACCGGCTCGCCGCCGCGACCGGCCTGCGGCTGCCCGCGACGCTCATCTTCGACTGCCCGACCCCGACCGCGCTGGCCCAGCGCCTGGGCGAGCTGTCCGGCCCGGCCGACGAGGCGCTGGACGCCGCCGACGACGCCGGCGAGGACCAGCAGAGCCATGAAGACGAGATCGACGCCGTGGACGACATGGATCTCGGCGAACTCATCCGCGCCGTTCACAGCACCGAGGAGTAAAGGCTTCCATGAGCGCATCGATCGAAGAAATCACCGGCGCCCTGCGGGAATCGGTGAAGGAGACCCGGCGGCTGCGCCGGCGCAACGACGAACTCGAGGCCAAACTCGGCGAGCCGGTCGCGATCGTCGGCATGGCGTGCCGCTATCCCGGCGGTGTGGCGTCCCCGGAGGAGCTGTGGCAGCTGGTGGCCGAGGGCCGCGACGCCATCGACAGCTTTCCGCAGGACCGGGGATGGGACCTGACGGAGCTGTTCGACCCGGACCCCGACCACTCGGGCACCTCCTACGTCTCCGAGGGCGGATTCCTGCAGGGAGCCACGGAGTTCGACGCGGGGTTCTTCGGGATCTCTGCGCGTGAGGCGCTGTCCATGGAACCGCGGCAGAGACTGCTGTTGGAGACGTGCTGGGAGCTGTTCGAGGACGCCGGTGTCGACGCGGCGACCCTGAAGGGCAGCAAGACAGGGGTCTTCGTCGGCGCCGGTCCCTCGGACTACCCGACCGGCGTGGAAGGGTACGTCGTCACCGGCACCACGCCGAGCGTCGTCTCCGGGCGGCTGGCGTACGTGTTCGGGCTGGAGGGCGCGGCCGTCACCGTCGACACGGCGTGCTCGTCGTCGCTGGTGGCGCTGCACCAGGCCTGCCACGCGGTGCGGACCGGCGAGTGCACCATGGCGGTGGCCGGCGGCGCGGCGATGATGTCGAGCCCGAAGGTGTTCATCGAGTTCAGCCGGATGCGGGCGCTGGCCCCGGACGGCCGGTCCAAGGCGTTCGGCGCCGGCGCGGACGGGTTCGGGTTCGCCGAGGGCGTCGGCCTGGTGCTGGTCGAGACGCTGTCGCAGGCGCGGCGGCGCGGGCACGAAGTGCTGGCCGTCATCCGCGGGTCGGCGACGAACCAGGACGGCGCGTCCAGCGGGCTGACCGCGCCGAACGGCCCGTCGCAGCGCCGCGTGATCCAGGCGGCGCTGGCGAACGCCGGGGTCGCGGCCTCCGAGGTGGACGTGGTGGAGGCGCACGGGACCGGGACCGGGCTCGGCGACCCGCTCGAGGCGCAGGCGCTGCTGGAGACGTACGGCCAGGCGCACGCCGGGGTGGCGCCGATGCTGCTGGGCTCGGTGAAGTCGAACATCGGGCACACCCAGGCGGCGGCCGGCGTGGCCAGCGTGATCAAGCTGGTGCTGGCGATGCGGCACGGCGTGGTGCCGGCGACGCTGCACGCGGACGAGCCGAGTCCGCACGTGGACTGGACGTCGGGCGCGATGCGGCTGGCGGTGCGGGCGCAGCAGTGGCCTGAGACGGGGCGGCCGCGCCGGGCCGGGGTGTCGTCGTTCGGCATCAGCGGGACGAACGCTCACCTGATCCTCGAACAGGCGCCTGAGCCGGAAGCACAAGAAGAGACTGCGCCGGAGTCGCAGCAGGTTGATACGGCGCCTGTCGATGGGCCGGTGCCGTGGGTGCTGTCCGGGCGGGGAGAGGCCGCGCTGCGTGCGCAGGCCGCGCAGTTGGCCGGATTCCTTCAGGACCGTCCGGAGCTGGAGCCGCGCGACGTCGCGAGCGCGCTGATCCGGCGCTCGGCGCTGACCCACCGGGCTGTGGTTCTGGGTGCCGACCGCGCCGAACTGCTTGCCGGGCTTCATGATCTGGCCGAGGAGCGGCCCGGCGCCGGACTGGTGCAGGGCCTGGCCCGCAACCGTCCCGGCGAGGCGGTGCTGGTGTTCCCCGGGCAGGGGACGCAGTGGCGGGGGATGGCGCTCGGGCTGCTCGACGCGTCGCCGGTCTTCCGCGACCGGATCGCCGAATGCGACGAGGCGGTGGCGGCGGTCACCGGCTGGTCGGTGCGCGACGTGCTGCGTGAGGCGCCCGGGGCTCCGGACCTGGAGCGGGTGGACGTGGTCCAGCCGGTGCTGTTCGCGGTCATGGTGTCGCTGGCCGAGCTGTGGCGGGAGGCGGGCATCGTGCCCGCCGCCGTGGTCGGGCATTCGCAGGGGGAGATCGCCGCCGCGTGCGTGGCCGGGGCTCTCTCGCTGCGGGACGCGGCGCGCGTGGTCTGCTTGCGCAGCCGGGCGTTGGGGTCGCTGTCCGGGCGGGGTGCGATGGCGTCGTTGGGCGTGGCGCCCGAGGCGGCCGAGGCGTTGCTCGCGCGGTGGACCGGCAAGGTGTCGATCGCGGTGGTGAACGGGCCAGGATCGGTCGTCGTGTCCGGCGATGTCGACGCGATCGAGGAGCTGGTCGCCGAGTATCAGGACTCCGATATCAGGGTTCGGCGTCTTCCGGTCGACTACGCCTCGCATTCCTCGCACGTCGAGCGGATCCGCGAGGAACTGCTGGCGCAGCTGAAGGGCATCGACGCCGTCGCTTCGCAGATCCCCTTCTACTCGGCGGTCACCGGTACGCAGCTGGACACCGCCGGGCTCGACGCGGACTACTGGTACCGCAACCTGCGTGAGCCGGTGCGGTTCGACGAGGTGACTCGGACTCTGCTCGACCGGGGCTATGGGCTGTTCGTGGAGGCGAGCCCGCATCCGGTGCTGACGGTGGCGTTGCAGGAGTCGATCGAGCAGGCGCAGGCTGCCGCGATCGCCGTCGGCACACTGCACCGCGATCGTGGCGGCCGGGACGACTTCCTCGGCTCGGTCGCGCAGGCTTGGGCCGGCGGCGTGCCGGTCGCGTGGCGGAAGCTGCTCGGCCCGGAGCCGGAGCGCTTCGTCAGCCTGCCGACGTACGCCTTCCAGCGGAAGCGTTACTGGCAGGAGCCCAAGGCGCCGTCGGGCGATGCGCTCGGCAGGGCGGGGCTGCGTGCCGGAGCGCATCCGCTGCTCGGCGCGGCGGTCGACGTCGCGGGCAGCGAGGCCGTGGTGCTGACCGGCCGCCTCGCGCTGCACGGGCAGCGCTGGCTGGCCGACCACCAGGTCGCGGGCCAGGCGCTGCTGCCCGGGACGGCGTTCGTCGAGCTGGCGTTGCGGGCCGCTTCGGAGGCCGGGTGTCAGGGGATTGAAGAGCTGACGCTGCAGGCGCCGCTCGTCCTGCCGTCGGCGGGGGCGGTCCAGCTTCAGGTCGTCGCCGGAACGCCGGACCAGCTCGGCAGGCGCCCGGTGACGGTGTATTCGAGGCCTGAGGAAGCCTCGCTCGACGGCGAGTGGACGGCACACGCTGTCGGCGACCTCGCCGGCACGACCGGTGCTTCCGAGGAGGATTTCGGCGACTTCGTGATCTGGCCGCCGGCCGGCGCCGAACCGCTGCCCACGGACCAGATCTACGCGGGATTCGCAGAGCACGGATACGGCTTCGGCCCGAGCTTCCAGCTGATCGGCAAGGCCTGGCGCCTCGGCGACGACGTCTACGCCGAGGTCGCCCTGCCCTCCGACCTGCGCGGCGACGCCGAGCGGTTCGGCGTCCACCCGGCGCTGCTGGACGCGGCCGCGCAGGTGGCCGGGCTGGCCGTGCCGGGGGAGGGGATGGTGCTGCCGTTCGTGTTCGGCGACGTGGCGCTCGCCGCGCCCGGCGCGACCGACCTGCGGGTCCGGATCCGGCGCATTGGCCCGGACCGCGTGGCGCTGGCCGCCGCGGACCTCGGCGGACGGCCGGTGGTGTCGGTGGCGGCGATCGTGGTGCGGCCGGCTTCGTCCTGGCAGCAGCGGGCCGCGACCTCGACCGCGTTGCGGGACGCGTTGTTCCGGCTCACGTGGGTGCCTGTTGCTCCGGCACAGGCAGCCCCGCAGAGCTTGGCGGTGCTCGGCACAGATGGGACCGAGACCATCGATCAGCTCAGCGGCTCCGGCGCCGCGGTGACCGCCTACCGCGACCTGACCGAGCTGCGAGCGGCGATTGAGGCCGGAGCACCGGCGCCGGACCTGGTGCTGTGGTCGGTGCCTGCTCGGCAAGGCGGGACCGGTGCTGACGATCTGGCGGCAGGCGCTCGCTTTTCTACCGCGGCCGCGCTGGAGGTCGCTCAGCAGTGGCTGGCCGGGGATGTTTTCGGCACCGGGCGGCTGGTCATCCGAACGCAGGGTGCTGTCGAGGCCGGAGCTGAAGCGCCGAACCTGGCCGCTGCCGCCGTCTGGGGCCTGATCCGCACCGCGCAGACCGAGCACCCGGGCCGATTCGTCCTGGCCGACGACGACGGCTCGGCCGATTGGCCGGCCCTCGCGGCGTCCGACGAACCCCAGGTGGCCATCCGCTCCGGGCAACTGCTCGCCCCGCGCCTGGCCGACGCCGAGAGCGGCGAACGTCTGCTGCCCCCGGCGCGCGCCGCGTCCTGGCGCCTGGAAGCCACCGATGCCCGGACGCTGGAGGGCCTGGCACTGGCCGAGTGCCCGGCGCTCGACGCTCCGCTGGCCTCGGGCGAGGTGCGGGTCGCCGTGCGCGCCGCCGCGCTGAACTTCCGGGACGTGGTCACCGCGCTGGGCATGATCCCCGGCGAGACGGAGCTCGGCAGCGAGGGCGCGGGGGTGGTCACCGCGGTCGGTGCGGACGTGACCGACCTGGCGCCCGGAGACCGGGTCCTGGGCTTCTGGACCAACGCGTTCAGCCCGGTGGCCGTGACCGACCACCGGCTGCTCGCCAAGATCCCCGAGGGCTGGTCCTTCGAGCAGGCCGCGTCGATGCCGGTGGCGTTCCTCACCGCGTACTACGGGCTCTTCGACCTCGGCGGTCTGACGGCCGGGCAGTCGGCGCTGATCCACGCCGGGGCCGGTGGCGTCGGTTCGGCGGCGGTCCAGCTCGCGCGGCACCGCGGCGCGCAGGTGTTCGCGACCGCGAGCGAGCGCAAGTGGCCGGTGCTGCGCGACGCGGGGCTCGACGACGCGCACATCGCGTCCAGCCGGACGCTCGACTTCGAGCGGCGGTTCGGCGAGGCGACGGCCGGAGGCGGCGTCGACGTGGTGCTGAACTCGCTGGCCGGGGACTTCGTCGACGCCTCGCTGCGGCTGGTGAAGGCGGGCGGGCACTTCATCGAGATGGGGAAGACGGACATCCGTTCCGCCGCCGACGTCGCGGCGGCCCGTCCCGGCGTCGACTATCAGGCGTTCGACCTGCGGCAGGCCGGACCGGACCGGGTCCGCGAGATGCTGGTCGAGGTTCTGGAGCTGTTCCGCGCCGGCGCGCTGACGTTGCCGACGGTGACCACCTGGGACGTGCGCGACGCGGTCGCGGCGTTCCGGTACATGAGCCAGGCGCGGCACGTCGGCAAGATCGTGCTGACCATTCCGGCGGCGCCGGACCCGGAGGGGACGGTGCTCGTCACCGGCGGCACCGGCACGCTCGGCGGCGTCGTCGCACGGCATCTCGCCGAGCGGGGCGCGCGGCATCTGATGCTGCTGAGCCGGCGCGGGCTCGAGGCGTCCGGCGCGCAGGAGCTGCGGGCCGAGCTGGCCGAGTTGGGGGCCGAGGCGCAGATCGTGGCCTGCGACGTCGCGGACCGCGCGGACCTGGCGCGGGCGCTGGCGGCGGTCCCGGCTGCTCATCCGCTGACCGCGGTGGTGCACGCCGCCGGTGTCCTGGACGACGGGATCCTGTCTTCTCTCACACCGGAGAAGATCGACGCGGTCATGCGGCCGAAGGTCGACGCGGCGCTGCACCTGCACGAGCTCACCGCGCAGGCCGACCTCGCCGAGTTCGTGCTCTTCTCCTCCGGCGCCGGGCTGACCGGCGCTCCCGGGCAGGGCAACTACGCGGCGGCGAACGTCTTCCTCGACGCGCTCGCCGGGCGCCGGCGGGCCATGGGGCTGCCGGGGACGTCGATCGCGTGGGGGCTGTGGGCGCAGACCAGCGAGCTGACCGCGGACATGACGGGCTCGCACCGCGCGCGCGTCGGCGGATACTTCGGCGCACTGTCCACCGAACAGGCGCTGGCACTGTTCGACGCCGCACGCGGCAGCGCCGAACCGGTCCTGCTGGCGGCCCCCGTCCGCGCGGCCCGGCTCCGCTCGCTGGCGCGCGAGGGCTCGCTCCCGGCGCTGTGGAGCGGGCTGGTCACCGTGCCGACCGCCCGAACACACTCAGCGTCCGCCGACCCCGCCGCGGACCTGGCGCGCCGCCTGTCCTCGCTGAGCGAGCCCGACCAGCAGGAGTTCCTGCTGAACCTGGTCCGCTCGCACGCCGCCGCCGCACTCGGAGGCGGCGAGGCAGCGGCGATGGACGCCGACAGCCCGTTCCGCGACTTCGGCTTCGACTCCCTGACCGCGGTCGACCTCCGCAACAGGCTGTCAGGCGCGACCGGCTGCCGCCTCCCGGCGACGGTGGTCTTCGACCACCCCACGCCGTCGGAGCTCGCGGCCCACGTACGCACCAAGATCGTCCCCGAGGCGGCGGCCCCCACATCAGCACCGGTACTCGACGACATCGAGAACCTCGAGAAGACCCTCCTGCGCCTCCGCGACGAGCCGGAACTCCGCGACGGAGTCACCCGCCGCCTGCAGACCCTCCTCAGCCGCTGGAACGAAGCCCAACCGGCGAGCGCGGACCTGCCCGGCGCGGAGATAGCCGTCGACTCCGCGACGGACGACGAGCTCTTCGCCCTGATCGACGGAGGCGTCACCGGCACCGAGTGACCCGACGCCCCGGCCACACAGACGACACACCGGGTCGGCGCGCAGCTGGGATGCGCGCCGGCCCGGTGTGTCGCGTGTTTCGGGTAGGTCGGGTGACGGCTGGCGTCGCGCGGACAGTGCCAGACTCGCGGCCCTGGCTGATGCCCCGGCTCGGGCGCAGGCGATCGGCGGCGGCGGATGGGGATGTGGCCCCGGCCCGGTGCGCTTGTGCGGCCTGAACGGTGGTGCTGTGCAGGTGGCGCGCGAGGCTTGCTGGCTTGGCTGATGCGGCGGCGGCCGATGATGTTCTGGCGCCGGTCCGGTTGTTCGTGCGGCCGGGCAGGTTAGCGCCGATCGAGCATTTCCGAGCCCTGCGTCAGCTCGCCCTCGCAGCCGCCGCACCGCAAACCCGCAGCGTGCTCTCCAAACACAGCGACTGAGCCTCCTGCGCGCTCAGCTGCCCGCCCGCGACCTGCGCCGCCGCCGTGTGGTGCAGTCCCAGGACGGCGGCGGCGAGCCAGGTCGCGGGGAGCGCGGCGTCGAACTCGCCGCCTTCCTGTCCGCGCTGGATGATCCGCTCCAGCCTCGGGGGCACGACGTCGTGCGGGTCGTCGCTGGTCGGGCGGGGGACCGAGGATGCGGCGCCGGTGAGCAGCAGCGGGTACCGGTGCATGAATTCCCAGCCTGCGGCGAGGAAGCGGGCCAGTGCCTCGGCCGGTGGGGCCGTGTCCAGGTCCGCGTCGTCGAGGAGAGCCGCGTATTCGGCGGCTGCGGTTTGTACGACGGTCGCCAGCAGGGCGTCGCGCGAGGGGAAGTGTGCGTAGACGGTCTGGCGGGTGACGCCTGCCGTGGCGGCGATCTCCTCCATGCCGGCGTCGGGCTGGCGGCCGAGGACGACGCGGGCCGCGGTGAGGATGGCGTCGATGTTCTGCCGGGCGTCGGCTCGGCGGCGCCGGGTCGGCGTGCCGGTGGCGGTGCTGGTGGTGTCGCGCAGATCGGCCATCTTCAGAAGGGTATCCCGCGGCCATAACTTTGACAACTTGTCAGAGATAGGCGTGAGATAACCTTGACAGCGCGTAAGAGATAGAGAACGCTGGCAGCATGCCAACGAAGAACGCTGACGAGGGTCGTCCGGCGATCGAGATGCGTGGCCTGGTCAAGGCCTACGGCGAGAAGCGCGCGCTGGACGGCATCGATCTCGCGATCCCCGCGGGCCAGGTGTTCGGCTTCCTCGGTCCCAACGGGGCCGGCAAGACCACCACGATCCGCATCCTCGCCACCCTGACCCGCCCGACCGGCGGCAGCGCCCGGGTTCTGGGCCACGACGTGGCCACCGAGGCCGACGCCATCCGGGCCCGCATCTCGGTCACCGGCCAGTTCGCCTCGCTGGACGAGGACCTGACCGGGTCCGAGAACCTGCTGATCCTCGGCCGGCTCCAGGGCCTGTCCCGGGCCGCCGGCCGAGCGCGGGCCGACGACCTGCTGGACGCGTTCGACCTGACCGCGGCGGCCGGCCGCCCGGTGCGCGGCTACTCCGGCGGGATGCGCCGCCGGCTCGACATCGCCGCGAGCCTGATCGTCACGCCCGACCTGCTGTTCCTCGACGAGCCCACCACCGGGCTGGACCCGCGCAGCCGCAACCAGGTCTGGGAGCTGGTCCGCCGGATCGCCGCCGCCGGGACCACGGTCCTGCTGACGACTCAGTACCTTGAGGAAGCCGACCAGCTCGCCGAGCAGATCGCGATCATCGACCAGGGCCGGATCGTGGCCCAGGGCACGGCGACGCAGCTCAAGGCGCGCGTCGGCTCCGGCGCGCTGCACCTGCGGCTCCTGGACGGCGGCCAGCGCGCGCTGGCGCAGAAGATCCTGACCCGGGCGCTGGGCGCGGCGGTCCACCTCGAAGCCGACCCGCTGGCCCTGTCCACCCTGCTGGGCACGCCGGCCGACCCCACCGACGCCAACCGGCTGGTCGGGCAGGCGCTGGTCCGGCTCGCCGAGGCCGGGGTCGCGGTCGCGGACTTCGCGCTCGGCCAGCCGAGCCTCGACGAAGTCTTCCTCACGCTGACCGGCCACACCACCGGCCACCCCGACGGCCCGGGCACCGACTCGGCCGCTGATTCGGCCACCGGCTCGACCGCTGATTCGGCTACCGGCCCGGTTACCGGCTCGGCTACCGGCCCGGCCACTGATTTGGCGACTGATTCGGCCACTGATTCGGCCACCGACTCGACCGCTGACTCGGCCACCGACTCGGCCACTGCTCCGGGCGCCGGCTCGGCCACCGACTCGGCTACCGGCTCGGATGCCGGCGCGGCCACCAACTCGGCCACTGCTCCGGGCGCCAGCCCGGCCACCGACCTGACTACCGCCCCCACCCCCGCGGCCGGCCCGGTTCCCCCGGCCGGGCCGGCCGCACCCGCGACCCCCGCCAACCGTGAGGACGTGAACGCGTGAGCACCACCACCGTCCCCGGCCCCGGAGCCGGCCCGGCCCCCACCCCCGCCGAGGTCAAGACCGACCGCATTGACGCCCTCCTCGCCTCCGGCAAGCGCGGCCGCCGAGCCGGCCCGGTGACCGCCTCGGCGACCTTCGGCAGCCGGGCCCTGCTCAAGATCAAGCACGACCCCAAGCAGCTGGTCGACTCCGCCGCCATCCCGATCCTGTTCACCGTGCTGTTCACCTACCTGTTCGGCGGCGCGATCAGCGGTTCGACCGGCGACTACCTCAAGACCCTGCTGCCCGGCGTCCTGACCATGAGCATCGCCATCGTCACCATGTACGGCGGCGCGCGCCTGGCCCAGGACATGCACAACGGCGCCTTCGACCGCTTCCGCGGCCTGCCGATCTGGCGTGGTGCCTTCGTGCTCGGCGGCCTGCTCAGCGACGCGTTCCGCTACCTGTTCGCCTCGGCCATCGTGATCGTCCTCGGCCTGGCCATGGGCTACCGCCCGCACGGCGGCGCGCCGGGCGTGCTGGCCGCGGTGGCCGTGGTCGTCGCCTTCGGGATCGCGCTGTCCGTGCTGTGGGCGGTGGTCGCCCTGCTCGTGCGGGACGCGGCGGTCGTCATCAGCATCGCCAACGCCGTGCTGATCCCGTTGTCGTTCGCCAGCAACATCTTCGTCTCGCCCGGCACCATGCCGCACTGGCTCCGGGACTTCGTCAACGTCAACCCGCTGAGCCACATCGCCACCGCGGCCCGGGACCTGATGAACGGCGCCGGCGGGGCCAGCAGCACCGGCGCCGTCGCGTGGTCGCTGATCGCCACCGCTGTCGTCTTCTTCGCCTGCACTCCGATCGCCCTGCACCTCTACGGCAAGCAGAACTAAGGATTGGTTGACCAATGTCTGCCCTCGCACGCTGGTGTTATCAACACCGTTTCGTCGTGATCACCGTCTGGGTGGCGCTGCTCGTCGGCCTGGGGGTGATGTCGGGGGTGGTGAAGAACAAGACCGACAACTCCCTCGTGCTGCCGGGCACGGGCTCGAACACGGCCCAGGAGCTGCTGCAGCGCTCGGGTGCGGCGCAGGCCGGCGACGCCGACCAGATCGTCTGGCAGGTGGGTCCCGGCCACAGCGTCACCGAGCCGGCGATCCAGCAGCGGATCTCGGCGATGCTCACCCAGGTGTCGCACCTGCCTGAAGTGGCCTCGGTCGCCGGCCCCTACAGCCCCGGCGGCGAAGTCCAGCTCAGCTCGGACAAGCGCACCGCGTACGCCACGGTGAACTTCACCCAGCAGGCCGACACGCTGAACCACGACGACGTCAAGCAGGTGATCTCCACGGCCACCGCGGCCCGCGAGCCGGGCCTGGCGGTCGAGCTCGGCGGCGCCGCGATCGAGAGCGTCCAGACGCCGCCGTCGTCCACCTCCTCGGCGATCGGGATCGCCGCGGCCGCCGTCATCCTGTTCGTGGTCTTCGGATCGCTGCTGGCCACGGCGCTGCCGATCGTCACCGCGGTGGCCGGCGTCGGCAGCGGCATGCTGCTGGTCAGCCCGCTGAGCCACGTCATGGCCGTGAACGGCGTCGCGCCGGTCCTCGGCGCGCTGATCGGCCTCGGCGTCGGCATCGACTACGCGCTGTTCATCCTGACCCGGCACCGCCGCGGTCTGGAGTCCGGGCTGGACCCGGAGCGCTCGACGGTGGAGGCGCTGAACTCCACCGGCCGCGCGGTCCTGTTCGCCGGCGGCACGGTGTGCATCGCCCTGCTCGGCCTGCTCACCATCGGCGTGGGGTTCATCAACGGGCTCGCCGTCCCGGCGGCGATGACCGTGGTGTGCACCGTGATCGCGTCCCTGACGCTGCTGCCGGCCCTGTTCGGGGTGTTCGGTCTGCGGGTGCTGGGTCGCCGCCGGCGCCGTGCGCTCCTGGCCGGCGAGCAGGGCCGCGCGGAGAGCGGACAGGGCGCCTGGGCACGCTGGGCGCAGGCCGTGCCGCGCTTCGCCCCGGTGCTCGCTACCGTCGGGCTCGCGGCCATGCTGCTGATCGCCTCTCCGGTGCTGCACCTGAAGCTGGGCTTCGTGGACGCGTCTAACGACGCCACGTCCAGCACCTCCTATAAGTCCTACGAGATGCTCGCGGACGGCTTCGGGCCGGGCTTCAACGGCCCGCTGTTCCTGGTCTCCGAGGTCCACTCCCCGGCCGACCAGGCCGCGCTGGACCGGCTCGACACCGCGCTGGCCACCGTGCCGGGGGTCGCCGCCGTGCAGGCGCCTCCCGCCCCGCCCGCGCCGGCCGCCGGAGGCTCGGCGATCGAGGTGGCTCAGGTCCTGCCCAAGACCGCGCCGCAGGCCCAGGGGACCTCTGATCTGATCAACCATCTGCGGGACTCAGTGGTGCCGGAGTACGCGGACGGCACCGCGCTGAAGGTCTACGTGGGAGGCGTGACGGCCTCGAACGACGACTTCGCGGCGATGACGAACGCCAAGCTGCCGCTGCTGCTGGTCACCGTGGTGGGCCTGAGCTTCCTGCTGCTGCTGGTGGCCTTCCGCAGCCTGCTGATCCCGACCCTGACGGCGCTGCTGAACCTGCTGGCCGCGGCGGCCTCGTTCGGCGTCCTCACCGCGTACTTCCAGTGGGGCTGGGGCACCCGGCTGTTCGGCCAGGGCGCGGCCAGCCCGATCATGGGATACATGCCGGAGATCGTGCTGGCGGTGCTGTTCGGCCTGTCGATGGACTACCAGGTGTTCCTGGTCAGCAGGATGGCCGAGGAGTGGTCGCACTCCCGGGACAACACCCGGGCGGTGATCGCCGGTCTGACCCACACCGCGCGGGTGATCACCGCGGCGGCGCTGATCATGATCGCGGTGTTCGCCGCGTTCTCCCTGACCAGCCAGCGCGACGTCGCCGAGTTCGGCGTGGGCCTGGCCGCCGCGGTGGCCCTGGACGCCTTCATCGTGCGGACGGTGCTTGTGCCGTCGGTGATGTATCTGTGCGGCGCGGCCAACTGGTGGCTGCCGAAGTGGCTGGACCGCCGGATGCCGCATCTGGCGATCGAACCGCCGGCCGGCGGGGCCGTCACGGCTCCCGGCGGTGTCCGGGACTTGACAGACAGTTCTGTGAATTCTTGACAACTTCTTCCGCATAGTGGACTGCCGAGGCCGGGACGCGAATCCGACATTTGCGGGCATCCCGGCCTCGGTTCCAGGTCGCGGGGAAATTGTCGGGCGGGCATTGCCGATCCAAGGGTCCGCATATGTGACTCCCCGACCTGGAGGAAGTCCGTTCCATCGCGTATATGGCGACCTAGTAGATTCCCGTAGGGGCCTTGGTCCGTTCGCTCTGGTGACACATCATCAGGTATGAACCAGAACGCCGATGACAACGCAAAGTCACGAGATTTTCGCTTGGAGTCCTTGCCGCGGTGCCGTCGGTGCTGGAAGACTCACTCATCGTGAACGCGTCCGAAATGAACATCAGTCAGTCACAAGCAGTTCCTGAGGAAATCGTTAAGGAAGCGGCCCGGCGGCTGCTCGCCAAACTCGGTGCGAACGGTCTGTCAATTGTCGCCGTGGCCGAAGAACTCGACGTGGCGCCGGATCGGATCACTTTCGCACATCCTCATGATCTGCTCACCGCACTGATCATCGATGCCTACGACGCGTCCGCCACCGCGATGGAAGAAGCCGATCTCGCCGCCCGCGAACGCCAGGCGGGTCCCGGAGGGCGGCTGCTGGCCGCGGCGCGGGGGCTGCGTCAGTGGTCGATCACGAATCCGGTCGAGTTCGCGTTGATCTACGGCTCTCCGGTCGACGGCTACGACGCGCCGCCGGAGACGGTGCCGCCGGCCGCGCGCACTCCGGCCGTGCTGGCCGGCATCGTGCGCGCCGCCCTGGAGGAAGGCGCGCTGGAGCCGCCGCGCCGCCCGGTCCCGGGGCCGCCGCTGATCCGGCAGGAGGCGGTCGAGGTGTTCGGCGGCCTGCCGCCGGAGCCCTACTCCGACCTGCTGGAGCGCGGCATCGTCCTGTGGAGCAACCTCATCGGCCTGCTGGTCTTCGAGGTCTTCAGCCGGACTCACGACAGCGTCCGGGACCAGGGCGCGTTCTTCGACTACGCGATCGCGGTGACCGCCGAGCACATCGGGCTGACTGTGCCGGCGGGCGACACCGACTGACAACCGAATAACTGAACATCTCGATCGGGCGAAAGTCACTAGGGGGCGCTGTGTTCAGTTCCAGGATGGCTCTGTTCTTGATCACGGCGGTGTGTTCGTACGCCGCCTTCCTGTACAAAGCAAGTCACGCACGCCGGGGATGGCGCGACGCCGTCTACCGGACCCTGATGGCCACGCTCTTCCTCCAGTGCCTCACCTTCACCATGGGGGCCGTGGCCACGGACTCGCCGACCCTGCTCGGCGTGGGCAACTCGGCGATTCTCGTCATGCACCTGGCCGCCGTCGCCTACTGTGTGGCGGCCGAGATCCTGCTGCTCCAGTGGGCCGAACCATTGCCCGCGATCCGGAGCGGAATCCGGAACTGGGTGTTCTTCGGCTTCGGGACCGAAGTGCTCCTGGTTCTGCTGTTCTTCGTCTCAGGTGCCCCGCACAAGCCGGCGGCGGCATTGACCACCGGCAGTAAAGATCTTCTCCTGCTCGCATACCTGATCGTGTTCATCGTCTCGCAGACGATCCCCTGTGTGACGATCTTCCGGGCCTGCCTGTCCTACGCGAAGTTGACAGACAAGATCTGGTTGCGCAGGGCTTTGCGGTTCCTCACCGTGGGCTCGGTTCTGTTGTTCATGTATTGCGCGACGCGAACCGTGAACATGGTCGGTGCGGCGGCGGGCGCCAACGTCAATGGGTTGAAGATCGTGCCCGCGGCGTTCAGCGGTCTGGGCATCATCGTGGTGTCGATCGGCCTGACTATGCCGTCCTGGGGACCCCGCGTGTCGGACCTCGGGCAGTGGATCGAGAACATCCTGTCCTACCGGGCGCTGTATCCCCTGTGGAACGCGGTGTGCCAGGAGTCGCCGGAAATCGTTCTGGAACCCCGCAACTCCGGGGTCTCCAACCTGCACTACCGGCTGCACCGGCGGGTGGTGGAGATCAGAGACGGATGGCGGGCCCTGCGTCCGTACATGGACGTCGCCGAGCAGCCCGACATCGACAGCGACAGCGACGTCGATGCCGGGGCCGCAGCCGCGAACGGCGCCGCACCGCGCCCGAACAACGACCAGGCGCTCGCCGAGGCGGTCCGGATCAGGGACGCGATACGCGCCAAGCGCGACGGACACGTCCCGGACTCCGAGCGCCGCCGGCCCGGATTCGAGGAGCGGGACGCCGTGACCCTGGCCGACGAAGTGTCCTGGCTGGCGAAGGTCTCCTCGGCCTACGCGAAACTGCCCAGCTTCGACGCGGCACGGGGGTCCTGGAAAGGTCTGCCTCAGGGCCGCGCGCTGGAGAACAGTGAGAGTTGAGCTATGAGTTTCCACCTCGTGGTCGGCACCGGGCCGGCCGGGGCGGCCACGGCTGAGCACCTGGCCGCCCAGGGCCACCGGGTCCGGGCGGTCAGCCGCTCGGACCAGCCGCCCCGGCCCGGGATCGAGCACGTCAGGCTGGACGCGACCGACACCGCCGCGCTCACCGCGGCGGCCGCCGGGGCCACGGCCGTCATCAACTGCGCGTGCCCTCCGTACCACCGCTGGCCGCAGGAATGGCCGGCGCTGGCCTCGTCGGTGCTCGCCGCGGCCGAGGCCTCGGGCGCGGTGCTGGTGATCCTCAGCAATCTCTACGCCTACGGACCGGTCGACGGGGCTTTGACCGAAGACCTTCCGCTCGCGGCGACCGGCCCGAAGAGCCGGACCCGCGCGGCGGTGTGGAGCCAGGCCTGGGAGGCCCACCAGCGAGGGCGGGTCCGGATGACCGAGGCCCGGCCCTCGGACTTCTTCGGTCCGGGGGTGACCGACGGCGGTCACCTCGCGGGCCGGGTCATGCCGCAGCTGTTGCAGGGCAAGACCATCCGGGTCATGGGAAACCCGGATGCCGCGCACAGCTGGACCTACCTGCCGGACGTCGCCCGGACCCTGGCACGCCTGGCGCGGGAGGAGCAGGCGTGGGGGCGCGCCTGGCACGTCCCGACCGCACCGGCGCTGTCCGCCCGATCGATGATCGGGAAGCTCGCCGCGCAAGCCGGGGTGACCGCGCCGCCGGTGCGGTCGGTGCCGGCCGCAGTTCTGCGCGCCGGCTCCATCACGTCACCTCTGCTGCGGGAGCTGCGGGAGGTGCGCTATCAGTTCGACCGGCCGTTCGTCGTGGATTCGAGCGCGTACAGCGCGAGGTTCGGGGAGGGACCGACTCCACTCGACGACCAGATCCAGACCACTGCCGCCTGGTGGCGGCAGCGCGTCGGCCTTCCGACGGCCGGCTGACCGGCGGCCGGGGCGACACCCCCGGTCCTCGGATCCGCCACGTCTGTCGTGAGTGAACAATCGCCGCTGCTCCGGGCAGACGCCACTGCCCTTCGAGCAGGTTTCGCAGGGAGGGGAACATCATGCTATCGCTGGACCATGCGCCGAACCGGGACGACATCGCCATCGTGGGGATGAGCTGTCGTTTTCCGGGAGCTGACAACGTCAACGAATACTGGAACCTGCTCAAGGACCCCGAGCCCCAGTTCGCCCCGATCCCGCGGGCGAGGTGGGTCCACGACTCGTTCCTCAGCGACGATCGACGGGACACGCACACCGCGTACGTCGACCGGCTGGCGTCGGTGGCCGACGTCGGCATGTTCGACGCCAAGCACTACAAGATCCCGCCGCGCCGCGCGCGGGCCCTGGACCCGCAGCACCGCCTGCTGGTCGACCTGGCCCGGGAGGCGATCCAGGACGCGGGCTGGGAGAGCTCGGGATTCGACCGCGAGAACACCTCGGTGATCGTGGGGCTCGGTGAGAGCGGCTACCGCGAGCTCAGCACGATCAACCTCCGGCTGCGGCAGATCGCCCGCGGCGAGTTCGGGTCGGCGTCGTCGGACCCGGGCTGGACGGCCGCCGGCGCGGCGGTCGAGGGACTCCACGGCACGGCTCTGTCCGGGCTGCTGATGAACATGGGGCCGACGTCGATCAGCTCGACCCTCGGTCTGCACGGCGAGAGCTACGCCATCGAGTCGGCGTGCTCCGGCGGGCTCGCGGCGATCGCCAACGCGGTCTTCGCGCTGCGCAACGGCCGATGCAAGATCGCACTGGCCGGGGCCGCGCAGCTCATCCTGGTCCCCGACCTGCTCATTGGGCTGTGCCGGATCGGCGCGCTGTCCCCGTCGGGGACCTGCCGTCCCTTCGACACCCGGGCCGACGGATTCGTGCTCGGCGAAGGGGCCGGCATCCTGGTGCTCCGGCCGCTGGCCGACGCCCAGGCGGCCGGCGACCGGATCTACGCGGTCATCCGCGGCGTCGGACTGTCCAACGACGGCCTGGTCGAGGGCGGTATGACTCCGCAGGCCGAGGGCCAGATGCTGGCTTTGCGGCGCGCTTATCAGGACGCCGCGGTCTCGATGGAGTCCGTCGGGTACCTGGAGGCCCACGGAACCGGGACCTCCGTCGGAGACCGGGTCGAGATCAGTGCCCTGCGAGAGCTTCGGCAGGACACCTCGCGCGTGGCCCACTTCGGCGCCGTGAAGGCGGTGGTGGGGCACGCCCTCGGCGCGGCGGGCATCGCCGGGCTGATCAAGTCGGTGCTGAGCGTGCACAAGAAGCAGATCGTGCCCCAGCCCGACGTCCAGCCGGACGAGAACCTGGGCCTGGAAGCCGCCGGACTGACGGTTCCGGAGAAGCTCACCGAGTGGGTCGAGCCGGAGGGGCCGCTGCGGGCCGGGGTGAGCGCGTTCGGGTTCGGCGGGACGAACGTCCACGTCGTCATCGAGCAGGACACGTCGGCGGCGGCGGTGGCTCCGCAGCCGGCTCCGCGGCCGGAGATGCTGGTGTTCAGTGCCCGGGACAGCGCGGGTCTGGCCAGGTACATGGCGGAAGTCGCCAAGGCTGTCGCAGAGGACTGTCTGCCGTTGTCGGCAGTGGCCCAGACCCTGGCCCGGCGGTCGCCGCTGGGGGAGCAGATGGCGGTCGTCGCCGACGACCCGCAGGACGCGAGCAGGAAGCTGGCCCTGGCCGCGACGCTTGTCGGCACGGAAGCGACGAGCAGGCCGGAGGAGGGAGTGTTCTTCGGTCCTGTGCCGGCCGATCTCGACGGTCCGCGTGGCGACGCCGACGCGGCCGGGTCGCTGTGCACTCTTCCGCCGAGCCCTCTGGCCCCGAAGCACTACTGGATCGTCGACGAGAGCAAGCAGAGCATCGACGAGATCGCGTCGGTCTCAGCGGCGGCTTCTTCGCGCTTTCCCGACGCGGTGTCCGCACCGGCGCCCGACGCAGTGGCTGATGCCGCGTCCGACGCGACGCCGGCGACGGCGCTGGCCGGCCCGGACATCCTCGGGCTCGTTCTCGACGAGGTCGCGCGGATCAGCGCGTTCTCCGTCTCCGACCTCCAGGACCACATGGGGCTGGTGGAAGACCTCGGATTCGACTCCCTGATGATCCGCGAACTGGACGTCAGCATCAAGAAGCGCGTCCCCGGGCTGCGCAAGATGCTGGACGAACTGGTCGGGAAGGTCACCATCGCGGAGATCGCCGCCCTGATCGAGGCCGATCCGGCGGTGATCGGGATGACCGGGATGAGCAGCACCCTGATTCGCCCGGTCGTCGAGGAACCCCTGCCGCGGATCACCTGGGAGCCGGACAGCGCCGGCATCGAGGGCTTCGCCGAGCTGAACCAGTTCGAGGCGCGAGTCCGCGAGATCCGGAGCCTGGGCCTTCCCAACCCCTACTTCCGCATCCACGAAGGCAACATCCGCAACACCACGACCATCGAGCACAAGCAGTACATCTCGTTCAGCAGCTACAACTACCTGGGGCTGTCCGGCCATCCGGTGGTGACCGAAGCGGTCCGCGCCGCCGTGGAGCGGTACGGGTCGTCGGTCTCGGCGAGCCGGGTGCTGGCCGGCGAACGGCCGCTGACCCGGCAGCTGGAGCAGGAGCTGTCCCGCCTGCTGGGCACCGAGGACTGCGTCACGCTGGTGAGCGGGCACGCCACCAACGTCACCGCCATCGGGCACGTCGTCGGACCGCAGGACCTGATCGTGCACGACGCGCTGGCGCACGACAGCATCCTGCAGGGCTGCCGCCTGTCCGGCGCGACGCGCCGTCCGTTCGCGCACAACGACGTCGAGCAGCTGGACGACATCCTGCGGCGGACCAGATCCCACTTCCGCAGGGTCCTGATAGCGGTCGAGGGCGCGTACAGCATGGACGGCGACATCGCCGACCTCCCCGGCCTGATCGCGCTCAAGAAGCGCTACGGCGCCCTGCTGTTCGTCGACGAAGCGCACAGCGTCGGGGTCCTGGGACGGCGCGGAGGCGGGGTCGGGGACCACTTCGACGTCGACCGGTCCGACGTCGACCTGTGGATGGGCACCCTGTCCAAGTCGCTCGCCAGCTGCGGCGGGTACCTGGCCGGATCGGCGAGAACGGTCAACTGGCTGAAGTACACGCTGCCGGGCTTCGTCTACAGCGCCGGCCTCACCCCGGCCAACGCCGCCGCGGCGCTCGCCGCCGTCCAGCTCATCCGGAGCGAACCGGAGCGTCTGGCGGCCCTGCATGAAAACGCTGATCTGTTCCGGCGACTGGCCGAGGACGCGAACGTGAACATCGGGTCCAGCCGGGCCACTCCGGTCGTGCCGTGCATCATCGGAGATTCCGCAAAAACGTTGAGGCTTGCGAGCCGGCTGTTCGAGCGCGGCATCGTCGTCGACCCGATTCTGCACCCGGCGGTGGAGGAGAAGTTGTCCCGTTTGCGGTTCTTCATGACCAGCGAGCACCACAGCGAGGAAGTCCGGTACGCGGTGGACGTCCTGGCCGAGGAGCTGTCCGGCCTCGGCGGCTGACGCGGGGGGCCGCGCGGGCCCGCTGGGGAGGTGGTCAGAACGTGCTGTAGGGCTTCGAGAGAGGCCCTACAGCAGGGTTCGCTCGATGCGTCCGATGACGCTCTCCTCGGTCCCGGACTCCGGGTCGGCGGGCCGCAGCGAGGTGTCGACGTGCTCGGCGAGCAGGTGCGCGACGACCTCGGCCTCCTGCTCCTGGACGTCGTCGTAGGTGGTGCGCATCAGCATGTCGCGCACGATCGCCGGGTCGAGGTTGGGGAAGAGCAGCCGGGAGCTGGTGTCGTCCGGCAGGCCCAGTCCGTGGTGGCCGCAGATGATGTGGCCGAGCTCGTGCAGGATGATGTGGTCCTGGTGGGCGCTGGTCGTGTTGGTGTCGTAGAAGATCAGGTCTTCCACCACGCCGGCGACCCACAACCCGCACGGGTACGCCGCCGGTATCGCCAGCGGGACCAGCGCTATCGGGCGGTTCCGCTTGTCCTCGAGCGTGTGGCACAAGGTGGCCACGTCGCAGGGAGTGGGCAGGTCGAGGTCGCGGATCCGGCGCTCGCAGCGCCCCCGCAGCCGGCGCAGTTGTTTGCGGCGATCGCCTTCGGCCGTGTCCGGCCCCGCCGGCGGCTTCATTTCTTTTCGCCGTCGCCGATGGGCGGCAGGCCCTGCATCTGGCGGTACTGGTCCATGATCGCGGTGATGGCTTGCAGGGTGTCCTCCCTCATCCCGGCGGCGCGCATCGCCACGCTGCGGACTCCCGCGTGCTTCATGGCCTCCACCGCGGCGAGTTCGGCCTGCACCGAGTCCGCCAGCTTCTCGTCGAAGAAGTAGGCGACGGACACGCCGAAGAACCCCGCGAGCGCCGACAGTAGCTCGTGCGAGGGGTTGCTCCGCTTGCCGGTGCGCAACTGCGAGAGGTACACCGCGCCAACTTTCAGGTTCGGCACCCGCTCCTTGAGCTCCTCGGCGACCTCCGCGTTGGTCCACTGCCGGCCCTGCGGGCGGACCGTCCGGAACAGCTTGTCCAGACGGACGGCAAACGTTGATCGTTCTTCTGCGGAGGACGGCCCGTCCCCGGCGTCGGTGCGGTCCTCTGTCTCGGACACGGGGTCCTCTGTACTGGGCATACGTTCACCTCCAGCTATCCCGGATTCGCGGTCAGCTAATTTTCACAGGATAGGACGGCCACGGACAGTTGACAAACCTCCTCAAGTTCCGGAACTGTAGGCCCCGATACGAGATAGCTGGTAGCTAATCTCTTCAACATTGACTAGCGGGTAGCTTTCCTCAAGTCGGCGGCACGACCGCCGCCGGGCATCGGGGGGTGTCTCGCCTGAGCTGTAAGTGCGCTTCCCAGAGCAGGTCGGAGCCGATCCGAAGCAGTCGGGCTGCGATGTGCCGGGGGTCTTCCGAGCCGACCGCGAGGTCGGGCACGGGTGGCGGGTCAGCCACGCCCGCCACCGTTCGGACCTCCGCGCCGCCGGCCGCGACGTCTGCGGCGGAACGGACACCCGGCCCGCTCTCCGCCTTCGGACGCGTACCGGCGCCGATCGTCCCGCGCGCCGACCTGTCAACCAGTTGGGGTGGCATATGAACATGGATGTAGTCACAGCAGACGTCATCGGCGACATCGCACTTGTCCTCGGAGCCTCCTACGTCTTCGGTGCGCTGGCGCGCCGGGTCGGGCAGCCGACCGTGGTCGGGCAGATCGTCGCCGGCATCGCCCTCGGGCCGAGCCTGCTCGGCCGGTTCCCGGGCCACCTGTCGCATCGCTTCTTCACGACCGACGCAGTGCCCTTCCTGTCCGTCGTCGCCCAGATCGCCGTCGTGGTCTTCATGTTCGGGGTCGGTTACGAGATCGAGCCGCGGTCCATCCGGAACAACCGCCGGCCGGTGCTGCTGATCGCGATCGGCGCGATGGTCGTTCCGCTGGCGCTCGGCTCGGCGGTGGCGCTGGGCGTCGAGCACGTCGGCGCCTTCGACGGCCACCACACCGTCGGCCGCTCCTTCCTGCTCTACATGGGGGTCGCGACGTCGATCACCGCGCTGCCGGTCCTCGCCGCGATCGTCCGGGAGCGCGGACTGGCCGGCAGCGTCGTCGGCGACGTCGCCACCGCCGCCGCCGGGCTGATGGACGTCCTGGCCTGGCTGGTCCTGGCCGTCGCGCTCATCGGCACCAAGGGCGCCGGGAGCCGGTCCTGGTCCCAGACCGCGCTGCTGCTCGTGGTGTTCGTCGCGGTCATGTTCCTGGTGGTCCGCCCCGCGCTCCAGTGGTGGAACCGCCGCCCCGGTTCGGTGATGGCCAGCCAGGTCCCGATCGCCCTGCTGCTCGCCACGGCCGGCGCCTGGGCCACCGCGGATCTGGGTCTGCACCCGATCTTCGGCGCCTTCGTCGCCGGGCTCGCCATGCCCAAGCCGGACGGCGCGCCGGACGCCGAGGTGCTGCGCTCCACGGAGCAGACCGGCGGACTGCTGCTGCCGTTGTTCTTCGTCGTCACCGGCCTGACCACCAACATCGGGGCGCTCAAGGGCGAGGACCTGGCCCTGCTCGCGGTGATCCTGGTGTGCTCGATCGGCGGGAAGTTCGCCGCCGGCTACGCCACCGCCCGGCTCGCGGGCATGGACAACCGGCGCTCCACCATGATCGGCGCCCTGGTGAACACCAGGGGGCTGACCGAGCTCATCGCCCTCAACGTGGGGCTGCGCGCCGGCATCATCGACGGCCGGCTGTTCACCATCCTGGTCCTCATGGCCCTGATCACCACCGCCATGACCGGGCCGCTCATCACCGCGATCCACAAGCGCGACGCCACGGCGCTGGGGATCCCCGACCGGGCGGCCGCCACCGGCGCGCTGGACCCGTCCTGACATCCCCATGATCGCGGGCATTCGTCGGGTGCTGAGCCAACCCTTGTCCCTGTGCTGCGAACTGGTGAGACGTGATGGATAAGCTGGTCGAACGAGACGTCGTAGAGAAAACCCTGGCCCGGATCCACAACGAGTGCCTGGCAGGACGCAGCCGGCTGGTCGCCCTGGCCGGACCGCTGGCCAGTGGGAAGACCGCGCTGCTGGAGTCCTTCGCGCGCGAGGCCGCCGGCGCCGGCGCGACCGTCCTGGCCGCCACCGCCTCGAGCCTGGAGCGTTATCAGCCGCTGGGCATCGTCGACCAGCTCCTGAGGGCGTGTCAGATCCATTGCGACGGCCCGGAACTCGAAGTCCGCGCGCTGGTGGAGAGCGTCGGCGGGGCCGGCGCGCGCCGCGAGGCCGCCCCGCCGGCGCTCGGCCTGCTGCACGGCGCGCTCCAGCGTCTCTCCGACAGCCCGCCGGTGATCATCCTGATCGACGACGCGCACTTCATGGACACCGAGTCGCTGCAGTGCCTGCTCACGCTCATGCGGAGGCTGGACAGCGCGCCGGTGTCGTTCGTCGTGACCTACTGCCCCGACATGGGACGGGACAGCGTCCAGCGGGTCATCCAGGCCGAACTCCTGCGGATGCCGAACTGCACCCAGCTGGACATCGAGCCGCTCTCGGAAACGGGAGTGGCGATGGTGTTGGAGGACTACTTCGACCTCCAGACCGCGGGCCGGATCGCCACCGAGGCCCGCGCGCTCAGCGGCGGCCTGCCGTTGCTGGTGCACGCCCTGGCCGAGGACCGCGCCAGCGCGATCGCCGCCTCGTCCACTTCCTCGCCCGCGGCGGCCAGCGGGTCCGCCGCGCGCCGGACGATGGCCGGCCCGGCCTTCGGCCGCGCGGTGCTCAGCTGCCTGTACCGGGCCGAGCCGGTGGTCCTGGAGATCGCACAGGCCACGGCCACGCTGGGGGAGTTCCGGTCACCGACCGTCGTCGCGCGGCTGTGCGGCCTGGACCCCGAGGCCGTCGGGCACGTCGCCGCGTCCCCGGCCGTCGGGGCCCTGCTGGACCACGACCTGCTCCGGCAGCCGAGCGTCCGGGAGGCGGTGCTGCGCAGCATCCCGCAGCACGACCGGCACCCGATGCGCTCGCGCGCGGCCCGGCTGCTGCACCAGGAAGGCGCCCCGGCCCTGGTGACGGCCGAGCACCTGATGCGGATCGACGAGGCGATCCCGTGGGCCCGCCAAGTGCTGTGCGAGGCGGCCGAGCAGACTCTCGCCGACGGAAGACCCGAGGCGGCCATCGGCTACCTGGAGCGGGCCCACCGGGAGTCCGCCGGCGGGCCGGGCCGGATCGCCACCGCTGCCAAGCTCGCCGAGGTCATGTGGCGGCACAACCCCGCGGCGGTGAAGAGCTACCTTCCTGATCTGCTCGCCGCCGCCGAACAAGGCGAGCTCTCCGCCGCGCAGTCGGTCCCGGTCGTCCGGAGCCTGCTGTGGAACGGACAGGTGGAGCAGGCGACGCGGGTGATCGCCCGGCTGCGCGACGCGGCCCAGTCCCCGGCCGGCCACGTTCAGAACGGTCAGATTCAGGGCGTCCAGAACCAGGGCCTCCAGGACGCCGTCCGGTACGCCGAGCTGCTGCGCACCTGGCTCCCGCTCACCTACCCCGGCATCGCGGCCACCCCCGGAGCGGCGCCTGCGGACTCCGCGCAGGCCGGCCCCGGCACCCCCGACAGCCGCGCCGCCGCCGCACTCGGCGCGCTCCTGCGCGGCGCCGGCCACACCGAGACCGTCCCGGCCGCCGAACTCGTCCTGCGCCAGGCCCTCGCGGGTATCGCGGGCCCCGCCGCGGCGCTGGCCTCGCTCATGGTCCTGGTCTACTCCGACCGCCTCGACGAGGCCTCGGTCTGGTGCGACGCGCTGCGCGCCTCCATGGGAGAGGCCCACGGGATCGTCTGGTACGCCATGTTCACCGCGGCGCGCGCCGAGATCCACTACCGCCGCGGCGACCTCGCGAACGCGAAGGCGCAGGCGCACGCGGCGTTCACACTGATGCCGCGCGAGGGTTGGGGGGCGGCCATCGTCATCCCGCTCTCGCTGCTCGTGCTCACCAGCACGGCGATGGGCGACCTGGCGGAGGCCGAGAGCCACCTCGCCTTCCCGGTGCCCAGCGCAGCCTTCGGAACCCTCGGCGGCGCGGCCTACCTCGACGCCCGGGGCCAGTTCCACCTGGCGCGCGGCCGTCACGACGCCGCCGTCCAGGACTTCCTGGCCGCCGGACACCTGCTGAAGGTCTGGGGCGTCGACTGCCCGTCCGCGGTGCCGTGGCGGGTCCACGCGGCCCGCGCCTATCTGCACAAAGGCCTGTCCGAGCAGGCCGAAGAGCTGCTGGCCGAACAGCTGTCGCTGCTGCCCGCGGACCACCCGCGGGCCCGCGGCCTGGCCTACCGGGCCCTGGCCGCCACCCTGCGTCCGCAGGAACGCTCGCAGGTGTTGCAGAAGGCTGCGACCTCGCTCGACAGCTGCGGCGACGCGCTGAACCTGGCCTACACGCTCGCCGATCTGAGCCGGGCGCACGAGTCGGTGGGCGAGATCGCCCAGGCTCGGGCGCACGCGCAGAAGGCCAAGACACTGGCAGAACGCTGTCTTGCGGTGCCGCTGCCCGAACCCCCGCCGCTGACGGTCGACGAAGGACCGGCCGCGCGGTCTCTGAGCGCGTCAACGGTCTCCACCGTCTCCACGGCGTCTCAGACCTCTACATCCCCTCAGGGCTCGCCGGACTCCTCAGCATCCCTGGCATCCCCGGCCCGCCGGCTCAGCACGGCGGAGTGGCGGGTCGCCGAACTGGCCGCGCGCGGCTCCACGAACGAGCAGATCGCCCGGAAGCTGTTCATCACGGTCAGCACCGTCGAACAGCACCTCACCAGCTCCTACCGGAAACTCGGCATCTGCCGCCGCACCCAGCTCCGCGCGTGCCTGCCCGAACTCGTTTCCTGATCCACCCCGAGGAAGGTCCGTAACGTGTTCAAGCGTGTCGCCATCGTCAACCGCGGGGAGCCCGCGATGCGGCTCATCCGAGCCGTGCGGGGACTGGCCGCCCAGACCGGGGAGCGGATCGAGACCGTCGCCCTGTACACCGACGTCGACCGGGCCGCCACGTTCGTGCGCGAAGCCGACATCGCCCACGACCTCGGTCCGGCCGCCGCCCGGCCGTATCTGAACCTGGAGATCCTGGAGCGCGCGCTGGTGGCCTCCGGCGCGGACGCGGCCTGGGTGGGCTGGGGCTTCGTCGCCGAGGACCCGGCGTTCGCAGAGCTCTGCGACCGGATCGGCGTCACCTTCATCGGGCCGTCCGCGGACGCGATGCGCCAGCTCGGCGACAAGATCGGCGCGAAGCTGCTGGCCGAGGAGGTCGGCGTCCCGGTGGCGCCGTGGAGCCGCGGCGCGGTGGAGACGCTGCCGGCCGCGATCGAGGCGGCGGCCCGCATCGGCTACCCGCTGATGCTGAAGGCCACCGCCGGCGGCGGCGGACGCGGCATCCGGGTGATCACCGACGAGTCAGAACTCGTCGATGCTTATGAGCGCACCAGCGCTGAGGCGGCGCGCGCCTTCGGCTCCGGCGTGGTGTTCCTGGAGCAGCTGGTGACCGGGGCCCGGCACGTCGAGGTGCAGGTGATCGCCGACGGCCAGGGCACGGCCTGGGCGCTGGGCGTCCGCGACTGCTCGGTGCAGCGCCGCAACCAGAAGATCATCGAGGAGTCCGCCTCGCCGGTCCTGGCACCGGAGCAGGCCGCCGACCTGAAGGCCTCGGCCGAGCGGCTGGCGCTGGCGGTCGGCTACCGGGGCGCGGCGACCGTCGAGTTCCTGTACCACCCCGGGAGCCGGTCGTTCGCGTTCCTGGAGGTGAACACCCGGCTCCAGGTCGAGCACCCGATCACCGAGTGCACCACCGGGTTCGACCTGGTCTGGGCCCAGCTGCACGTGGCTTCCGGGGGCACTCTGGACGGCTTGGCGCCGGCCGAGCGCGGGCACGCCATCGAGGCCCGGCTCAACGCCGAGGACCCGGACCGCGACTTCGCCCCCGCGCCGGGCCGGATCGTCCGGCTGGACCTGCCGGCCGGACCGGGCATCCGGGTCGACACCGGGGTCGGCGTCGGCGACGTCATCCCCGCCGACTTCGACTCGATGATCGCGAAGATCATCGCCTACGGCCGGGACCGCGAGCAGGCCCTGGGCCGGCTGCGTCAGGCGATGGCTGAGACCACGGTCGTGATCGAGGGCGGCGCCACCAACAAGAGCTTCGTACTGGAGCTGCTGGACCGGCCCGAGGTGGTCGACGGCAGCGCCGACACCGGCTGGATCGACCGGGTCCGCGCGGCCGGCGGCCTGGTCCGGCACCGGCACAGCGGCGTCGCGCTCGCGGCCGCCGCCATCGAGGCGTACGGCGAGGCCGAGGCCCTTGAGCGGCGCCGGCTGCTGGACACCGCCGCCGGCGGCCGTCCGCAGGTGCGCCATGACAGCGGCCGTCCGCTGGATCTGAAGCTGCGCGGCGCGGGCCACCGGGTGCGCGTCGCGCGGATCGACGCGCACCGGTTCCGCGTGCTGATCGAATCAGGGTCCGAAGCCGACGCGGTCCAGACCGCCGACGTCGAGATCGAGCGCTTCGACGAGCACCTGGGCCGGATCACGGTCAACGGCCGGCGGCACCGCCTGCTCACCGCCACGCACGGCCCGGTCCACCTGGTCGAGGTGGACGGCGTCGGGCACCGGGTGAGCCGGGACGAGGGCGGCGTCGTCCGGTCCCCGGCTCCGGCGCTGGTGGTGGCTTCGCCGGCCGGGGTCGGGGAACTGGTCGAGGCCGGGGCGCCGGTGCTCGTGCTGGAGAGCATGAAGATGGAGACGGTGCTGCGCGCGCCGTTCCGGGCGCGGTTGGTGGAGCTCGCGGCGGCCGTGGGGAGTCAGGTGCAGGCCGGGGAGGCTCTGCTGCGCTTGGAGCCCGCGCCTGATGAGGACTCTGATTCTGCTGCTGTCGACGCCTCCGTTGTCGCCTCTGATGGTGCCGGATCCGCCGCGCTGGCCGCTTTGGACCTGCCCGCCGAACCCGACGCCGTCCCCACCGCCCGGCGCCTGGTCCGCGGCCAGGAGGACCTGCGCGGCCTGCTGCTCGGCTACGACGTCGACCCGCACGACGAGCGCCGCGTCCTGGACGACTACCTCGCCGCGCGGGAAGCGGCCGTCGAAGCCGGCGACCGTCCGCTGGCCGCCGAGGTCGCGCTCATCGAGGTCTTCGCCGACCTGGCCGAGCTCAGCCGCAACCGCCCGGCGGGGGAGGAGTTCGGCGGCCACAACCAGGGCCATGTCCACAGCGCCCGCGAGTACTTCCACACATATCTGCAGAGCCTTGATGTCGAGCGCGCCGGGCTCCCGGCGGCGTTCCAGGCCAAGCTCTCCAAGGCGCTGGCGCACTACGGCGTGCCGGATCTGGAGCCGGGCCCGGACCTGCAGGCCGCGGTGTTCCGCATCTTCCTGGCCCAGCAGCGTGCCGCCTCCGACGCCGCCGCCGTCGCGGCCCTGCTGCGCACGTGGCTGCGGGAGGCGCCGCCGCCGGAGGCGCTGCGCCGGCGGGTCGGGCTCGCGCTGGAGCACCTGGTGGCCGCCACGCAGGTTCGCTTCCCGGTGGTCAGCGACTTGGCGCGCGGCGTGGTGTTCGCCTGGCTCGGGCAGCCGTTCCTGCGCCGGCGCCGGGCGCTCGTCTACGACCGGGTTCGCAGGCATCTGCGATACCTGGACCAGAACCCGCACGCTGCTGATCGCGCCGACCGGATCGCGGAGATGGTGAGCAGCACCGAGCCGCTGGTCCGCCTGCTCGGCCAGCGCCTGGTCCGCGCCGGTCTGGACAACACGGTGATGCTGGAGGTCCTGACCCGGCGGTACTACGGGAACACCGGTCTGACCGGCATCCGCACCACTGATGCTGTCGGCTGCCGGTTCGTGGTCGCCGACCGTGTCGATGCCCGGATGGTGTCGGTCGCGGTCCGCTTCGAAGACCTCGGGCGCGCGCTGGAGGGCTTGGCGCAGGTGGCCGGCGACCAGGAACCGCCGGTGGACGCCGACGTGTATCTGTCCTGGGAGAAGCAGCCTGCTGATGACGACACGATGGCCGCCGCTCTCTACGACGCCGTCACCGAGCTCCCGCTGCCGCCCGGAATCCGTCGCCTCACCACGACCGTCGCCGGCCATCGCGGCTCGGTGACGCACCACCACGTCACCTTCCGTCCGTCGGCTGAGGGGCTCCGCGAGGACCGCTTGATTCGCGGCCTGCACCCCTATATCGCGCAGCGCATGCAGATCGAGCGGCTGAGCAAGTTCGACCTGACCCGGCTGCCGTCCTCCGACGAGGATGTCCAGCTGTTCCAGTGCGTGGCCCGTGAGAACGCCGCCGACGACCGGCTCATCGCCTTCACCCAGATCCGCGATCTGACCGGGCTGCGGGACGACGACGGCCGCCTGGTCGCGCTCCCGACCGCGGAGAACGCCGTCGCTGCGTGCGTGGACTCGATTCGGAATGCTCGGGCGCGGCGGTCGTCGAAGCACCGCGCGAATACGAACCGGATCGTGGTGTACGTCTGGCCGCCGATTGTCTTCTCCCGCTCGGAGTTGGAGGCCATCGCCACGCGTGTTCTTCCGACGACCGACGGGGCCGGGCTGGAGGAGATCCTGTTCATCGGCCGCACTGGGGATCCGCTCACGGGTGCGTTGACGAAGGTGGCGATGCGCGTCTCCTTTGACCCGGCCGGTGGTCGGGAGCTGACTGTCGAGGCTCCTTCCAGCGAGCTCATCGAACCCATTGACGGCTACCGCCAGAAGGTCCTTCGCGCTGCCGCCCGCAACACGGTCTACCCCTACGAGCTGACTACTCTGCTGGGCGACTTCAGTGAGTACGATCTCGACGACGAGCACGCGCTGGTGCCGGTGTCGCGTCCGAAGGGCGGTAACCGGGCGGCGATCGTTGCCGGTGTTGTCAACACTCCGACCGAGCGCTATCCCGAGGGCGTCACCCGGGTCCTTCTGCTCGGCGACCCCACCAAATCCCTCGGTGCGCTCTCCGAACCGGAGTGCCGCCGGGTGATCGCCGCGCTGGATCTGGCCGAGCGCATGGCAGTGCCGCTGGAGTGGTACGCGCTGTCGGCTGGCGCGCGCATCTCCATGGAGTCGGGCACCGAGAACATGGACTGGGTCGCCGCGGCCTTGAAGCGGATCGTGGAGTTCACCCAGGCCGGCGGCGAGATCAACATCGTCTCGGCGGGCGTCAACGTCGGGGCGCAGCCGTACTGGAACGCCGAGGCCACGATGCTGATGCACACGCGCGGTGTGCTGGTCATGACTCCGGACTCTGCGATGGTGCTGACCGGCAAGCAGGCGCTGGACTTCTCCGGCGGCGTCTCGGCCGAGGACAACTTCGGCATCGGCGGCTACGACCGCGTGATGGGCCCCAACGGGCAGGCGCAGTACTGGGCCCCCGACCTCGCCGCCGCGCGCGATCTGCTGATGGCGCACTACGACCACACGTACATCGCTCCCGGCGAGACCACCCCTCGCCGCGCCACTACCGACGACCCGCATGACCGCGATGTATCCGGCTTCCCCCACACGATCGAGGGCAGCGACTTCAAGACGGTCGGCGACATCTTCTCCGCTGCCGCGAACCCGGAGCGCAAGAAGGCGTTCGACATCAGGACCGTGATGCGGGCGTTGTCCGACCAGGACCACCCGGTTCTGGAGCGCTGGGCCGGCATGGCCGACGCCGAGACCGCCGTGGTCCAGGACGCCCGCCTCGGCGGCCGCCCGGTCTGCTTGCTCGGCATCGAATCCAAGCCGGTCCCGCGCCGCGGCTTCCCCCCGGCCGACGGCCCCGACTCCTACACCGCCGGCACCCTCTTCCCCCGCTCCTCGAAGAAGGCCGCCCGCGCGATCAACGCCGCCAGCGGCAACCGCCCCTTGGTGGTCCTGGCCAACCTGTCAGGCTTCGACGGCTCCCCGGAATCCTTGCGCAAGCTCCAGCTCGAATACGGCGCCGAGATCGGCCGCGCGATCGTGAACTTCCAGGGCCCGATCGTCTTCTGCGTGATCTCCCGCTACCACGGCGGCGCATTCGTGGTGTTCTCCAAGGCCCTGAACCCGAACATGACGGTACTAGCCCTGGAAGGCTCCTACGCCTCAGTCCTCGGCGGCGCCCCCGCCGCCGCCGTGGTGTTCTCCGCCGACGTCGACGCCCGCACCGCCGCCGACCCCCGCATCCGCGGCCTCGAAACCCGCACCGCAGCCGCCGCCGGCACCGACCGCGCCGCCATGACAGCCGAACTCGACGAACTCCGCACCCAGATCCGCGCCGAGAAGCTGAGCGAAGTCGCCGCGGAGTTCGACCGCGTCCACGACATCAGGCGCGCCGTCGAAGTGGGCTCGGTAGACGCCGTGATCAAGGCCGCCGAGCTGCGGCCGTCGATCATCGACGCGGTCGAGGCGATCGCGGCGCGGCTGGCGGGAGCTGAGTCGCGAGTTTGATTCGCAGCGATGAGGAATGAAGGCGGGGCCAGCGCGCTCGCATGGTGGCGCGCTGGTCTTTGCAGCTGGGTCTTCTGACTCATGGGTGGGTGCTGTGCCGTGCCGTACCGGGCAGGTTGCGGGTCGCAGGCATTATTTAGTCGCTGCTGACCTATGTGTGGGTGCTGGTGGCGGGTGCGGTTTGTTGGTGGGTTGACAGTCAAGGGCTTTTTTTGACGGCTTCGCAGGGTTTTAAGAAGGATCCGCTGGGTGGCGCAGTTCGGTGGTGTGCCGCTGGTTGCGTTGGCGGCTGGCGGTGATGCTGGGCACGACCGCGCGCGGGTTCGAGTCACTGCGCATGCGTTGCGTAGGCGGCGATCGTTGGGCGTGGTGGGTGCCTGAAGTCAAGGGCAGGCGCCTCCGGCGGGGGCACTCGAGACTCTGAGGGATCCCCAACCCCCCGCGTCGGCGGCGGTTCGTGTGTTGGTCGCCGAGTCCCGGATCCCTCGTCGCTGACGTCGCCCGGAGGGAACCATCCCGGCCTGGCGGTGTCCAGCCGCATCGCACGCTGCTGTGGTCGAGCTGCGTCCGGCTTGACCCCGCCAGTCCGGGCTGGTTGTGCAAGCACCGCCGACAGCGACGAGGGATCCGGGACAACCCCACCTGTGGTGTGGACGGGGTCCACTCGGGTGCGCACACCTGCGGATGGTGACGTGGCGTGCCCAAGACGCGGGAATCCTTCCCACAGGCCGGGGTTGTCCCGGGTTCCCCGTCGCGTCGGCGGGCGTAGCCAAGCTGACCGGGCCGGTGGTGTCAAGTCGCACGAGGCTGCACCACAGCAGCGTGTGATCCGACTTGATACCACCGGACCGGTCTGCTTCCTTCCAGGCGACGACGTGACGGGGAACCCGGGACACAGGCGACCACAAGCAACGTCCGGCGCCCAACAGCGCGGCCCCCCATCCCCGGAGCGAGGCCGCTCGCCGCGCAGGCGCCGCCGGAGGCCTTGTCTTTGACTTTCAGGTGCCCACCACACGCGGCCGCCACCCGCCCACCTGACGTGTGCGCAGTGACTCGGACCGGTGCGCGGTCGTGCACACGAACAACCGCCGGCCGCCAGCGCGTCCCCAGGCACGCCACCGAACTGCGCCACCCAGCGGATCCTTCTTAAAGCCCTGCGAAGCCGTAAAAAGCTCCTAAAACCCACCAACAAACCGCACTCGACGCACCCACCACACCCCAGCCACCCACAGCCACACATCAAGCAGGGGCGCCATCATTTTCGGCTTCGCCTAAGGTTTGGTGACCTCGCTGGGGGACGCCACCCCACCAGCCCCTCCCGCCCCTCCCCTCCCCGCGCCGTCCCAAGTTGCGTGTTGCGTCATTCCCGGCCGCCGACCCGCGTCCGGCCGCCCGTTCCGTTGAACCGCAGAGTCCGCGCCCGTATTGACATCAGCGGGCTGATATCCGCGCCCGGGCTGCCCGGTCCGGGCGGCGCTTCCGGCGGGCGGGGAGCTGTGCGGGGTACGAGATGGTACGAGATGGGCAGACTTGTGCGTGCGCCTTCAGGTGCGCGTGCGGAGGCGTCGTGTCGTTGTCCCGCCGCTCTCCGCGCGGCCTGGCCCGTCCGTGATGATCAGGAAAGGGACGGTGTTCGGTGTCTGCGTCACACATCTCGGTCGATCAGGTCCTCACGATCGGTGTGGAGGAGGAGTTCTATCTCGCCGACAGGGAGTCGCTGCGGGCGGTGTCGCGTGCCGGTGAGGTGGTCGCCGGTGCTGCGGCGGTGCTGGGGGAGCGGGTGCAGGCGGAGCTGTTCGCCAGCCAGGTCGAGCTGGTCTCCACGCCTCACGCCTCGGCGGCGGATCTGCGGGCCGAGCTGGTGTTCCTGCGGCGGACCGGTGCGGCGTTCGCGGCGTCGTCGGGGTGCGTGCTCGTCGCGGCCGGGAGCGCGGTGCTGAACGACTGGCCGCTGCCGGTGTTCGACACCGGGCGCTATCGGGAGATAGGGCGCCGCTTCGAGTCTGTCCTGCACCGCATGCGCGCCGAGCCCAACGGCTGCCACGTGCACCTCGGGACGCTCGCCTGGTCCGAGGCGCTCGCGCTGACCAACCACCTCCGGCCGTGGCTGCCGATCCTTCAGGCGCTGTGTGTGAACTCGCCGTTCGCGGGCGGTCGGCACCGGGGCTGCCTGTCGTGGCGCCACTTCGATTTCGGCAGCTGGCCGCAAGCTCGTCCGGCGCCGATCCTGACCGAGTCGGTCTACGCCCGGCAGATGGACTCCTGGGTCTCGGACGGCAAGATCCTGGACCGCAGAATGATGTACTGGTACGCGCGCCCCTCCGAGCACGTCCCGACCGTGGAGATCCGCATCGCGGACGCCAACTGGGACCTCGACGTCATCATGCTGATGGTCCTGCTGGCCCGCGGCCTCGGCACCGCCCTGCTGGCCGAGATCCGAGCCGGCGTCTACTTCCCGCAGATCGGCCGCGGCCAGGTCGAGAGGGCCCACCGCCTGGCCGCCGACACCGGCCCGACCGGCCCCGGAATCAGTCCCCTGACGGGCACCGCCCTCCCGATGAGCGCCTGTCTTCAGCTGCTGCTCGACCGCGCCCGCCCGGGACTGGAGGCGGCGGGCGACGTCGAACTCGTCACGGAACTGATGGCGGCCCTGCGCGTCCGGCGCACCGGCGCCGAGCGCCAGCTGGTACTGGTCCAGAGCGGCGGAACGCTGCGTGACCTGGTACGCATGGCCGCGATCGAGGAGGTGGCCGACGACAGCGTCATCGCGGAGGCGGCGCGTCGCGGGCGGTAGTCCGCTCTCTCGCGGTGGCGTGACATCATCGAGCCCTGAGGCCAAGCGAGGAGGCGACCGTGCGGGTGCTGGTCACAGGGGCGTTCGGCTACGTCGGACACGCGGTGACCCGGGCCCTGCTCGAAGCCCGCCACGAGGTGGTGGCCATGACCACGCGCCCGAACCGGCCACGCCCCGCCACCGCAGTGAGCCTCGTCGTCGCGGACCTGCGTGACCCGAGCCGGTTGAAGGCCGCGGTGGACGGCGCCGACGCTGTCGTCCACCTCGCCGCGCTGACCCGGGTCCGCGAGTCGTTCGACCAGCCCGACACCTACGCCACGATCAACACGGTCGGCACACGCAACCTCCTCGCGGCCGTGGCGGATACCGGACGCGTCATGCCCTTCGTCCACGCCTCCACCGCCGCGGTCTACGGCACCCCCGCGAACCAGCCGGTCAACGAGGACTGCGACCCCGCCCCGAGCAGCCCGTACGGCGCGACGAAGCTCGCCGCCGACGCCGCGGTGAGCGAAGCCGCCGCCCAAGGCACCATCGCGGGAGTGAGCCTGCGCGCCTTCAACATCGCCGGCGCGGTCGACGGCCGCCCCGAGCCCGACCTGACCCGCATCATCCCCCAGACGCTCGCCGTCGCCGCCGGCCGGTCCGACCACCTCGCCGTCAACGGCGACGGCACCGCGATCCGCGACTACGTCCACCTCGCCGACGTGGCCGACGCCTTCATCAGAGCCCTGACACGAGCGCAGCCGGGCACGTTCGCGGTCTACAACATCGGCGCCACCCCGGCCAGCGTCGCCCAGATCATCGACGTGGCGCGGACCGTCACCGGTCGGGAGATCCCCGTCCGGCACAACCCGCAGACGCCCGAGGTCCCGGAGCTTCGGGCCGATATCACTCGGGCCAGGACCGAACTGGGGTGGTCGCCGGTTTTCTCCAGTCTGGAGCGGATCATCGGCGACTGCTGGGACGCGGCACAGCGGTGACAGCAGCCGACTCGACGGCAGCGCCCGGTGGACTCGTCGAGTTCACCGGGCTCAGCCGCTCAACGACCGGTCCTTACTTGCCACGCGAGGCGGACGACTCCGCCGCCTCGGCGAGCTCGACGAGATGCGCCTTGACCGTCTCGAACAGTCCGTCCGCCGAGAAGCCCAGATCGCGCAGAATCCCTGCGGCCAGGCCCTCCTCCGTGCGGATCAACCCGAGCAGCGAGTGCTCCGTGCCGACCCAGCCGGTGCCGAGCTCGGCCGCCACGCCGGACGCCAGCTTGATGGCGGTCGTGCTCTCCGGCCGGAAGGGGATGTGGCCCCGCGGCGCCTTTCGGCCGGCCGGCGGCAACACCGCCTCGATCGCGTCGCGGACCGCCTTCTGCGACCCGGCCTGCGCCACCAGCAGCTGACAAGCCGTGCCGCGCGGCTCGCCGAGCAGGCCGAGCAGCAGGTGTTCGGTGCCGATGGTGTCGTGCTTGGACGTCCGCGCGGCCTCTTGCGCCAGCACGATGGCGTGCCGGTTGAGGTCCGTGAACCGCTCGAAGGTGTTGGGCCGGCGGCGCTGTTGAGCGGCCTGCTTGCTCACCCCGATGGCGTCGCCGATCTCGCTCCAGGAGGCGCCGGCCTCCTTGGCCTTGCCGACGTAGTAGTCGACGAGCTGGTCGCCGAGGTCGGTCAGGGTCCGGTTGCGCAGCTGGGCCTCGCTGACCCGGGCCAGGTGGTCGGCGTCGGGCGTTTCGGCGTCGAGACGGGCGATCAGGTCGGCGAGGCTGATGTTGAGGGGGCTCATGCCGTCAACTGTAGATTGACGATACGGGAGTGTCAACCTGAAATTGACGCTCCCGGGTGCGCTCAGCCGGCGTTCGAGATCCCGAAGGCCTGCCGCAGCCGCGGAATCAGGTCGACCAGGTCCTGGTCCCAGCACGAGGAGTCATGGCCGCCGTCGCAGTGTCCCCACCCGGCGCCGTTGCCGTAGTCCTTGAAGTACGGCTGCTGACCTGCCGCGGTCAGAGCGGCGGCGAAGTGCTGGGACGAGCTCTCCAGCCACCATTCCCGGTAGTCCCCGGTCGGCCCGTTGCCGTTGCCGACGTAGATGGAGACGCCCATCCCGGCGAACGCCGGGGCGTTCTCCGTCGGATCGGCGGCGATCCACAGGGAGTCGTCGAACGGCGGTGTCGTCGACACCGGATACGGCGAGCCGAAAAGCGCGTCGCTGCTGACGGCCGGCTGGTAGGGGTCGTTCACCGCGTGGCACGCGCTCCAGTCGGTGACGCCGGGCAGGATGCCGCTGCTGATGACCGGCAGCGCGCCCTGCGCGTCGGTGAGCGAGGCGACGACGATCTCCCGTAGGACCATCTCGTCGCGGGACAGGTCGGCGTCCCCTGACAAGGACGCCACCTGGCTGAACAGGTCCGGGTGGAGCTGCGCGAGGTGGAGCGCGCCGAAACCGCCCATGGAGACGCCGGCGATGGCGCGGTGCTGCTTGTCCGCGACGGTGCGCAGGTTGGCGTCGACGAACGGGATCACCTGCTGGGTCTCGAAGTTCTCCCAGTTCTGGGCGCCGGCCGCGGTGGACTGGTCACGCCAGTTGGAGTACCAGCCGCGCGCGCCGCCGTCGGGCATGACGACGATCATCCCCGACGTGCCCTTCAGCGCGTTGAATCCCGGGAATCCGGCGCTGCCGAAGTAGTCGCAGGGGTCGCCCGGGGAACCGTCGAGCAGGTACAGGACGGGGTACCGCTTGCCGGGATCGCTGTAGTAGTCGGACGGCAGGGTGATGCGGATGTGGTGGCCGACCATGCCGGGGTCGTCGGCGACCTGCGCTGAGGTCACCGAGATCGTGAAGTCGGTGGCGGTCGGGGCGGGTAGTCCGGGGTTCGACAGGGACGGGTCGGTGACCTGTGTCAGGCCGAAGCCGTCGGACAGGGCGGGCGGACCGGACGGGTCGGTGGCGGCGGTGGCGGCGGTGCGGGCGGTGTGGGCGGCCGCGGGCTGGACGAGCGCGCCGGCGGCGGTGAGGGAGGCGGCGGCGAACGTCGCCGCGGCGATGGCAAGCCGGTGTTTCACGCAGTGCTCCTGACCGGGTTGGTGGCCGTGGTGGCTGTAGTGGCTGTAGTGGCCGAACCCGAAGCGTCACACCGGCTGTTCACAATCCGAGCACAGTCATCGCATGCCCGCCGCCGCAGGCGACGGGCATGCGTCCCTTCATCCTTCCGGTCGATGTATCAGCATGCTGAGGTCACACCGAGGTCATCGCCGAACGGCGCTCCCGCCTGTGCACGTCGGGTCGCCGGACTGCGCCGGCACGCTCACCGCGTTCCACGCGGCCTGAACCGCGTTGAACTCCGCGCAGGTCGGGTCCAGGTTGATCGCGGCCTGCAGGGTCCAGGTGCGGTAGGTCAGGTAGGAGCTGTCGGAGTTCTTCATCAGCTGGGCGTTGTACAGGACCTTCAGCGCGTTCTCCACGCCGATGCCGGTGATGGTCGAGCCGTCGCAGGTCGGGCTGGTCGGCCCGGTGCTCGGGTTGGAACCCTGGGCCAGCAGGTAGAACCAGTGGTTGCCGGGGCCGGCCGCCTGGTGGACCTCGTCGCCCGGTATGGCGTCGGAGTAGCAGTCCGGGTCGCCGTTGACCTGCGAGGGGTCGTACATGTTGCGGATCGGGCCGGTGCCCTCGAGGTTGACCTCGGCGCCGACCACCCAGTCCACGACCGCGTACGGGGAGGGCTCGTTCGCGAAGTACTTGCTCGACTGGCCGTAGACGTCGGCTATCCACTCCTGGGTGCCGTTGTTGGAGATGCCGCCGGGGGTGTGGTCGTCTATGCCGTGGCCCATCTCGTGGTCCACGACGTCCATCGCCGAGATCCACTGGCCCGCGGTGTTGTGCCCGACCTGGACCTCCGAGCCGTCGTAGTAGGCGTTGACGTCGTCCAGGCCGACCCGGATCGGCCAGGCCCCGCCGTTGCCGTCGAAGCTGTTGCGGCCCAGCCACTGCGACAGCATGTGGTTCTCGGTCTGGGCGCTGTAGAGGGCGTCGGCGCACGCCGTCTCACGGTCGGTGGCGTCCCCGATGCCCCAGGAGTCGGTGGACTTGGTGAACGTGGTGTTCGTCGCCGCGTCCTGGCAGGCCAGACCACTGACGTTCGGGTCCTGCAGCGAGTACGTCCCGCCGGAGTTCGTGGTGTCGATGCTCAGCGGCTCCGGGCCGTTCCACACCGCGTTCGCGGTGCCTTCCGTGACGTGCTCCTGCGTGTGCAGCACACGTCCGGTGGCCGCGTCGACGTCCACACTCAGCCGGCTGACGCCGTCGCCGCCGATGCCGTCCACCGTGGTCTCCCACGCCAGTGCGGCCGGACCTGTGCCCAGAGCGAACACCACCAGCTTGGTGGACTCGACCTTCGACACCTTCTTCAGCTGGTGCTCGGCCACCGCCGCGCCCCTGGCCGCGCTCAGCTTCGGCGTGGTGGACAGCGCGCCGATCGGGTGCTGCTGGGCGACCGAGTGGAACACGGTGTGCCCGGCGCTGTCGGTGACGATGACGAAGTCGCCGCCGACCACGGGCAGGCCCGAATACGTGCGCAGGTAAGGGACATACTGCGTGCCCTGCGCGGTGACGACCTGCTGCCGCTGGAACTGGTCGTGCGCGGTCGCCATCAGGAACGCCGGGTGGGTGGCCACCAGGGCGTCGGCGGAGCGCGCGGCCAGAGCCTGGATCGCGGCGGGGGAGGCGGCGGAGCCGTCCCGGTGTGACGGCGACGCGTTGGCATACGCCGCCATCGTGGTGGACATCGCCAGGACAGTCGCCCCGGCGGTGAAGCCGACAGCCAGACGCCGGATGCTTCGGCGCTTGGCAAGGGGGTTGCGTTGTCTCACGGCCATTCCTTTCGCGTAAGACGAGGCGAGTGGTGGGGAAGCGTGCTCGAACCGCCCGCGGCGCGGCCCGAACGCGCAGGCCTTCAGAAAATCTTCAGAATCCTGATGGCTGTCGCGGAACGTATCGCTGTACCCTGATGCGGGTCAATAGTGAACAAAGGGTGGATTCGGCGGATGGCAGACTCTTTGCCATTTCATGACAATCACCGAGGAAGCCGCGCGGCGGCGGGAGACCGATGCCAGTATACGAACAAAGCACAGTCAGAGAGCTGACATCTTTGAGCCAGGACACCGATCCGGCACCGAACATCACGGTCGAGCGCACCGGCGGCTTCGCCGGCGTCAAGGACATCATCGACGTCGCCCCGCACGGATCGTGGACCGCCACGAACAAGGGCGGAATCCGGCGCACCGGCGAACTGACGCCGGAGCAGAACACCCGGATCCAGACGCTGGCCGCCGACCCCCGGATCGCCGCCGAGGCGGGCCGGTCACGACCGCCGACGCGCTGCCGTGACGCGTACAGCTACGTGGTGACGGTCGGCGCGGTGCGCGTGGCGTTCGTGGACTGCCCGGCCGATGCGGATCAGCCTGCTGCGAGCCTGGCGTTGAGCAAGCAGGTGCTGGGGTTCACGATCCGATCGGGACCGTGAGTACGGACCGCGGTACCACCTGGCCGCGCGTCAGATCCCGGTGTGCGTGTGAGCGGCCCAGTGGACCGGTGCGCCCGGGGCACTGGCGCGCAGCGCCCGGACCACGCGGTGCAGAGCGACGGCGCTGGCGTCGGTGTCGGGCGGCGTGGTGCCGCCGTGGGTGATGTCGGTGTAGAAGCCGATGGCGACGCCGGTGGCGACGTCGTCGTCCACCGGCCACAGGGTGCCGATGACGTTCTGGTACCCGGCCAGGTGGAACGCCCCGGTCAGGTGCACGGCCTCGTCGGTCAGCTCGGGGCTGGTCGCGGAGGTGGCGCAGGCCGACAGATAGGCCAGCGTCCCGGTCAGGCGCAGGGCGGTGATGTCGGCGACGGTCAACGCGCGGGTCTCGTGGTCGGGCAGGATCAGCCGGGAGGCGGCCGGGTCGTTCCGGTCGGGCTGGCCGTGGCAGGCGAAGTGGGCCACCGGGTGCGACGGGAGTGCGTCCAGGACTTGCGCGCGGGTGGGGTGTTCCGGGCGCAGTGCTGCGGGGATCAGCGCGGTCACGGCGGCGGCTTCGGCTTCCACGCCCGGCAAGCGGCTGGCGCCGGGAGCGTCGGGGACCGCGATGACCAGGGTCGCGTTGGCCGCGGCCGGCAGGTGGTACGAGCGGGCGTGGGTCAGGGCTCGTATGGTCGGCGTGTAGGAGGACACGACCCGGTCCAGGACTGAACGCGGCGCTGACCTGATGGCGTGGTCGGGTTTGGCTTTGGCCTCGCCGTCGGTGTCGGTGTCAACGTCGCCGTGGGTGTCGGTCTCGGTGTCCGTGAGATCCTCGTGGTGACCCGCGGCGTGCAGGGGCAGCCAGCTCAAGGGGCCGACGGGACACCACCAGATCCGTGGCCATTCCTGGCCTTCCGCCGGCGCGCCGGTGTGGCCCAGTGCCGTCAGGACAGGCTCGGCCACCGTGTCCCACAGCCAGGCCAGCACCTCCAGGACCCGCTGTCGGCCGGTCAGGCCGGACTCGGGACTCAGATCCCGGTCGGTGGCGGTGTAGGAGGCCTGCTGGAGTTGCTGGATACGGGTATTGACATCCTCCCGGGTCAGCCGGTCCAGGCTGACGGTTCGCACCGGGTCCACCGCGTCGCCGGTGAGAATGAGCGCGTCGCAGCGTGTCCAGCCTGCTGTCAGGAGCACGATCGGGCCCTGATCGGCTCTGGCCTCGATGGTGAGATCGGCGATGCTTGCCGGCGCGAGGAATCCGGCGAACCCGTCGGCCGCGCGGATCCGGCTGAGCAGATCGTCCCATTCGGCCTGGGCTGCACGCCGGGATTCCGACGTACCGACGCTGAGATCCGGTTCGGTGGCGAGGAATCCGGCGGGGGAGTGCTCCAGCGCATCGCGGCGGTCGCGGAGCTCCTCGAGCTCCCGGGCCAGCTCCGGGTGCCGCTCGCGCAGCCGGGCCACCTCCCCGCCGCGAGCGCCGAGGGTGTCGGCGACCAGCATCCCCCGTGTCGCCTCCAACAGTTCCACCGCCCGCCGCGGATCACCGGCGTTCAGGGCGACTTCCGCCGCCACGTCCGCCAGGGAGCCCAGCACGCTGAGCTCGCTTTCGCGGTCGCCGCGGGCCAGAGTACGAGGGCTGATCTGCGGCAGCAGGGCCACCGCGGACTCCACTGCCGCGAACGCCTCCGCGATGCCCACGGCTCCGGAACCGGCCAGCATGGCGAGTTGACGAAACGCGTAGACGCGAACGGTGGCCGGAGCGGCGGTGCTCTGCGAAGCGGATCGGTAGCCCCCAATGGCTTCGGCCAACGTCTCCGGGTTCCCGGTGCGGTCGAACAGCGTCGTCAGCGCGATGCAGAGGCTGATCAGACGTACGGCCCGAGTGGGGTCGTCTTCCGGGGTGGCATGAACCGCCCGCCGTGCGGCTTCCGTCGCCTCGGCCGCCAGGCCGGCATCCCCGGTTCGCTCGGACAGCGACCACAAGGCGATCGCGAGGTTGGCCGAGCGTCCAGCGTAGTCGGGGTGGTCTTCGGCGGTCGCCGCGAGCGCCAGTCGCTCGACGTCCACTGCCTCGGCCAATATCTGCGCGTTCCCCAGGTGTTCGGCCATGATCCGCAACGTCAGACCGAGGTTGGCGAGGTGTTTGGCGCGGTCGGGATGGTTTTCAGCGGTGGCCAGGACGGTTCGTCGAGCGATGTCCACCATTTCGGGCAGCAAAGCGTCGTCCGTCGTCCGGACGAACAACGTGCGCAAGGCGACTCCGAGGTTGCCCAGGTACCAGAGGCGAGCGGGGTCGTCCTCCGCGGTGGCCTGGACGGCCTGCCGTCCGACGTGCACCGCCTCCACCAATGGTTCCGTGTCCCGCGTCCGCTCGTACAGCGTCCGCAGCGAGATGCCGAGCTCGCTCTGCCGTCCGGCACGAGCGGGATGGTCCTTCGGCGTGGCCTGGACCGCGAGGCGCCCGACCTCCACCGCCTCGGTCACCAGGGCGACGTCTCCGGTCCGGTCGAACTGCGTCTGCAACGCGACGCCGAGGTCGGACAGGTATCCGGCGCGCGCGGGATGATCTTCGGCGGTGATCTGAACGGCCTGGCGCGTGAGGTCAACCGCCTCGGCCACCAGGGCGACGTCTCCGGTCCGGCGAACTGCATCCGCAACGCGATGCCGAGGTTGGCCAGCCGCCCGGCGAGGTCTGGGTCATTGTCGGTCGTGGTCAGCACCGCCAGTCGTGCGACGACGACCGCCTCGGTCACCATCCTCGCGTCCCCGACCCGCTCGGCCAGCATCCGCAACGTCCGGGCGAGGTTGCCCAGGAAACCGGCTTTGTCGGGGTGGTTTTCGGCGGCGGCGTCGGCGACCTGCCATCCGACATCCGCCGCTTCGTGCAGCAGAGCAACGTCGTCGGTCCGCTGGAACAGACTCTGCAACGCGACACCGAGGTTGTTCAAGCGCGCGGTTCTGTTTGGGTCGTCCTCGGCGGTGATCTGGACTGCCTGTCGCGCGACGTCGACCGCTTCGGCGAGCACGTCCGTGTCTCCGGTCTGCCCGAACAGTGTCTGCAGCGCGTTCCCGAGGGTGGTCAGCGACGTGGCTCTGCCGGGGTGGTCTTCGGCGGTGGTCTGGACTGCCTGTCGCGCGACGTCGACCGCTTCGGCGAGCAGGTCCGGGTCGCCGGTCCGCTCGAACAGACTTCGCAGGGCCACACCGAGGTTGCTCAGACACGCGGCGCGATCGGGGTCGTCTTCCGGGGTGCTGTGGAGTGCGCGGCGGAACATCTCGATCGCCTGGACCAGCAACGGCAGCTGTCCGCTCCGGTGGTAGCCCTCCAGCAGGTCCGCGGCACGTCCGGTCGCCGCCGCGGCATCGGCTTCGCTGTCGTCTGCCGTGTCGGCCTGGGCGAACAGCCAGCGCAGTTCATCGGGGACGCCCTGTGCCGCGACCCGATACACCGGCTCCAGGAACCGCACGGCGGCGGCGAAGTCCTCCTGGCCGCCGCCACCGGGCAGCAGCATCTGGTAGCGGTACCAATGGAAGGTCCCGAGCAAGTGGGACGCGTACAAGTCATCTTCGGGATCGCCTGCGGGGGCAAGGGCCGCGGCTTCCCTCAGGGTGTCGTCGGTCAGCAGCCAGGCTGCGCTCTCGGGGCCCACCGTCTGCCGCAAGCGGCGTTCGAGGTCCTGCAGCGCGACGTCACGGGCATCCACGTCTTCCGGTCCCTCCGGTGGCTTTGCGTAGTAGATAGCTGACGGACGCGAGGCGGCGCCGGACGAGACGACTTCTGCCGGACTGTGAGCACGGCCACATTATTTGGTCCCACTGCCACTGCATCCTCAGAGCCCTGTGAAACGTCTCGATACCGACAGTCCAGTTACTTCACTCCGGGGGACAGACTCATGCAGCGTTCGAACAAGGCCCTTGCTCTCTTCGCGGTCGGCACGGCGCTCGTCGCCACCATCGGCGGATGCGCCAGCCGGTCGGCGGCCGGCGGGCCCGCGGCCGGCTCGTCGGGGTCCGGCGGCGGTGTGCCGACGCAGACGGCTACGTCCGTGCCGACGTCCATGCCGACGGGTTCGGCGTCCGCGACCTCGTCCGCCGCGTCGTCCTCCAGCGGGTGGTCGTCCGGCGGCTCGGCGTCCAGCAGCGCCCCGTCCGGTGCCTCGTCGTCCTCGTCGGCGGCGCGCGCCGCCGCCTGCACCCCGAGCGACGTCACGATCTCGCTCGGCCACACCGGTGCGGCCAGCGGTCACGTCGGCGGTGCGCTCCTGTTCACCAACCACGGTTCGAGCACCTGTGAGCTCACCGGCTACCCGCGGGTCCAGGCCGCAGGAGGGCTGACGGCCGCCATCCAGCAGACCCCCGACGGCTACATCGGCGGCCTGGCCGACCCGTCGGCGAAGCCGCCGTACGTCGAGCTGGCCCCGGGCCAGGTCGCTTCCGCGGTGGTCGAGGGGTCGGACATCCCCATCCCGGCGACCGCCCACTGCTCCACCGTGCTGGGCTCCCTGGACCTGTGGCTCCCCGGCAGCGCCAACTCCGGCGCGCCCACCGTGATCTCCAACCCGGCGGGCACCTGCGCCGCGATCCAGATCCACCCGGTGGTCTCCGGCACGACCGGCCGCCAGGGCCAGTGAGGGGATCCGGTGCGCCGGGGCGGCTCGGCCGTCCGGCGCGCCGGATCGGCCGCTCAGCCGGCTAGCTGCTCAGTCCGTCTCGGGCGCCGTCGAGTATCGGGCCTCGACGCCGCCCAGAATCACCGCCAGCGCCGCCTCGAACTGCTCGTCCGGGGCGGCGAACTCCGCCACCGCGGTCATCCTGCTCAGGTGCGGGAAGTCACCGGTTTCCAGCAGGGACACCAGATACGGCCGCATCCGCATCCGCCAACTGTCGCGGTCGACGCCGGTCTGATCAGCGTTCTGCCGCTCGGTCAGCTCGGCCTGGACGGCGCCGCTGACCCAGGAGTAGACCAGGTTCAGGACGTCGCTCGCGTCCTCGATACTCAAGCCGGCGCCACCGAGCACGGCGAGGTCGCGCTCCATCCCGCGCAGGTAGTTGGGGCCGATTATCGGGCGGGTGGCCAGGAGCGGGGCCAGCCACGGGTGACGCAGGAAGCTCTCCCGGCGGCGGCGCGCCAGAATCGTCAGGTCGGCGCGCAGGTCGCCGCTTGGCTCCTGCGGCTCGAACCCGCTCGCCTCGTCGATCATCACCGCCCACAGGTCCTCCTTGGTGGGCAGGTACCGGTAGAGCGTCATCGCGCCGGAGCCGAGGTTCCTCGCGATGTTCCGCACGGAGGCCGCCTCCAGTCCCTCGGCGTCCGCGATCTTGATCGCTACGGCGGCGATCTCCTTGCGGCTGTGTGTCGGTGTCGGGCCACGCGTGGGCTTCTCGGGCTGCATCCAGATGATGGGCTTGGGATCCGACACGACGCCCAGCATAGCGCCGTTCGAGCCACTTGCGTACGCCGTACCCAGTTGGCTACCGTGAACCGCGTACGCCGTACCCAGTAGGGCGCCGCACCGGTTTCGGGAGAGGGCCATGGAACAAGCGATCGTCTATACAAGAGACCTGCGAAAGCAGTACGGGCAGGTCGAAGCGCTGGCCGGACTCGATCTGGCCATCGCGCCGAACCGGGTCTACGGCCTGCTGGGCCCCAACGGCGCCGGCAAGAGCACGACCGTGCGCATCCTGAGCACGCTGACCGAACCCGGCGGCGGGAAGGCCGTCGTCGCAGGGTTCGACGTCGCTCGGCAGCCCGGCGAGGTGCGCAGGGTGATCGGCGTGGCCGGCCAGGACGCCACGCTCGACGAGAAACTGACCGGCCGGGAGAACCTGCGGATCTTCGGCCGGCTGTCACGGCTCGGCCTGCGCGGATCCCGGCGCCGCGCGGACGAGCTGCTGGAGAGGTTCAGCCTCACCTCCGCCGCCGATCGGCTGACCGGAACTTACTCCGGCGGCATGCGTCGCAGGCTGGACCTGATCGCCAGCCTGCTGCGCGCGCCCCAGGTGCTCTTCCTCGACGAGCCGACCACCGGCCTGGACGTCCGCAGCCGGACGGAGATCTGGGACACCGTCCGCGAGCTGGTCGCCGACGGCGCGACGGTGCTGCTCACGAGCCAGTACCTGGAGGAGGTCGACCGACTCGCCTCGGCCGTCGGCGTCATCGACCGCGGCCGTCTGGTGGCCGAGGGCACCCCGGCCGAGCTCAAGGCGCAGATCGGGAGCCGTCTCGACGTCGTCGTGGAGTCGGCGGAGCACCTGGCGCGCGCCATGGAGGTCATGGAGCGGATGACCGGGCGCCGCCCCGAGGCCGACGCCGCCAACCTGCACATCGGGGTCGCGGCGCTGGATCCGGTGCCGACCCTGCCGCAGATCGTGCGGGAACTGGACGCCTCCGGAGCCGTGATCCGGGACGTCGGGATCCGCGAGCCGACCCTGGACGACGTCTTCCTCGCCGTGACCGGTAAACCCGCCGCACCGCGCGAGCCACGTGCCGCGATCGAGGCAGCCGCATGACAGTCTTCGTCGACGGCTGGACCCTGATCCACCGCAACCTGCTGCGGCTGCGTCACGAACCCGGAACCCTGCTCACCATCATGCTGATGCCCATGGTGTTCGTGGTCCTGTTCGGCTACGTGTTCGGCAGCTCGATCGGCATCGCGGGCTCCTCGAACTACCGCGAGTACATGATGCCGGGCCTGTTCGTCCTGGGTGCCGGAACCGCGCTGTCCTCGGCGATGGTGGACGTCGCCATGGACCAGGCGCGCGGCGCGATGGACCGCCTGCGCACGCTGCCGACCAACCGCGTGGCGATGCCGCTGGGCCAGGCCGGCGCCGAGGCCGTCATCGGGGCGTACGGCCTGGTGGTCATGATGCTGACCGGGCTGGTCGCCGGCTGGCGGATCCACGACGGCTTCGGGAAGGCGGTCGCGGCGTGCGCGCTGCTTCTGCTGTTCCGCTACACGCTGGCATGGGTCGGGACCTACCTCGGCCTGGCGATCCGTTCGGCGTCCACCGCGGCCGACCTGGCGCCGCTGACGTTGCCGCTGACCATGGTGTCCGACGCGTTCGTGCCGACGGACCGGATGCCGACCTGGCTGCGCGCGATCTGCGAGTGGAATCCGCTCAGCGCGCTGGCCACGGCTGCTCGATCGTTGTTCGGCGACCCCGGGGTTCCCGGCGTTCCGGGCGCCTCCGATGTCCCCGGCGTTCCCAGTCACGGCGCCGCGTGGCCGCTGACGCACTCGGTGACCGCGAGCCTGCTGTGGGCCGGGGCGCTGTTGGTGGTGTTCGTGCCGTTGTCGGCGCGCCGCTTCGCCCGAGCCGGGCTGTAGTCCCTGACTGGCGATGTTTGTGCCGTCAGGGTGCGTCGTCGAGGCCCGCTACGCTACGCAGCCTGAAATCCAGGTAGATCCTTCTCGAGATAGCGGGCATCGGTATGAGGGCTATGACAAACAAGTCGAAGGTCTACCCAGCGGTCATGGCCGTGCTGCTTCTTGGTTTGGCCGGTTGCTCCTCCTCAGCCGGTGCGGCGGCGCCGAACGCGGCGGCCGCCACCAGCGCCGCTGATGCCTCGGCCACGACATCCGACACCTCGGTGACGGCACCCGACACCTCGATCAGTTCCACCGGCGGCGTCGCCACGACGGCGGACGGCAGTGCCGCGACGACCGGCGGCGCCGACGCTCCGGCGCGGACCGACGACGCGTGTACCTTTCTGAGCTCCGACCAGGTGGCTGCGGCGGTCGGCACCGAGGGCCCGTACACCGGCGCGCACGAGGACCCCGCCTCCGACGGCAGCGCGGTGTGGGGTTGCACGTGGGGGACCCACACCTCCTATGCCGACATCAGGGAGGTGACGGCTGACACCTTCGCCTCGACGCCCGATCCCTCGGCCATCACCACGGCATCGGTCAGTGGCATCGGCGACAAGGCCAGGCTCGACACGATGAACCCCGACGGACGGAACCCCGAGATCTTCTTCGCGGTCGGCGGCCGCTACTACAACCTGAGCGTGGTCGTCAGCAGGAGTGAGCTGGGGGCGGAAAACGCCGCGCAGGAGCAGAGCGCCGAGCGGGCGCTCGCGAAGCTCTTGGTGCCGAAGCTGTCCTCATGACCCTGGAGCCCTGAGTACCAGGTACCCGTCGAGGCGCAGCACCCGGTCGGTGTCCGGGTCGGGAGGAAGCGGATGCCCGAGCGCCTCGGCGCGGACCTCCCCGATCCACTGGTCGTGTTGGTACTCGTGGTTGATCAGCGCGGTCAGCAGGTGCGTCGCGACCACCGTCATCTGCCCCGGGGCCGCGACCCGGCCGCCGGCGATGTCGCTCATGCGCGCGTGTACGCGCTCGGCGACGGTCTCGCGGAAGGCGGTGAGCCGCTTGATGGTCGGCAGCGCTCCGCGGAAGCGTTCCGGTTGCGCGGAGTCCATCAGGGCGTCGAGTTCGAGGTCGGGGCTGGGCTCGGCGGCGGTCAGGTTGCGGATCATGAAGTGCGCGACGTGCGCCTGGTGCCCGAGGTGCCAGCCGATCGCGCTGGAGTTCTCGTGCGGGCGCCAGGTGACCTCGTCGGGGCTGAGGTCCTTCCACAGCTCGTCGGTGTAGGTCCGGGCGCGGTCGTACTCGGCGAGCAGTGCTGCTACCTCGTGCATGGGGTCCGTCCGTCTCGGTCGACATCCGGTGCGGCGTTGCGCGGCACCTACCGAGACGTACCCACCGGCGTGAGCTGAGGCGACGATTCCCTCGTGACTGCGTCGCCACCGCCCCCGGCGCCCCCGACGCCCGCCCGGGGCCGATCCCGCCGCAAGCTCAGGAACGCCAGACACAACCCGACCAGCGTCAGCGCCACCCCGGCCCAAGCCGCCGAAAGGTACCCGAACCCGGCCCCGATGACGGCCCCGCCGATCCCCGCCCCGGCCGCGTTGGCGACGTTCATCGCCGACTGGTTGACCGCGGCTCCCATCAACTGCGCTCCGGGCGCCGCCATTATCAGCTGCGCTTGCAGCGGAGGCGCGATGAACAAGGCCGCGGTCCCGACCAGGAAGGCGCTGACGAACAACCCCACGGGGTTGTGCGCCGCCAGCGTGAACAGCAGTACGGCCGCCGCCACACCCGAGAAGCCGAGCAGGATGCTGCGTCGCAGGTTCCGGTCGGCCGCGATCCCGCCGAGTGCGTTGCCCACGGTCATCCCGACGCCCATCACCGCCAGCACCCACGGCACCGCCGACGTGGACAGCCCGGCCACGTGCGTGGTCACCGGCGCGATGTAGCTGTTCACCGCGAAGAAGCCGCTGGAGCCGATCGCGACGAAGGCCGTGATCAGCCACACCTTCGGCAGCCGGAACGCCGCCAACTCCGCCCGCGGCGAACCGCCCGGCGCGGCCGGCATCTCCGGGACCGCCGCGAACACCGCGAGCAGCGTCACCGCGAACAGCCCGGCCACCGCGAGGTACCCGGCACGCCAGCCGGCCGTCTGGCCGAGCAGCGTGATGAGCGGCACGCCGAAGATGTTCGCCGTGGTCAGCCCGCCCAGCACCACCGCGAACCCGCGCCCCTCGTTGCCGGGGCCGAGCAGCGCGGCGGCCAGCAGGCCGGCCGCGCCGAAGTACGCGCCGTGCGCCAGCGCCGCCACGAAGCGCGCGACCAGCAGCAGGCCGAAGGAGGGCGCCAGCGCCGAAGCGGTGGTGCCGATGACGAACAGCGCCAGCAGCCCGAGGACGAGCCGGCGGCGCGGGACGCGTGCGGTCGACGCGGCGATGGTGGGCGCGCCGACGACCACGCCGAGGGCGTAGCTGGTGATCATCCAGCCCGCCTTGGCGATCGCGTCCGGCGAGGACCGCGCGTAGTCGGCGGGCAGCAGGTCGTGCGCCACGTCCGGCAACAACCCCATGGCCACGAACTCGGTCAGCCCGAGGCAGAAGCCGCCGAGGGCGAGGGCGAGCAGGGCCATCCGTCGGCGGCCGGGACTGATCACTGGGAGCTCCACGATCCGAAACTATAGAACGTTCTAGTTAACCTGCCTAGAACGTTCTAGTAATGGCGGTAGGCTTCCGGCATGCAGTCAGGGGAGCGCCGGCCGACACTCGCCGACGTCGCCGCCGAGGCGGGGGTCTCGGTCGCGCTGGTGTCGATCGTGATGCGGGGGGTGCCGGGCGCGAGCGAGGCCACCCGGCAGCGGGTGCGGGAGGTGGCCGCACGCCTCGGCTACCAGCCCGACAGCCGGGCCCGGCGCCTGCGCAGCGGCGAGAGCCGGCTGCTGGGGGTGGTGTTCGACGTCAGACACCCGTTCCACCACGACATGCTCACCGGCCTGTACGAGGCGGCCGCCAAGGTGGACTACGAGCTGGCGCTGAGCGCGGTCACCCCCCGGCGCGACGAACGCACCGCGATCGACGACCTGCTGCGCGACCGCTGCGCGGCGCTGATCGCGATCGGCCCGCAGCTGCCGGCGGGGGAGTTGGACCAGCTCACCGCCCGGCTTCCGGTGGTCGCGGTGTTCCGCCACGTTCACAAGCGCGGCGTGGACGTCGTGCGTACCGACGACGAACGCGGCCTGTGGCTGGCCGTCGACCACCTCGTCGAGCTGGGCCACCGGAGCATCGTGCACGTCGACGGCGGCCGGACCGCGGCCTCGGCCGAGCGGCGCCGGGGCTACCTGGACGCGATGCGGCGGCACGGTCTTGAGGAGTACGCGCGCGTGCTGGCCGGCGGGTTCGGCGAGGAGGAGGGCGCCCGCGCCGCCCGGGAACTGCTGGCCGGCCCGGTGCCCACCGCGATCGCCATGTTCAACGACCTGAGCGCGGCCGGCATGCTCGACGTGCTGCGCCGCAGCGGCCTGACCGTCCCGGACGAGGTCAGCGTGGTGGGCTACGACGACGCCAGCTTCAGCCGGCTCGGCCACATCGACCTGACCACGGTCGCCCAGGACGTCGAGGCGCTGGCCACGCTGGCGGTCGCGCGGGCGATCGCGCGCCTGGACGGCGCGCCGGTGGCCCAGCGCGAGGTCACCGTCGACCCGCACCTGGTGGTCCGGGGCACGACCGGTCCCCCGCCCAAGACCGCTGCGTAGCGCGGGTGGCCATGGACACGCCAAGCCACGGGAAGGGTGAGCACCTACCCTGTTGTTATAGGTGGGGCAGACCCAAAACCCACTGTCCAGCGAAGGAAGAGGAATAGCGATGGCCACCGAGAAGGCGATTCTCGCCGGAGGCTGCTTCTGGGGCATGGAGGAGCTCATCCGCCACCAGCCCGGGGTCGTTTCCACCCGCGTCGGCTACTCCGGCGGCGACACGCCGAACGCGACCTACCGCAACCACGGTGACCACGCGGAGTCGATCGAGATCGGCTACGACCCCGAGAAGACCGACTACCGGGCCCTGCTGGAGTTCTTCTTCCAGATCCACGACCCGACGACGGTCGACCGCCAGGGCAACGACCTGGGCCGCAGCTACCGGTCCGCGATCTACTACCTGAACGACGAGCAGCACCGCGTCGCCGTCGACACCATCGCCGACGTCGAGGCCTCCGGCCTGTGGCCGGGCAAGGTCGTCACCGAGGTCGAGCCGGCCGGCGACTTCTGGGAGGCCGAGCCGGAGCACCAGGACTACCTGCAGAACTACCCGAACGGGTACACGTGCCACTACCCGCGGCCGAACTGGAAGCTGCCGCGGCGCGCGGAGGCGTAGGTAGAGGCGTAGGCACAAGCGCACGTAGCAATTTCGGCCCCGAGCCCGGGCAGCCGTCGCGGTGACCACCGCGGGGGGAAGCCCGGGCTCGTTGCTGCCACCAGCGAATGGCGAACCTTCCGGAGGCCTCGAACGGCCCAGCGCCCCGCCGACACCCTTCGCGCCTCTTTACCAACGAGTGAACCCGGCAGCAGTCTGGTACGTGTCACCGAGAGCGGTCAGAGTTCTTCCTCCCTCCCAATCGGAGCCCATGATGTGGATTCGCGGCGCTGTCGGCATCGTCCTGATCGTGATCGGGGGCGTGTGGATCGCTCAGGGTTCCGGCAAGATGCACGGGTCGTCGATGACCGGGCACTCCCAGTACACCGGGCTCGGCGTGGTGGTGGTCCTGGTCGGGCTGGGCCTGCTCGCGTGGGCCTGGCGGGTGCGGAGCCGGGGTTCCCGGTAGCCGATGGAGACATCTGCTGAGCCCGGTGCCGGGCGCCGACGCGGGTCCTGGCTGGTCGGCGGTCCGGTGGGTGTGCTGACCGGCGGCGTGATCGGGCTGCTCGCCGCGGCCGTGGGCGTCGCAGCGGGCGAATTCGGCGCGGCCCTGTCCGCCGCGTTCGGTGCCAGCGCCCCGAAGGCGGCGGTCGTCGCGGTCGGGGAGTGGGCCATCGAGCTGAGCCCGGCATGGCTCAGGGAGGCGGCGATCCGGAACTTCGGCTCGCACGACAAGACCGCGCTGCTCACCGGCGTCTACATCACGATCGGTGTCCTGTCGGTGATCACCGGCGTCGTGGCCCGTCGGTACCTGGACGTCGGGACCGGCCTGGCCGCCGCCTTCGGCCTGCTCGGGCTGGTCGCGGCGGTCACCCGGCCGGTCGTCGGCGTCGGTTCCTGGTTCCCGGCGCTGCTGGCCGGCGCGGCCACTGTCATCGTGCTGCGCCAGCTCACGCTCTGGAGTCTGCAACCGACCGTCTCCGGCTCAGCCGCCGACCCCAACGAACGCCGCCGCTTCCTCGTGACGTTGTTCGGCACCGGAGCCGGCGCCCTGATCGGCGGCTTCGGCAGCCGAGCGTGGCTCAACTCCCGCTACAACGTCGCCCCGGCGCGCGCCGCCGTCGTCCTGCCCGAGGCGGCCACGCCGCTGCCCCAAGTGCCCGCCTCGGTCCACCCGGCCATCCCCGACCTGGAGCCCTTCTTCACCCCGAACGCCCAGTTCTACCGCGTCGACACGGCCCTGACGGTCCCGCAGGTCGACCCGCACGAGTGGATGCTGCGGATCCACGGCATGGTGGACCGGCCGTTCTCGGTGAGCTTCGCGGACCTGCTCAGGATGCCGCTCGAAGAGCACGACCTCACGCTGACCTGCGTCTCGAACACCATCGGCGGTCCCTACTGCGGCAACGCCCGATGGCTCGGCGCGCCGCTGGCCCCGCTGCTCCGGCAGGCCGGCGTCCAGGCCGGGGCGGACCAGATCCTGTCCACGTCCTTCGACGGCATGACCATCGGCACCCCGGTGGAGGCGGTGCTCGACGGCCGCCAGGCGATGCTCGCCGTCGCCATGAACGGCCAGACGCTGCCGGTCGAGCACGGCTTCCCGTGCCGGATGCTGGTGCCGGGCCTGTACGGATACGTCTCGGCGACCAAGTGGGTCGTCGACCTCGAACTCACCACCTTCGCCAAGGCCGCCGGCTTCTGGGTGGGCGAGGGCTGGGCGCAGCAGGCGCCGGTGAAGACCGCCTCCCGCATCGACGTCCCGGGAACGGGAGCGACCCTGGCGGCCGGCACGATCGCCGTCGCCGGCGTCGCCTGGGCCACGCACCGCGGCGTCGCCGGCGTCGAGGTGCAGGTCGACAAGGGCCCGTGGGTGACGGCGGACCTGGCGGCCGCCGACACCCCGGACACCTGGCGGCAGTGGTCTTACCCGTGGCACGCGACGCCGGGCCGGCACACCCTGACGGTCCGCTGCACCGACGGGACGGGGACGCTGCAGACGCCGGTGGTTCAGGACACGCTTCCGGACGGGGCCACCGGCTACCACAGCATTCAGGTCACGATCGACTGATAGCGCGCGGCGACGTCGGCCCAGTCGACGATGGACCACAGCTTGCTGACGTAGTCCGGCCGGACGTTGCGGTACTGCAGGTAGTACGCGTGCTCCCACGCGTCGAAGACCAGCAGCGGGGTCATGCCGGTGGCGACGTTGCCGTGGTGGTCGTAGACCTGGGTCACGATCAGCCGGTCGGCCAGCGGTTCGTGCGCCAGCACGCCCCAGCCGGAGCCCTGCACGCCGGTGGTGGCGGCGGTGAGCTGCGTCTTGAACGCCTCGAACGAGCCGAAGTCGCGCTCGATGGCCGTGGCCAGGGCCCCGTCGGGCTTGTCGCCGCCGTCCGGGGACAGGTTCCGCCAGAACAGCGAGTGCAGCACGTGCCCGGAGGTGTGGAACGCGAGCGTCTTCTCCAGCCCGACCAGGCCGCCGAACTGCTCCTTGTCCCGGGCCTCGGCCAGCTGCTCCAGGGTGTCGTTGGCGCCCTTGACGTAGGCGGCGTGGTGTTTGGCGTGGTGCAGCTCCAGGATCTCCCCGGTGATCGCCGGCTCCAACGCCGAGTAGTCGTACGGCAGGTCAGGCAACGTATAGACAGCCACGAAGGCACCCTTTCAGTTCCGGACAGCGCTGTGCGGCGCGAACCGTCCTCCCGCGGGATCGCGGTCATCACGTTGTCCGGCCCGCGCCGACTCCAGCTTATTGCGAATATCTCGCAGTTGCATGCTCTTCGCAACTGCGAGATTCAGATCGCCACCGCGATGTGCGGCCGACCGGTGATCGGATGCGAGCCCACATGCGCCCGAACACCGAACACCTCCCGGATGAGCGCCGGAGTCAGCGTCTCCGACGGCGCCCCGTTCGCGACCACCGCACCGTCCCGCAGGACCACGACCCGGTCGGCCAGGCTCGCCGCGTGGTCGAGGTCGTGCAGCGCGGCGAGCAGCGTCAGGCCGAGGTCCCGTACCAGCTCCAGCAGCTCCAACTGGGAGCGGATGTCCAGGTGGTTGGTCGGCTCGTCCAGCACCAGCAGCGGCGCCTGCTGCGCCAGCGCCCGCGCCAGCAGCACCCGCTGGCGCTCGCCGCCGGACAACGTGGTCACCAGCCGATCCGCGGCCCAGCTCAGCCCGACGCGCTCCAGCGCCTCCCCGACGATCGACGCGTCGCCGTCCCCGGGACGCTGCCACGAGCGCAGGTGCGGCGTCCGGCCCATCCCGACCACCTCGGCGGCGGTGAACTCGCTCCCTGCGTCGCCATGCTGGGGCAGCACCGCGCGCCGCAGCGCGGCCTCGCGCGGACGCAGCCGCCGCAGATCGTCGCCGCCGAGGAACACCGCGCCGGCCCTGGGTCGCAGGGTCCGGTAGACGGTGCGCAGCAGCGTCGACTTGCCGCTGCCGTTCGGTCCGACCAGCGCGACGAGTTCGCCGGGGGCGATCCGCAGATCGACGTCGGACAGGATCGGGCGGGTGTCGATGTCGACACACACGCCCTTCAGCTCCAGCTGCATTCAGCCACCCGCCCTGGCGGTGCGGCGGCGGAGCAGCCACAGGAAGAACGGGGCGCCCAGCACGGTGGTGACCAGGCCGACCGGAAGCTCGTCCGGCCGGTTCAGCGTGCGGGCGACGAGATCGACGAGCACCAGGAACACCGCTCCCGCCAAAGCCGCGACCGGCAGGACCCTGCGATGGTCGGCCCCGACGGCGAATCGCGTCATGTGCGGCACCATCAGCCCGACGAACCCGATTCCGCCGACCACCGACACGATCGACGCGGTCAGCAGCGACCCGATGACCAGCAGCAGCGCACGTTGTGCCGCCACCGGGACGCCGAGACCGGCGGCGGCGTCCTCCCCGGCGGAGAGCGCGTTGAGGCGCCGCCCCTGCGCCAGCAGGACCGCGAGACAGAGGACGATGACCGCGGTCGGAAGCCCGAGATCGCTCCACTTCGCGCCTGCCAGGCTGCCCATGAGCCAGAACATCATGCCCTGCAACTCCGTCGGATTCAGGCGCAGCTGGAGATAGGTGGTCACTCCGTTGCCCAGATAGCCGACGGCGATCCCGGCGAGCACCAACCACGAGTCCAGAAGCCGGCCGCCGCGCTGCGCCAGCAGATAGACGGCGACCACGGTGAGCAGCGCGGTCACGAAAGCAGCTCCGGTCTGGCCGAGCCCGCCGACCACCCCTCCGGCGACCGCGATACCGACCGCCCCCAACGACGCGCCCGAGGAGACGCCGAGGATGTAGGGGTCTGCCAGCGGATTGCGGACCAGGGCCTGAAAGGCGACGCCCGCCACCGAAAGCCCCGCGCCGGCCACCGCCGCCAACAGCACCCGCGGCACCCGGATCTGCCACACGATCTGGTCCCGCAGCGGATCGGTGGTCCCGGTGTGGAAGAGGTGCGCCCCGACCACGCGCCAGACGGCGCCGAGCGGCTCGTTCACCGATCCGAGCGAGATCCCGATCGCGGCGGCGCCGACGAGGGCCACGGCCAACGCCGCGAGCAGGACTCCGAACGGGATTCCGGACAGCAGGTGCGGGCCGCGCCGTCGCCGCGTGGGGCGCCGCGCCAGGCGACGTGCGGGGCGAAGTGCGAGGCCATGCGCCGGGGTCACGGCTTCGGCGCCCTCAGTCGTGGTCCCGGCTGCGGCCTCAGCCACCGTCTCAGCCGCAGCCTCAGCCACCGCCTCAGCAGCCGTCTCAGCCACGGCCCCGGATCACCTTCGAGATCTTCTCCACAGCCCACGCGTTCATCGGACCCAGATACACGCCGTCGGACGCCACGGCGTAGGTCCTGGTCTTCGAGGCGTTCCACTGCGGATACGCGGCGAACAGCTTCGCCGCCTCCGCGTCCGGCTTCTCGCTCGGCGTGAACTCGCCGACGACCAGGACGTCCACGTCGGCGGCGGCGAGCTGTTCGGCGTTGAGGGTGCGCGTGGTGTCGGAGTCCTTGCCGGCGAAGGAGTTCACGCCGCCGGCCGCGGCGATCACCTTGTCGTAGATGCCGCCGGTCATGATCGCGGGCAGGCCGTTGGCGTTCATCATCGACATGCCGGGGTAGGCGATCAGCACCTTCTTGGGCGGCGTTCCGGGGTTCGACTTCTGCACCGCGTCGATCCGGTCGCGCAGCTCGGTGACCTGGTCGGCGGCCCGCTGCTGGACGTCGAAGATCCGGCCGAGCAGGGTCATGAAGTCGAAGGAGGAGTCGATGCCCTGGGTCGCCAAGGCCTTCTTCTCGGCGCCGGTGGCGTTCGGATCGCCTTGAGCGCAGTTGGTCGGGTTCACCAGGCTGTTGATCCCGGCCGCGGCGAGCTGTCCCCGAGTGGCCATGCCGTTCTTGGCGTCGAAGCCGCCGGCCCAGGTGGACACGACGAGGTCCGGCCTGGCGGCGAGGACCTGTTCGGCGGGGACGTCGAAGTTCTTGTTCATCGTCAGGCCGCCGGTGGGGAGTGCGTCGATCTTCGCGACCATCTCCGGGTCGTCGGAGACGCCGTAGTGCTGGGCGTCGGCCAGGATCGTCTTGTCCAGGCCGAGCATGATGAAGCTCTCGACCTCGCCGACCGATGTGCCGTTCAGGATCAGGACCCGGCTCGGCGCCTTCTGGAACGTGATCTTCTGGCCGCAGTTGTCGATGGTCAGCGGGTAGGCGGTCCTGGCCGGCGTTGTCGTCGGCGGCTGCGTGCCGGTGATGCCTGCCGAGTTTCCGGCGGCCGTCCCGGACGACGCGCTGCTCCCACACGCGGTGGTGAGCGACGCCAGCAGCGCGAACGCTGCCGTGCCGACAAGGAAGGCCCGCCCCGAGAGTTTCATCCTGTGCTCCACGGAAGGAGTAGTCGGGGCGGGCCGCGCTTCAGTTCCCGAGCGAGGCGACCAACGTGCTGCGGGCCCGGGACACGCGGGACCGGACGGTCCCGATCGGGGTTCCGATCACGAGGGCGGCCTCGTCGTACGGCAGGCCGACCATCGCGGTCAGCACGAACGCCGTCCGGCGGTCCTCGGGCAGCGCGGCGACCAACTGGGCCAGCACCACGCCCTCCTCGAAGCCGGGCAGCCCGTCGGGCTGCGCACGCTCGGCCGCGCCCAGCCAGTCGTCGGTGTCCGCGAGCCGCGGCCGGGCCGAGGCCCGGCGGATGCGGTCGACGACGGTGCGCCGGGCGATCGCGCGCAGCCAGGTCTGCGCCGACGACCGGCCCTGGAAGGCCGGCAGCGCACGCAGGACCCGCAGGTACGTGTCCTGCGTGAGGTCGTCGGCGTCCTGCGGGCTGCCGCTCAGGCGCACGACGTAGCGGCGCACGTCGGGCCTGGTCGCCTGGATGAAGCGCTCGACGGCGGCCGGGTCGCCGTCCCGGGCGGCCAGGGCCAGCGCGTCGACGTCGGCTTGATCGACCGGGTGTTTCAGCGCAGGGGTCATCACCGTGTGTCCTTGCTGGAGAAAAAGAGACACGGCGACGCGGGATCACGTCGCCGGACAGGGCCGTCTACCGGACGGCGACCCCGGCCGGCGGCCCGCGGGAGATGATGACGTGGACGAGCAGGAGCTGGCGCAGCGGCGCAGCACTCTGGCTCACAACCGGCACACTGGGCGCCTGCGGCACGGGAACAACCACCCGGAACAGCAGCGCCAGCGGCGGGAGAAGGAAGGTCGCCGCCGAAGCCAGCAACCGGAAGACCGCGCGTTCACCGGTCGCGAGCCAGAGGCCTACTACGGTGGCGGCGGCGAGGTGCGCGGTAAGCATCCCCCAACTGTCGGAGCCGAGGAAGCCCGGGTCTGAGGACATGCCAGGCATGGTCATTCCGGCCATGGCCGGTGCGGGAGACAGGACCTGGCCGACTTCGAACCAGACGTGCAGCCCGGCTTGGGCACCGATCGTCAAGGCGACGACATGGACGATGCCGCGCTGTTTCGCAGAGAGCAGCCAGGCCAGCCCGAAAGTCGCCTCACCGGCGATGGCCAGCGCCCACCACGGCACCGACCGCCCGGACATCGACAAGTGCGCGGCCGTGGCCAGCAGCGTGCACACGGCCGCGAACATCGCAGACCGCACGGCGCGCAGTCCCCAGTCGACACTCATGACGGTGCCATCGTCGCATCCGCACGCCGCCGGGCTTCCGCTAGCCCTCCTCGCCGGCCGCGTTCCACCTCCGCTCAACGCGCGCGATCTTCCAGTACGCGATCGCCGCCACCCAGACAGCCACGAACGCGCCGACGATCACGAACCCGACGTTGTTCAGGTTCAGGTTCGCGATCCAGTCGGTGACCGGGTTGGCGAACCCGAACTGGTCGTGGACCACGCCGATCAGCTCGACGCTGCCGATGACCAGGGCGACGGCCACCGACAGGCCGGTGATCGTGAGGTTGTAGTAGACCTTGCGGATCGGGTTGGAGAAGGCCCAGTGGTAGGCGAAGTTCATGAAGGTGCCGTCGAGGGTGTCGAACAGGGTCATGCCCGCGGTGAACAGCAGCGGCAGGCACAGGATCGCGTACCAGGGCAGCCCGGCGGCGGCGCTGGAGCCGGCCAGCGCGAGCAGCAGGACTTCGGTGGCGGTGTCGAAGCCGATGCCGAACAGCAGGCCGACCGGGTACATCTGGCCGGGCCGGGTGATGGACTTGGTGAGCCGGCCCAGGATCCGGTTCATGAAGCCGCGCTTGTCCAGCTGCGCGGTCAACGCGGCCTCGTCGTACTCGCCGCGGCGCATCGCCTTGTAGACCTTGTAGATGCCGATCAGCGCGACCAGGTTCAGGATCCCGATCAGGTACAGGAACGTGCCGGAGGCGGTCGTGGACACCACGCCGAGGGACTGGCGCGTGCCGGACTTGTCGTCGGTGAGGCTCGTGGCCTGCCGTGCCCCGGCGGCGATCCCGGCGGCCAGCGCGACGACGATGGTCGAGTGCCCGAGCGCGAACCAGAACCCGACCGACACCGGCCGCTTCCCGTCGGCCATCAGCTTGCGCGTGGTGTTGTCGATCGCGGCTATGTGGTCGGCGTCGAACGCGTGGCGCATCCCGAGCGTGTAGGCGGTGATGCCGAGCCCGAAGCCGAAGACCTGCTTGCCGACCGTGTAGTGGTGCGGCGCGACCAACCCGGCCAGGATCCCGAACGCGGCCACGTGCATCGCCACGATCACCGCCAGCAACCCGCCGAACCGGAGCCAGTCGCCCCGCAGCCAGCGCACCGGCCCCGCGGACGAATCCCGGACAGCCCGGACAGAACGGTTCGCAGGCACGCTCACGCGGCTCGCCTCCAGCACCTCGTGGATGGTCGATGTTCGGTGCCGTGGCCGGTCTCCTGGCTGACGGGTCGAAGCCCCGGCCCCGCCTTCCCAGACGCGTCACGCGTCCAGTGGCCGCCGCCGCGCCAGACAAGCGCGGCCGGCGTGGAGCCGGTGCATTCCCGATCACAGTGGCGAGGGCCGCTCCGGTTTTCCACCGGTCTTCCCGAGCACCACGGCATGGTCACCGTAGCGAGCGGGTCGGAGGCGGGCAAGGCGGGGCCTCTGGCTTGTGCGCCACATCCGCCTCCGGCTTGACGCCGCCGTCCTCCGGTGGTCAGATCCCGGGGGCATTGCCGCACTGTCGCACGGCCGCACTGTCGCATTGCCGATCAGGATTCTTCGACGTGGGTGGGGATGGGGCTATGAGCGATCAGGGAGCTCGGGACGAGAAGTCCGCACGCGTGCGGGTCGCCGCCGAGCGTGCGGCCCAGCAGCGCAAGAGCATGCAGCGCCGCAGGCTCGGCATACTCGCGGTGGTAGTGGTGGTGATCGGGGTCTGCGTCGGCGTCGGGCTCGCGGTGAGTTCGAACTCCGCCAAGCCGAAGGCCTACACCCCGCCGACCGACGGCTCCGTGGTCGCCGACAAGTACGCGAACCCCGCGAACAAGGCGACGGCCCTGTCCTACGGCCCCGCGTCGGCCCCGCACACCCTGACGATCTTCGAGGACTTCCGCTGCCCCTACTGCAAGGCGCTGGAGACGGGATCGGCGTCCGTCTACAAGGCCTACGTCGCCAACGGAACACTGCGCGTGCTCTTCCACCCGGTGACCCTCATCGACACCCACGACAACGGCAGCGGCTCGCTCCAGTCCGGCAACGCCGCCGCGTGCGCCGCGGCCGCCGGGAAGTTCGACGAGTACCACGACGTGCTCTTCGCCCACCAGCCGGACGAGACCACCGACGGCTACAGCAGCACCGCGACGCTGATCTCGCTGGCCAAGCAGGTCCCGGGACTGGACACGCCGGCGTTCGAGACGTGCGTCAACGCCGGCACGTACAAGGGCCTGGTCCAGCAGAACTGGTCGGACTTCAACACGCTGCAACTCCAGGGGACGCCGACGCTGATGCTCGACGGCAAGACCCTCTCGCTGCCGAACAACTTCTGGCTGGCGTCGAAGGACGGGTCGTCGCTGGCCGGGTCGGACCCGGCGGTGCTGAAGCAGGTGTTCCAGAGCGCGGGGCTGCCGGCGCTGTCGTAGCGGTCCTGAGAACTGCCCCCGGCGGGTCGGGAACCAGCCGGGGTTCGCCTACGACTATCACTTCAGAGCGCACCGTCCGCGGCACCGTACGGGTGCCCGTTTCCCGGGTCGCGCGACGATTTCGAGTGCTTGTAGGTGTTCATGAGGCGGCTTCGTGAGCTGGGCCGGCGGCTCAGCGGGTCCGGCCGGGTGCTGGCGTTCGTCGTGCTGTTGGCGGGGTTGTACGCCGGGGCGCTGGGCATCGGGCACCTGGCCGGGCCGGTCGCCCCCGATCTGGTTCCCGGCGTGCCGCCGGTCGGACGACAGCCACCCCCGGGGATGCCGGGGATGGGTGGCATGCGGTGAGCGCCCCGACCGTCACCGATCTCGTAGTCGGCGGCATGACCTGCGCCGCATGCGTCAGTCGCGTGGAACGGCGCCTGGCCCGCGTCGACGGCGTCTCGGCCGGCGTGAACCTGGCCACCGGCCGGGCCCGCATCCTGCATCCGGCGCACATCCCGGTCCAGGACCTGATCGCCGCGGTCGAGCAGGCCGGATACACGGCGTGCCTGGTCTCCGCCGCCGCCCCGCCGGAGTCGGAGCCCGAGCCGCCAACCGACCGCGAACGCCTGCTCGGCGTCGCCGCGATGGCCGTGCCGGTCATCCTCCTGTCCATGATCCCGGCGTTCCAGTTCCGCAACTGGCAATGGTTCTGCTTCCTCCTCGCCGCGCCAGTCGTGACCTGGGGCGCCTGGCCCTTCCACCGCCGAGCCCTGCTCAACCTGCGGCACGCCACCGCGACCATGGACACCCTGGTGAGCCTTGGCATCCTCGCGTCCTTCGGCTGGTCGGTCTACGCGTTGTTCTTCGGCACCGCAGGCGACCCCGGCATGCGCATGGGCTTCTCGCTCCGCGCTGGTGGCGGCGGCGACGGTGCCGGGCACATGTACCTGGAAGCAGCCGTCGGCGTGCCCTTGTTCGTCCTCTGCGGGCGCTATCTGGAAAGCCGAGCCCGACGCCAGACCGGATCAGCCCTCCGCTCCCTCGCCGAGCTGAGCGTCAAAGAAGTCTGCGTCCGCGACAACGGCCACGAGCGCTGGATCCCACTGAACCAACTCCTCACCGGCCAGGAGTTCGTGGTCCGCCCCGGCGAGAAGGTCGCCACCGACGGCATCGTCGTCGAAGGCGCCTCCGCGCTCGACCTCAGCATGCTGACCGGCGAGAGCGTCCCCGTCGAGGCCGGCCCGGGGGCCCGCGTCGCCGGCGGCACCATGAACGTCGGAGGCACGCTCCTCGTCCGCGCGACCGCGATCGGCGCCGATACCCGACTGGCCCGCATCGCCGCCCTGGTCGAAGACGCCCAGACCGGCAAAGCCCGCGCGCAGCGCCTCGCCGACACCGTCGCCGCGGTGTTCGTCCCGGCGGTGCTGGCCATCGCCGCGACCGTCCTCGGCTTCTGGCAGGGCGCCGGAGCGCGGCCCCAGGTCGCGATCACCGCAGCCGTCGCGGTCCTGGTCGTCGCCTGCCCGTGCGCGCTCGGCCTGGCCACCCCGACCGCGCTGCTGGCCGCCACCGGACGCGGCGCGCAGCTGGGCATCCTGGTCAAGGGGCCCGAAGTGCTGGAACGGCTGCGGCACCTGGACACCGTCGTCCTGGACAAGACCGGCACGCTGACCGAAGGCCGCATGACGCTGCTCGCCACCACGCCGGCCCCGGGGCACGACGCCGCCGAGGTACTACGGCTGGCCGCAGCCGTCGAACAGCGCTCCGAGCACCCCTTGGCGCGCGCCGTCACCGCCGCTGCCGTTGCTGTTGCCGCGCTTCGTACGGCTCCGGACAGCGGCGGCTCGGCGCTGCCCGACGTCGCAGACTTCTGGTCGCGTCCCGGTATCGGCGTCGGCGCGACGGTCGAAGGCCACGAAGTCCGCGTCCTACGACCTGACGAGCCCCACGAACTACCCGAAGCACTCCGTACAGCGCTGGCCGACGCCGACGAACGCGGCTGCACCCCCGTCCTGGTCGAAGTGGACGGAGCCCCGGCAGCGATCCTCACGATCGGCGACACCCTCCGCCCCGACGCCTACCGCACCGTGCGCCGGCTCCGAGTCCTCGGACTGGAACCGGTCCTGGCGACCGGCGACGGCCCGGGCGCGGCCGCCGCCGTGGCGCGTGAGCTGGGCATCACCGCTGTGCACCACTCGGCCTCGCCGGAACGCAAGGCTGCGATCGTCGCCGACCTGCGCGCCACCGGCCGCGTCGTGGCCGTGGTCGGCGACGGCGTCAACGACACCGTCGCACTCGCCGCGGCCGACCTGGGCGTCGCCATGGGAGGCGGGACGGACGCCGCGATCGGCGCCGCCGGCCTGACCCTGGTGCGCGCCGACATCGGCCTGGTCGCCGACGCCGTGTGCCTGGCCCGGCGCACGCTGTCCACGATCCGCGCGAACCTGCTCTGGGCCTTCGGCTACAACCTCGTCCTCATCCCGCTGGCCGCCGTCGGACTGCTGAACCCGATGCTGGCCGCCGCCGCGATGTCCGCGAGCTCGCTGCTGGTCGTCGGCAACAGCCTGCGGCTGCGCACGTGGCAGCCGCAGCGCCGCAGCCTCGGGGGAGGGGCGCGATGACCGGCTCAGGCGCGCGGCGGTGGACGGCTGCCGTCCGCGCGGCGGCGGTTCCGATCGCGGCAGCCGGGCTCACGCTCACCCTCCTGACCGGCTGGGTCGCGGCCGGCCGCGCCGGCACCCCGCGACCGGTGCGGGTCAGCGCCGGGTGGATCCTCGTGCCCACCAGCCCGACGACCACCGCGGCGTTCTTCACGGTGCGCAACCCCGGCGACGTCCCCGACACCCTGCTCCGAGCCACCTCGACCGTGTCGCCGGACGTCGAACTCAGCCGTCACCTGCACGTCGGCACCGAAGGCCGGCCGGACCCCGTCGCGAGCCTCGCCATCCCGGCGCGCGGGGAGCTGCGGATGGCACCGCACGTCGCCGACGTCGTCATCGCGAACCCGCCGGACCTCCGCCCCGGCCAGCAGGTCACGTTCACGCTCCGCTTCCGCCACAGCGGCACCGTCACGGTCAGCGCGATCGCGATCCGGCCCGAGGACCTGTACGCCCGACTCGGCTGACTTGGCTTGCTCGGCTGACTCGGCTGACTCGGCTGACCTGGCTGACCGGCTACGAGCCCGACTCCCCGTCCCCGTTCCACCGCAGCGGCAGCCGAACCCGGAACCGGGTGTCCCCCGGCACCGACTCGACACTCAGATCCCCATGGTGCCTGCTGACCACGATCCGCCACGAGATGTCCAGCCCGAGCCCCGTCCCCTTCCCCACCGGCTTCGTGGTGAAGAAGGGCTCGAAGATCCGCCCCTTGATCTCGTCGGGCACGCCCGGCCCCGTGTCGCGGAACTCGACCACCAGGTGCTCCCGGTCCAGGCTGGTGCTGATCGTCAGCGTGCCGCCGTCGGCCATGGCCGCGACCGCGTTGTCGATCAGGTTCGTCCAGACCTGGTTCAACTCCGCCGGATACGCCGGGACCTTCGGCAGGCCCGTGCCGTAGTCCTTCACGACGCGCACCTCGGCCGGGATCTTCCCCGCGAGCATCGTCACAGTGCTGTCCAGCAGCTCGTGGACGTCCACCTCCTGCTGCGAGGCACGGTCCAACTGCGAGTACTGCTTCGCCGCGCCGACCAGGTCCGAGACGCGGTGCGTCGCCTCCTCGATCTCGGCCGTCAGACCCTCGGTCTCCAGCGTTCGGGCCAGCCACGACAGCACGGCCGGCAGCACGCCGTCGTCCAAGCCGTCGTCCACCCCGCCACCCGAGCCGCCGTCCACACCACCCGTGATCCGGTCCAGATCCTCGGCCTCCAGCCCGGCCTGCACGAACGTCGGCGCGAGCTGCCACCCGTTCTCGACGCCCCGGTCGTCGAGCCAGTCGGCCATCGCGTCCTCGCGGTCGGAGATCGCCAGCGGACCGAGGCCACTCACCGACGCCTTCCCCCGCGCAGCCGCCTCGGTAGCGCGATCCAACACCGCCACCAGCGCCGCCAGGCTCGGAGCCCGCTCGCCGTGCGCCGCGATCGCGCCCAGATCGGCCCGCGCGCCGACCACACCCTCGCGCAGCGCGGACGCGGCGCGCAGCGCGGCACCCGCCGGATTGTTCAGCTCGTGCGTCAGCCCGGCGGACAACGCGCCGAGCGCCAGCAGCCGTTCCCGGCCGCCGACGATCTGCTGCTGGATCTGCGTCCCGAAGAACAACCCCTCCAGCAGGTGCACCGCCATCGGGAACCACTCGTGCATCAGCGTCGAGAACAGCTCGGCGGAGACCACGAAGAACCGCGACGGCACCGTCACCGACAACGAGTTCCGATAGATCTGCTGCACCCGGTCGCCGAGGTAGGCCTGGAACGCGCCGCTGTAGACGCCTACCTGCGAGGTCCGCGTCACCTCCACGTCGTCGGCCCCGACCCGCCGCGACAGCACGACCGTTCCCTCAAGCAGGACGTAGAACCACTGCGCCGCCTCGCCCTCGGCGTACACCTGGCCGGGCTCGAACGCCTCGACGGTGCCGTGCTCGCACAGCCAGTTCAGCTGCTCCTCGTCGAGCTTCTCGAACAGGAACAGGGTGCGCAGCTCCTCGACACTGCACGACCGCGGCACCCCGCCGCCCAAGCCCGCGGCGCTCACAGCTTCTCCACGTACCGGTGCACGAGCATGACCGCCATCGCACCCTCTCCCACCGCCGAAGCGACCCGCTTGGTCGACTCCGACCGCACATCCCCGATCGCGAACACCCCCGGCACGTTCGTCTCCAGCAGATAAGGCGCACGTTCCAACGTCCACCCCTTGACCGCCCCACCTCCCGCGGCGATGTCCGGCCCGGTGAGCAAGAACCCGCGCCGGTCGCGTTCCACGACCCCGTCGAGCCACTCGGTCGTCGGAGCGGCGCCGATGAACACGAACAGCCACTGCGCGTCCACGTCCTCGGTCGCGCCGGTGGCCGAGTTCCGCAGCGTCAGCCGCTCCAGGTGCTCCTCGCCGTGCGCCTCGACGACCTCGGTCTCGGACCGCACCACGATCGTCGGGATCTGCGCGATCTGCTGGATCAGGTAGTACGACATCGAAGCTTCCAGCGACTCGGCGCGCACCACCAGCGTCACCGACTTCGCGAACCGCGACAGGTACACCGCGGCCTGCCCGGCCGAGTTCGCCCCGCCGACGATGAAGACGTCCCGCCCCTCGCAGTTCAGCGCCTCGGACAGCGACGAGCCGTAGGCGATGCCCTTGCCGGTGAGCTCGTCGATCCCGGGCGCCTCCAGCCGCCGGTACTCCACACCCATCGCCAGGATGACCGTGTGCGCGCCGATCGCCGTCCCGTCCGCGAACCGCACCAGGCGCGAGGAGCCGCACATCTCCAGCCCGGCGACCTCGCGCGCGGTCAGGATCTCGGCGCCGAACTTGGCCGCCTGGCGCCGCGCGCGGCCGGTCAGCTGCGCACCGGAGACGCCGTTGGGGAACCCGAGGTAGTTCTCGATCCGCGAGCTCTGCCCGGCCTGCCCGCCGGTCGCCAGGCGCTCGACGAGGACCGTCCGCAGCCCTTCGGACGCACCGTAGACCGAGGCGCTCAGGCCCGCCGGACCGCCGCCGACGACGATCAGGTCGTAGAACTCCCCGGCCGGCGTCGTCCGCAGTCCGACGTGGTCGGCGAGCTCCTGGTCGTCCGGTTCCAGCAGGGTCTGGCCGTCCGGCGCGATCACCAGCGGCAGCCGCGGCGCGTCCGCGCCGGTCGCGTCCGGGTCCTGGCCGGCGGCCAGCAGCAGGCGCTGGCCCTCCGGCTCGTCGGAGGCGTACCAGCGGAAGGGGACCTGGTTGCGGGCCAGGAACTCGCGCACCTGCGTCGAGCGCGCCGACCAGCGGTGGCCGACGACGCGGGTCTCCAGCACGGCGCGGTGGTCCTCGGCGAGCCAGGAGTCGAGCAGGCTGTCGACCACCGGGTAGAGCTTCGTCTCCGGCGGGTCCCAGGGCTTGAGCAGGTAGTGGTCGAGGTCGACGATGTTGATCGCGTCGATCGCCGCGTCGGTGTCGGCGTACGCGGTCAGCAGGATGCTGCGGGCGGCCGGGAAGACGTCGAGGCCCCGTTCCAGGAACTCCACGCCGTTCATCTCCGGCATCCGGTGGTCCGCGATCAGCAGCGCCACCAGGTCGCCGCGCAGCTTGAGCTCCTGCAACGCCTCGAGCGCCGCGGCGCCGGATTCCGCGCGCACGATCCGGTAGTCGCTGCCGTAGCGGCGGCGCAGATCCCGGGCGACGGCGCGGGACACGCCCGGATCGTCGTCGACCGTGAGGATCACAGTTCGGGGTGCGGAAGCTGCCTCGGTCACAGCGCACAAGGTAGATCCTTATGCCGGACGGCGCCAGGCGGGGCGACCGTTCAGGGCCGGTTTCGCAGCCCCGCCTGGGCTTTCGCAAGACAAGTGCTGAAGAACTCCGCGAACCCTAATACGGCGCCTCTAGAGCCCCTGCGTTACCTTCTGCGTTATCTCCTGAGTCACCCCTGCGTGTCCTCGCGGATCCCCCACGGAGAGCCGTACGCCACCAACAGATCCAGGAACGGCCGCGGCGCGAAGGCCTCCGGGCCCAACACCCCGGCGCCGCTCCACACCCCGGTCGCCAACAGCTCCAGCGCCACCACCGGGTTGATCGCGGTCTGCCAGACCACGGCCTGCGAGCCGTACTCGCGCATCGACCACTCGTTGTCGACCACGTGGTAGAGGTACACCTCGCGGCGCGCGCCGTCCTTCGTGCCGGTCACCCAGGTACCCGCGCAGGTCTTGCCGCGCATGCGGTCGCCGAGCGTGGCCGGGTCCGGCAGCGCGGCGGCGACGACGTCGCGCGGGGACACCGCGGCCGGGCCGCGGTCGCTGGGGATGACGAGGGGTTCGGTGCGGTCCAGGCCGAGTTCGTGCAGGGTCTTCAGCTTGCTGATGAAGTCGTCGCCGAGCCCGTACTTGAAGGTCACGCGCTTCGCGTCGACCCAGCGGGGGACCAGCAGCACCTCTTCGTGCTCGACGTTCACGCACTCCACCGGGCCGATGCCCTCGGGGAAGTCGAACACCTCCGGTTCGCTGAACGGTGCCGTGGTGAACCAGCCGCGGTCGCGCTCGTAGACCACCGGCGGGTTCAGGCACTCCTCGATCGTGGTCCAGATGCTGAACGACGGTGCGAAGTCGTAGCCCTCGACGGTCAGGTTCGCGCCGTCGCGGATGCCGATCTCGTGGATCTCGTCGAAGAGTTCGTCGGCGGCGTAGCGCGCGAAGACGTCGGACAGACCGGGCTCGACGCCGATCCCGACCAGCGCCAGGGCCCCGGCCTTCTCCCACTCCCCGGCGCGCGCGAACTGGGCGTCGCCGAGCTTTTCGCCGCACTCTTCGTAGGGACGGTCGGGGTGCGGGTGGGACAGCGACATCGCCATGTCCAGGTAGTCGGCGCCGGCGGCGAGCGCGGCGTCGAACAGCGGCAGGACGAAGCGCGGGTCGGTGGCGTTGAGGAGCACGTCGCAGCGGTGCTCGGCGAGCAGGGCGCGGACGGCGTCGCGGTCGGAGGCGTCGACCTGGGCCGCGACGAAGCGGGCGTCGTCGCCGAGCGCGGCCACGGCCGCCACCGCCGCCTCGGCCCGCGCCGGGTCGTAGTCGGCGACCACGAAGTGCTCGAAGAAGGAACGGCGGGCGGCGATACGGGTCACGGCGGTGCCGACGCCGCCGGCGCCCACAAGGAGGATTCGCATGACGCCGATCGAACCGCCGGCCGCGCGCTAACGTCAATGGTGTTGGCATAAGGCGCTACGCTGCCGCCATGCCCCCGAAACCGGTGACCTCCGAGACCGCGCGGCGCCGGCGCCGCCCCACCAAGGCCGGGACGGTGCTGACGCACGAGCTGATCGTCGCCACGGCGCTGCGGATGCTGGCCGAGCACGGCGCCGAGGGACTGTCCGCGCGCCGCCTCGGGCTGGCGCTCGGCGCGGACCCGAGCACCGTCTACCGCTACTTCGCCGGCATGGACGACCTGGTCCTGGCGATCGCCGACGAGCTGATCCACCAGGCGCTGGCCGGCTGGCAGCCGACCGGCCGCTGGCAGCCGGACCTGCGTGCGCTCGGGACCGCGATCCACCGCGCGTACCTGGCGCACCCGCAGGCCGCGCAGCTCACCGCGAACCGGGTGTCGGGCCGCTCGCACGAGATCGCCGCGGACGAGACCATCCTCGGCATCCTGCACGACGCGGGCTTCCACGGCGAGGCCGCCGCGCGGATCTACCACGCGTTCATCGACCAGACGCTGGCGTTCGCGGCGCTGGACGCGGCCTCGCTGGCGCTGCCGCAGGAGACGCGGGAGGCGGACGAGCGGCAGTGGCAGGCCACGTACGCGCGGCTGCCGGGGACGACGCATCCGCACATCGCGGCCGCGGCCCCGTTGCTGGTCGCGCGGATGAATGACAGCGCGTATCCGGCGGCGCTGGACCTGCTGCTGGCCGGGGCCGCGGCCGAACTCGGTGGTTGAGGACCGGGCTGCGGGGTCGACGCCTGGGACGCCCGGGCTGCGGTCAGTGCGCCCTGGCCAGGATGCTGCGACCGGTCGCGAGTACCGCCTCTTCCTTCGGCCGCGGCGTCCAACCGAGCAGCTGTTCCGCCTTGGCGCTGGTGGCCCGGTGCGGACGCCCGATCATCGGAACCGCCTGGCGCGCGTTGTCGTCGAACCGTGCCGCCAGGCGCACGACCCAGTCCGGGATCGTCCGCGTCGAAACCCGTCGTGCCTCGGCGCCGAGGCCCTGCTTGAGGGTGGCTGCCATCTCGGACAAGGACATCAGCCCCGCGGTACCGAGGAAGCGCTCGCCGGCGGCCTTCGGGTCGGTCATGGCGCGCACGTGCAGGTCGGCGATGTCGCGGACGTCCACGATGCCGGCCGAGGCGCGCGGCAGCAGCGGGAGCTTGCCCTGCAACAGGTTCGCGACCACGGCCACGGAGGTTCCGTCGCCGGGGCCCAGGACGGGGCCGAGGATGCCGGTGGGGTTCACGACCGCCAGTTCGAGCTCGTCCTGCTGCTCGACGAAGTCCCAGGCGGCGCGTTCGGCGAGGGTCTTCGACTTCGCGTACGCGGTGACGCCGGGGGCGTCGACGTCGGTCCAGGAGCTCTCGTCGTAGGGCACGTCGGTGGGTGCGTGGCCGTAGCCGATGGCCGCGAAGGAAGACGTCAGCACCACGCGCCGGACCCCCGCACGCTGTGCGGCGCGCAGGACGCGGAGCGCGCCGTCGCGGGCCGGCCGGATCAGGTCGTCCTCGTGCGCAGGCGGGGCCGCGGGGAACGGCGAGGCGACGTGGAGTACGTAGTCCACGTCGGCGACGGCCTCGTCCCAGCCCTCGTCCTTCGTCAGGTCCGCGGTGACGAAACGGATATCGCCCGCGAGTGTCGTCCGGACCTGCTCGGCGCGGCCGGGAGTGCGCACCGTCGTGCTCACGCGGTAGCCGTCGTCGAGCAGTCGCGCGATGCAGTGCATGCCGAGAAAACCGCTGCCGCCTGTCACCAGGACGTGCTCACCGCTCATGATGTGTATCCCTTCGGCTCGGCGACCGGACCCGCGATAGCGCCATCAGCGCCCGCTGCTTCACCGGAGCCTCCGCACCCCACCTGGTCCAGCGGGTTCAGCCCTCCAGGGCGCGATCGTGCAGCGGCCCGTCCGGGAAGGGGGTGCTCCACACGGCGGCGGCCAGATCCTGCTTCAGGTGCAGGTAGAGCTCGTTGAGCAGGTCGGTCTTGGTGGCGAAGTAGTTGAGCAGATCATACCCGTCGGAGCGCCCAGGCCCTGTTCCACGGGCAACCGCATCGCCGCGTCGAGCACCGCTCGGCGGCGCTCGGCGCACCGCGCCAACTGCGGACAAGCGGCGACAGCACCCCTGATCCTCAGTACCCTGATTCGGATACAGTCCGTGTCAGCAGCGAACGCTCCCGGTCGGGCCAACGGTGCCGGGTCGTCGCCGTACCAGAGGGTCCTGCCAATGATCCGTACTGCTGTCCGCCCCAGAATCCTCGTCGTCGGCGCCGGCCTGGCGGGTACCGCCACCGCGATCCGACTGCTGTGCTTCGCCCGCGGTCCGCTGGAGGTCGTGCTGCTCGAACGGCGCGCCGACTACCGGTGCGCCGGCGTCGCCTACCATCGCGACGGCAACCCCTGGGACCACGTCTTCAACGTCCAGGCGGGCCGGATGTCGGCGTTCCGGGAGGACGTGCTCGACTTCGTGCGCTGGGCGAACGTCGAGGCCGACCGGAGCGGCTGGCCGGCGCCGTGGTCGGACTTCGAGTTCGTGGAGCAGGGGCCCGCGCCGCGGCGGATCTTTCAGGACTACCTGGCCGAGCGGCTGGAGCAGGCCAGGCAGGAGGCTCTGGTCGGCGTCGTGCTGGTGGAGGCCGACGGCGAGGCCGTCGATCTGGACGTGCGGGCGGACGGGGTCGAGGTGACGGTGCGGGGGTACGCGCCGCGCGATCAGGAGCCTGAGTCCGGTGCGGTGGCCGGAGCCAGAGCCGGAGCCGGAGCCGGAGCCGGAGCCCGAGCCGGTGACGCAGCCGCAGACGCAGCCGAGGTTCTGTGGTTCGACGAAGTCATCCTGGCGACCGGGCTGGAACTGCGGGAGCCGCCCTTCGCCGCCGGCGTGCTCGGCCACGCGGCCTTCGTGCGCGATCCGTACTCCGCGGCCGGCATCCGCACGCTCGCAGGTCTCGCGCCGGAGGCGACGGTGGCGATCGTCGGATCCGTGCTGAGCGCGTACGACTCGGCCGCTCTGCTGCTGCGCCAGGGCCACACCGGAACCATCCACCTGATCTCCGGGAGCGGGACCATCTTCCGGACGTACCCCGAGGACCACGAGCACGACGTGGTCCGGCTGCCGTGCCCGCGCGATCTGCTGAAGCCGTACCGCGACCGGGAGGAGTTCCTGGCGCGCCTGCGGTCGGAGTGGGACGCGGCCTGCGCGGCGGTCGCCCGGGACCATCCCGACATCGATCCGGCGGTGGTCACCGAGCGGGTGGCCAAGGCGTGGGAGCCGTACTGCCCCGAGGTGATCGAGCAGATCCCCTCCGCCGAACTGCGCAGCCTGCTCGACGAGTTCGGCACGGCGATCTCCGCGCTGCGCGTGTGCGCCGTGGAGTACACCATGTCAGTCATCGACCATGCGATGCTGCCGTCGGACGGAAGGGTGCGGCTGGTCGTCGGCCGGGTCGGGACGATCACGCCGGGGGAGTCGGGGCGGCTGGCCGTCGGCATCGCGTCGCCGGAGTCTCAGGACCCTCAAATAATCGAAGCCGATCTGGTCGTCTCCAACTTCGCCCGGGAGCCCGACTACGGCCGCGTGACCCAGCCGCTGTGGCGCAATCTCCAGGCGAAAGGACTCGCGGTCCCGCACCGCCGCACCGGCCGCGGTGTGGAAGTGGACGCCCACGGCAGGCTGCTCGGCCGCGACGGCGAGCCGATCGGCCCGGTCTTCGCCGCCGGCGTGCCGCGCGAGGGCGACGAGATCGTACGCAACGGCCGGACCGGCGCGTTCGCCTTCAATCTGGCCACCATCAAGAACCAGTCGATCACGGTCGCCGCGCACGCGCTGGAGCTGCTTGAGCTCGGGAAACTCGGCGAGTTCGACGATGGCCGGCGCGCGGGGACGGACGAATCTGCGGACGTATCCGCGGGCGAATCCGTGGGCGAATCGGCGGACCCGGAGGAATTCGGCAATATCGGACAAGCGGTCCGGACCGTATTCGACGAGGCTGTAGTACTGGAGGTGAGGAGGTTGGCGACACGGGCGCGCGCAGAGCGGGAACAGCTCGCCGCACGGCTGGATGCCCGCATCCGCTCCCTCGGCGGCCCGCGGGCCGCCGCGGCCGCGGCCGACGCCTCCCGCCGTGAGCGCCTGGTCCGGGCGGCCGTGAACCGGGCCGCCGTCGAACGGCTCACCGACGTCTCCGTGACGCCCCGGCAGCTGCGCCGGCGGCTCGGTCTGGCAGGTATCGAACATCCGGAGGGCTGATTTGAGCGGGCGGCGTATCAAGGGATCGCTTCTGTCCGGAGGCAAGCAGAGTGTCGTGCAGGGATTCTGCAACCACACCGGCAGACCGATCGAGGGATCCATCCTCGTCGCCCCGAGGCTGGAGGCGGACCTCTACGACGCCATCGTCTCCGCCCGCGCGGTGGTGTGCAGCTCGGGCGGCCGCACCGGCCACATGCAGTCCATCTGCCGCGGCCGGGGCATCCCGGTGCTCAGGATCGACCACGCGGACCTGGCGCGGCTCCACGGCGAGGTCACGCTGCACCTGGAGAGCGAGTCGATCCTGCTCGGGAGCCGGACGGACGCCGACCTGCCCCCGACACGTGACGAAGGCGCGGCGCTGGACGAGCTCGGCTCGCTGTGCGCGGTCATCGCGGACCTGCAGGACATCGAGACCATCAACGCCTGCGGGCCGGACGCCAAGCGCGTGGAGTCGTTCTTCATCCGCGAGGAGTTCCTGTGCCTGGCCGCCGGCCTGCGTCCGCTCGACGCGCTGCAAGGCGGACCGGCGCAGGCCGTGGCCTACGGACGGGCCCTGGCCGACCGGCTGTGCGCCTTCGCCGCCGCGCTGCTGCCCGACCAGCGCATCGTGCTGCGGCTGCTCGACCTCCGCTCCGACCACGCCGCACACGTGACCACCGCCCCGGTGGCGACCGAACCCAACCCGGAGATGGGCCTGCACGGCGCGCGCTGGCTCCTCGGCTCCAGCGCTTACCGCGACGCCCTGCACGCCGCGCTCGGCTCGCTGCGGGAGCGCCTCGGCGGCGCGGCGGACGGGGTGCACCTGTCCGTCCCGTTCCTCACCGACGAACACGAATACACGCAGCTGCGCGACCACCTCCAACTCCCGGCCGGAGTGCCGGTGGCCGCGTTCATCGAAACCCCGGCGGCCGTGCACGCGGCACCGGCGATCTGCGCGGCCGGCGCCAGCGAACTGTTCGTCGGCACGAAGGACCTGGTGCAGTTCTACCTGGCCGCCGACCGCAACAACCACCTGGTCGCGGAGTCCTACCAGACCCGGCACCCGGCGGTCCTCGCCGGCGTGCGCGGCGTCGTGGACGCGGCGCACACGGCAGGCACCCCGGTGCGGGTGTTCGCGCTGCGCGCAGACCTGGTGCATTATCTGCGGCAGCTGCCGGCCCTGGACGGCTACATGATGTGCACGGCCGAGCTCCAGCAGCTGTTCGCAGGGGTCTGATGCGGCCCCGGCGACGCCCGGGTGCTGCCGCTCCGGGCAAGTGATCACAGACAGACGCTCACATACAGGCCTTACCATTGGAACGGTGTTCACCGATATCGAGAGCTTCCAGGCAGCGGCCGCGGCGAGCGGTCTGCCGCCGGTGGTCGGCCGACGGCACGACGCGGGGGCCTTCCGGGCCGGGCTCGTGGCGCGCGACCTCGGGCCGCTCAAGGTGATCGAGCTGGTCACGCCCGAGGGGGAGTGCTTCCGGGACGCTCGCCGCACCCGGCCCGAGGACGAGCAGCTGTGGCAGATCGAGCTGATGACGCGCGGACGTGCGCGCGTCGAGCAGGGCGGCGCCGTCGCCGAGCTCGGGCCGGCCGATCTGGTCCTCATCGATCCGGCGCGGCCGGTCCGCTTCGCCAGCACCGCCTGCGGGCACGTGACCATGCTCGTGCCCCGGCGCGAGCTGCGGATCCGCCCCGGGGACGCCGACCGGCTGACCGGGGTGCGGGTCAGCGGCACCAGCGGTCCCGGAGCCCTGGTGTCCGCGCTGGCGCGGGGCATGGTGCGCTCGCTGGGCGGCTTCGGCGCCGCCGAGGCGCACCGGTCGGCGGCCGCGGTGGTCGAACTGGTCTCGGTGGCGCTCGCGTCCCGGCTGGACGACGTGCGTCCGGGACCCGACGAGGCGTTGTGTGACCGCGTCGTCGGCTACATCGAGGCCCGGCTGTCCGACCGGGACCTCGCCCCGGGCTCGATCGCGGCGGCCCACCACATCTCCGTATGCCGGCTGCACAAGCTCTTCGAAGACCAGCCGCTGACCGTCGCGGCGCTCATCCGCCGGCGCCGGCTGGAGCAGTGCCGCGCCGAGCTGGCGCGCGGCGGCCGCACGGTCGAGGCGGTCGCGGCGCGCTGGGGCTTCGCCGATCCGGCGCACTTCAGCAGGCTCTTCAAGGCGACCTACGGCTACAACGCGGCGGCACTGACGTCCGGTAACCGGGCACGGAAAGTCAAGGTGGCCGCCGGCGGGCCCGGCGACGATGGAGGCGTACACATCACAGAAGGGTGATCACATGGAACGGTCGATCGAGGCGATGAGCGCCATTCCGGGCCGGATGTACGAGGCCTGGAACCGCGGGGACGTCCCCGGCTTCTTCGCCGACTTCGCCGAGGACGCCCTTTTCGCCGAGCTCGAAGGCACCATCTATCGCGGCCGCGCGGAGATGATCGCCGCCCACCAGATGCTCTTCGACACGGTGATCAAGGGCTCCCAGCTGGTGCGCAGCGAGATCGGGTTCGCCCGGCTCGTCGGCCCGGACACCGGTGTCGTGAACAGCCGCGTCGGCATGCTGATGCCGGGGGAGACGGAGCCGCCGGCGACCCGCTTTTCGATGCAGCTGTACGTCATGGCCTGGCAGGAGGACCGCTGGGTGGTCGTGGCGCTGGAGAACGCGCGGATCCTCTCCATGGAGTCCATGGCGGCGCTGGAGTCCCTGGCGGCCGGCGGGCAGCAGTCCCCGGCCGCCGGCTGACAGCGTCGTTCAGCAGGGCAGGATCTGGAACACCACGTACCCGGTCTGAGTGCCGGTCGTGAACCACGTGCCGCTGCAGTTGTAGCCGCGCTCGCCAACGTAGACCGTGTGCGCGGGGTCCTGGTAGACGGTCCACAGGCACCACGTCACCCCGGCGCTGCACGCCGGGTGGGCCTGCGCGGTGGCGGCGGGGATGACGGAGGCGGCGGCCACGGTGAGCGTGACGGCGGCGGCCGCGGTCAGGGTGCGGCGGAACATGGGACCTCCCGGGTGGTGGCGACACGGCGGATGGTGCGGCATGAGTCCCAGAGCCCTGATGATCAGAGTTCCGCGATCATCAGAGTTCTGATTCGTCAAGGCGGTTATACCGCACGGCCCGGCGTCCCCGGTAGCGCTTCAGATGCTGACGTCGTCCTCGTCCACTTCGTCAACTTCGTCTATGGCCAGTTCGTCTATGGCCAGCGTCAGGTGCGACATGTCGGCCGGCGGGGGCGTGGTGAAGGACCAGATCGGCCCTGCGAACCCGTCCGCCACGGCCGCCGGGGCGTCGGTGAGGTTCATGCGCTCCCGCAGGCGGCCGTAGAAGTTCGTCGGTCCCAGGCGCACGGCCCGGAGCCGGCGCTGCGCCGCGTACACCCCGATCCAGTCGTCCGGCTCCAGCAGCCCGCGCAGCTGGCCGTCGATGGTCACCGCGGCGTTGCCGGAGCGTTCGAGCAGCCGCAGCCCGACCGGCTCGTCGGGGCCGACGACCACGGACCGGTCGAACGCCATGTGCGGCGCGACCGGCGTGAACACGATCGCCTCGGCGCGCGGGGAGACGATCGGGCCGCCGGCGGCGAAGCTGTACGCGGTCGAGCCGGTCGGCGTGGCCACCACCAGCGCGTCGGCGGAGTAGGCGGCGAGCAGGTGGCCGCCGACGTACACGCCGACCGAGATCTGGTGGTCCCGCGACAGCTTCTCCAACACGATGTCGTTGACGCCGGAGACGTTGAGCGGGATGCCCCACTCGTCGCAGGCCACTCCGTCGTCGCGCACCTTCGGCGCGGGCAGCAGCGAGCCGCGGCCGTACACCGACGCCCAGCGCTCCATGTCGTCCGGCAGCTCCAGCCGGCGCGAGACCCGCAGCGTCAGCAGCATGCGGCTGTCGATCGTGATCTGGTGCTCCCACACGGCGTCCAGCGCCGTGGTGATCTCCGAGATCGGCACCTCCGTCAGGAAGCCCACGCGTCCCAGGTCGATGCCCAGCAGCAGCGCGTCGTTCGCGGCGGCCAGCCGCGCGCCGCGCAGGAACGTGCCGTCCCCGCCGAGCGTGACGATCAGGTCCGGGTTGCCGGCGGCCTCGACCTCGTCCTTCGCGTTGCGCCGCCGGTTGTGCCAGACATCGATGTCAGTACAGGTGATGCCGCGCTCGGCAGACCACTTGCGCACCAGTTCGCACGCGGCCGGAGCCTCGGCCCGCCCGCCGTGCACGACCAGGCCGATTCGCTTCACGGTCACCTCAGACTCCCCGCTTCTCGTCGCCCGCGCTGATCGGCTTCCGAGCGAGCACGCCGAGGCTGGGCGGCACCGGATTGCCGCCCTCCCGCAAGCTCGGCAACCACACGTCGACGTTGACCAGTCCCGGCGGCTCGATCTCCAGGCCCTTGAGCCACGGCGCGATCTGCTCGGCGCTCCGCGCCGTGAACGGCACGCCGGTGCGCTGGACGTAGTTCTGGGCCGCCTGCTGCTGCGCCTCCAAGGCGTTGTGGTCGTAGCCGCCGTGCGAGATGGCCAGGTAGCTGCCCGGCGCGCACGGCTCCATGAACGCGCGCACGATCTGTGCGGCCTGCTCGTCGTCGGCGATGAAGTGCAGCACCGCGAACATCAGCACCGCGACCGGCTTGCTCCAGTCGATGTTGTCGCGCACGACCGGGTGGTCCAGCACGACCTGCGGCTCGCGCAGGTCCGCCAGCGCCGCGTGCGCGGTGGCGTTGCCGGCGAGCAGGGCCCGGGCGTGGGCGATGGCGACCGGGTCCATGTCGATGTAGACGACCGTCGCCGCGGGGTCGACGGCCTGCGCGACCTCGTGGACGTTGCCGACCGTGGGGACTCCCGAGCCGAGGTCGAGGAACTGGCGGACGCCGTACGTCGTGACCAGTTCGCCGACGATGTGCCTGAGGAACACGCGGTTCGCCTTCGCCCACGCCGGCAGCGAGGGCAGCGCCTCGGCGGCGCGGCGTCCGGCTTCGCGGTCGGCTTCGAAGTTCTGCGAACCGCCCAGCCAGAAGTCGTAGATCCGCGCGATGCTCGGCCGGCTGGGGTCGACTTCGGGCAGGCTCAAGGCCAACTCGGCCGCGTCGATGGAGTCCATGGTCCGATTGTGGCGTCTCATCCGGAATGCCGCCCGGCTGATGCCCGGATCAGTCTGTGAGACGCAGCGCCAGCGCGGGGCATTCGGAGACGGCTTTCCGGGCGCGCCGCTGGGCTCCTGCGGGTATCGGGCTCCGCTGGACGATCGGGTAGCCCCACTCGTCCAGGGTGATGAGCTCCGGGAGGAGGTCGGCGCAGCCGCCGTGCCCCTGGCACGCGGTCCAGTCGACGCTCGGGTGCCGGGGCCGGGTCTTGCTGGTGGCTTCGGACATGAGGTCACCCTCCTTGTTCGATCGGGGCGGCGGGGCCGGCGGGGCCGGTCGGGAGCATCGGCGGACGGCCGGGTGCCCGGCATCGGCCCCGGTCGTGGTCGTCGATCTCCGCGGCGAAGGCGATCAGGGCGCTGCGCGCCAGGCGGGCTGAGCCGTCCGGGTGGCGGCAGGCGCCGCGGCCGGTGATCAGTCCGGCCCAGCGGGACAGGTCGTCGCGGAGTCGGCGCAGGTCGCTGCGCGGCGTGGGGTGGGCGAGTTCGTTGAAGGCCGCCGCCATGCGGGGCAGGCCGTTCAGGCAGGGGCCGCACTGCCCGGCTGACTCCAGCGCCAGGTAGCGCAGGACGGACGCGGTCTCGATCAGGCCGCAGCGGTCGTGCGGCAGGACGGCCAGCAGGCCGGCTCCCAGCGAGACGCCGAGGGTGGCAGCGCTGATGCCGGTGTCGGGCGTGACGGCGGTGGCGCGGTGCTCGACACCTGACAGCGTGCCGGTGCCGGTGCCGGTGCCGGTGCCGGTGCTGGTGGCGGTGGCGGTGCCCGTGGCCGTGGCCGTGGCCGTGCCGGTGCCGGCGGCGGTGGCCGTCAGCGGCAGCCAAGTGCCGTGGTACCCGCCGACCAACAACGCCTGCCCGGTCGCGGCGCCGGCCCCGCCCCCGACCAGGACGCCCAGCGGCGTGCCCGCCATGGCCTCCACCACGGTCGCCCCACCGTCCGCCCGCCGCACCGTGAACAGCGCCGTGGCCGTACCGGACCGGTACCACCCGGGGCCGTGCCGGGCGATCAGCGCCAGATGCGCCAGCGTCTCAACGTTCTGCACCAGCGTCGGACCGCCGCCGACGCCCCGCTCGAACACCGGCCGGGCCTGGTACCGGGGCAGCGCCGCACCGCCGTCGAGGAACGACACCAGCGCCGACTCCTGCCCGGACAGGAACCGTCGCGGCACCTCGACGACCGTGACCGGCACCGGCACCGCCGAGGCAGGCCGTTGCCGACTCATCTCGGTCAGATACCTGCCCAGGCCATGGCCGGACTCGACGGCCAGGAACGCCCGGTCGGCGCCGACAGCGGCCGCCGCCAGCGCGATCCCGTCCAGCACCAGGTGCGGCGCATGCCACAGCAGAGCCTTGTCCTTCGCGCTGGCCGGCTCGCCTTCCGAACCGTTGGCGATCACGACCGCCCGGCGTCCGGCCCGCCGCGCCGCCTCGCGGACCGCCGTCATCTTGCGGTGCGCCGGGAACGCCGCACCGCCCTGCCCGCACAGACCGGACAACTCTGCCGCCACGACGACTTGCTGACCGTCGAGGTACGACAGGTCGCCGTAGATCGCGCGATGCGCCTCGTAACCCAACGGCTCCAAGGGAAGCAGCCGCCGCGCCGTGCTCGTGGCGAGCGACCGGACGCGCACGGGCGCCGTGACCGTGTTCATCGGCGGACCCCCGCGAGGACGTCGGCCGGGGTCAGGGCACGTCGTCCCGCGGACACCCTCGGCACGAGGGCGATCAGCACCGCGGCGATACCGCCGATCGTCAGCCACAACGGCCAACCGCTCATCGGCTGTCCGCTCCCGCTGCCCATCGTCACGCCGTGCAGCACCGCCGCCGGCCAGCACGCGTAGGCCAGCCAGTGCACCGCACGCCACGTCCGCCGCCCCAACCGGGCCCGCAGCAAGCTCGTGACCGTCACCGCCACGATCAGATCCAGCGCCACCGTGCCGAAGCCCACCCACAAGGGCGAGTACGCGGACGTGAACGGCACCACTGCTGCCAGAGGGCTGATATCGACGTAGGAGTCGACGACCGCCGTGAGGATGTGCACGGCCAGGAACGCCACCGCCAGCAACGAGATGCTGCGGTGCAGCGCGACCGCGGCCAGCCGCGGCATCCCGGGGATCCGCACCTGCCGCCGCACGCTGATCCCCAGCACCATCACCGCGCTGAACAGCGTCAGGGACACGATCCCCGTGGCCTGTCCGACGTACCAGATCACCGCAGAGTCCACGACGACACCACCTTCGGGTCCAGCTTCGGGTCCAGCGCGTAGGAGAAGCCCGTGCTCCGCGGCGCGGCGGGCCACCGGCCGACCGTGCACACCGTCCCGTCCTCGGCGAGCAGCCGCGCGTCCAGGCCGCACTCCGCGAGCCAGGCCGGGGCCCGGGTGCCGCGGATGACGGCGGCCGTGGCGGCGATGTTGGCGTCCAGGCAGCCGGCGGCGGCCACGCTCACCGTGCGCCACGGCGTGCGCGCCGACAGGCCGGTGTGCGGGTTGACGATGTGATGCAGGGTCCTGCCGCCGCGGGTCCAGCGGCGCGCGGCGGTGCCGGAGGTGGCCAGGCCGCCGTCGCGGATCAGGACACTGGTGTGCGCGGCGTCCGGATCCGGATCGTCGGTCCGGTCCTGGACGCGGATCGTCCAGCCGTCCCCGGGCGCCGGTCCCGCGACGGCGATGTCGCCGCCGAGGCCGACCAGCACGCCGCAGCCGAACCTCGCGGCCAGCTCGGCGGCGGCGCGGTCGGCGGCCCAGGCCTTCGCCGTGGCGCCCAGGTCCAGCCGGACGCCGGCCGGGACGGCGAGCGTCCGGCGCCGCGCGTCGAACGCGATCCGCCGCCAGCCCGGCACCGGCCGGACCACCAGCCGCACCGGGCTGCCGTCGTGCTCCACCAGCTCGAAGTCGCGGTCGTAGCCGAGCCCGGCCAGCGCCGAGCCGACCGTCGGATCGACGTCCCCGCCGGTGAGCTCCGCGCCGCGCAGGGCGGCGGCGACGGCGTCCGCGAGCACGTCGCTGACCGGCGTCTCGCGTCCGTCCGAGCGGTCCAGCGCCACGAGCTCGGAGTCGTCGCGGAACCGGCTGCAGGCGGAGTCCACCCGGGCCAGCCACCCGGTCAGCGCCTGGCGCGCATCGGCCAGGGCGGCCGGTTCGGTGACCGCGAGCCGGACCGCGCAGCCCAGGGCGCGCCAGTCGGCCGCCGCGGTGTTCACGACGCACCCGACGTCGTGGTGTGGCCGGACGTGGTGGTGGTCGACGATGAGGATGACGTGGTCGGTGCAGACGTCGCTGGCTGGAGCCCTGAGCTGGACGATGTACTTGTGGTCGGTGTACTCGACTCCGAGTGTGCCCGGGGGACGGTTGCGGCGAGCGCCACCCCGCCGGCCACGCTGGCGGCGGTCACGCCCCAGGTCACGGCAGATATTCGGACGAGCCTGCGACGGGCTTCGCGTTCCATGTCGACACCTCCACGACGGCTGGATGGATCGCCACCAACCGTCACCCGGCGGGGTGAGAGAGTGATGAGCCGGGCATCAATATCGACTTTGAGAAGCAACTCACAGGAAAGCGCCCGGCCGGTCAGGAGTCCGAGACTCCTGACCGGCCGGGCGGATTCAGCTCGTAATGGTCAGCTGTTGTGGACGATGCTGTAGACACCCCATCCCATCGCGGCGAGCACGGCGAGGAAGCAGATCCCCGCAGCCACCTTCCCGAGCAGGTCAGGTTGTGCCTCGGCGGAGGCCTCCGCTGCGCCGGCCGACCCCGGCCCCGACCCCGACGCCCCGCCCCGGGGCGCCAGCGCCCGCAGCCCGACCGCGAACAGCGCGGGCAGCCCGGCACCGGCCAGCAGGCCGATCACGACGATCTTCCACAGCGCGTTCAGATTGATCCAGGAGTTCACGTTCGCTGCTTCCCTTCAGCCGATCACGCGGCCGCGCCGACCGGCACGGCGCCCGGGGCCACCGAGCCGGACCACTGGCTGTTGACGTTCGACGCCGTCACCGCGGTGCGGCGCGAGGCGAGGTAGAACCCGGTCGCGCAGGCGGCGAGCACCACGAAGATGGTGGAGGTGCCGGCGGTCCCGCCGATGCCGTGCGCCGTGGCGTAGGCCAGCGCGCCGACCAGGCCCGCGGCGGGCAGCGTCAGCACCCAGGCGAAGGCCATCCGGCCGGCGACCGACCAGCGCACCTCGGCGCCCTTCTTGCCGACGCCGGAGCCCAGGATCGAGCCGGTGGCGACGTGCGTGGTGGACAGCGAGTAGCCGAAGCTGCTGGAGAGCAGGATCACCGCGGCGGAGGACGACTCGGCCGCCATCCCCTGCGGCGACTCGATCTCCACCAGGCCCTTGCCCAGCGTCCGGATCACGCGCCAGCCGCCGACGTAGGTGCCCAGGCTGATCGCCAGGGCGCAGGAGATGATGACCCACGCCGGCGCCTTGGCGTGCGCGCCGACGGAGCCGTTGGCGATGAGGGCCAGGGTGATGACGCCCATCGTCTTCTGCGCGTCGTTGGTGCCGTGCGCCAGCGACACCATGGACGCCGAGCCGATCTGCCCGATCCGGAAGCCCCGGCCGCGCAGCCCGTCCGGCACCCCGCGGGTGATCCGGTAGACCAGCCAGGTCCCCACGGCCGCCACCATCCCGGCGATCACCGGCGAGAGGACGGCGGGCAGGATGACCTTGGACGTGATGCCGTGCCACTGCACCGCGTGCCCGCCGGCCGAGGCGATGGCCGCGCCGACGACCCCGCCGATCAGGGCGTGCGAGGAGCTGGAGGGCAGCCCCAGGTACCAGGTGGCGAGGTTCCACAGGATGCCGCCGGTCAACCCGGCGAACACCATGGTGAGCGTCACCAGGTGGGTCTGGACCAGACCGCTGGCGATGGTCGCCGCGACGCTGAAGGACAAGAACGCCCCGACGAGGTTCAGGACGCTGGACACCGCCACAGCGATTCGGGGCGGGAGCGCCCCGGTGGCGATGGAGGTGGCCATCGCGTTGCCGGTGTCATGGAAGCCGTTGGTGAAGTCGAAGCCCAGCGCTGTGGCCACCACGAGCGCGAGCAGGACGCTGTTGCCAGTCACGTCGGTTGGGTAACCGCATATGGCCTGCGAAAACGTTCCCGGAGGGCAGAGATGCCGGACGTGGGATCTATTCATCTGATTTCACTCGGACCTCACCTTCCGTTGGGGAAGCGGCCAAGCCCGGTGATCATGACGTGCTCGTTTGACCCGTCGTGACCAGCCCCTGAAGATGGTGCGGAACAGGGGGAGATCATCAATGCGGGTGGCGCTGCTGGGACCGGTCGGGCTGGTTTCGGAGGACGGCGTTCCGGTCGGGGTCGGAGGCCCGCGGGTCAGGGCTCTGCTGGCCCTGTGCGCGCTCCAGCCGGGCCGTCCGGTGGTGTCGGCACGGCTGATCGACGCGATCTGGGGCGAACAGCCTCCGGAGAACGCGGCCAACGCGCTTCAGACACTGGTGAAACGGCTTCGCGCGGTCTGCGGACGCGCGGCGGTGGTCCGGCGCGCCGGCGGGTACGCGCTGATGATCGAGCCCTGCGACGTCGACGCGCACCGGTTCACTCACCTTCTGATGCTCGCGCGGCGCCAGGCTTCCGCGAACGCCACTGAAAACACTTCCGAGAACAACACCGCGAACGCCTCCGAACTGGCCGCATCGACCCTGGTCCAGGCGTTGCGCGAATGGACCGGCCCGGCCCTCGCCGACCTGACCGGCTTTCCGCAACTGGCCAGCGCCGCCGCCGCGCTGGAGACGGCGCGGCTCGAAGCGGTGGAACTGCTTGCCGACTGTCGGCTGGCCCTGGGACGTGCCGAGGAGTCGATCCCCGATCTGGCGGCCGAGGTCGCGGCGCACCCGCTGCGCGAGCCGCTGACCGCACGGCTGATGACGGCGCTCGCCGCCGCCGGCCGTCGCTCCGAAGCACTCACCTCCTATCAGGCCATCCGGCGGCTGCTGGCCGACGAGCTCGGCGTGTATCCGTCGCCGGAACTCGCCGCTGTCCATACCGACCTGCTGCGGCAGGACGCTGCGCACGTTGATGCCCATGCCCCGGCCTCGGAGCCGCGCGGGCCGCGGACGAACCTGCCCCGTCCGCTGACCTCGTTCGTCGGCCGCGACGCGGAGGTCGGCACGATCAGCCGGCTGCTGGAGGACAGCGCCCTGGTCACGCTCACCGGCCCCGGCGGGACCGGCAAGACCCGGCTGGCGCTGGAGACGGCGGCGCGCCTGTCCGGCGGCCACCCCGACGGCGTCTGGCTGGTCGAGCTCGGCGCGGTGGCCGGGCCGGCGCGGCTCGGCGGCGCGGTCCTGGGCGCGCTGGCCCCGCTCGGCGCGCGCGGAGCTCACGGCGCCCTCAGCACCCGCGGAGCAGTCGGAGCCCGCGGCGTTCCGGCGGTCGCTCGACCCGGTGCGGACGGCGCCGACAGCACGGAGGGCGACAGCGCCGCAGCGGTCGCCGAGGCCTTGGCGGACCGGCGCGCGCTGCTCGTCATCGACAACTGCGAGCACCTGATCGACGCGGTCGCCGCGCTGGTCCACACCATCCTGGAGCGCTGCCCGGGTATCAGGATCCTGGCGACCAGCCGGGAACCCCTCGACGTGCCCGGCGAGCGCCTGCTGCCGGTCCCGCCGCTGGCGCTGGCCCCCGCCGATGCCGACGCCGATCCCCGCCAGGCGCTGCAATCCGCGGCGGTACGCCTGTTCGCCGACCGGGCCGCGCAGTCCCGCCCCGGCTTCGGCCTGGACACCGGGAACAGCGCGGCGGTGTGCGCGATCTGCCGGCACCTGGACGGCATCCCGCTCGCGCTGGAGCTGGCGGCGATCCGGACCCGCTCGATGGACCCGGCGGACGTGGCCGCGGGCCTGGCCGACCGGTTCCGGCTGCTGGCTGCGGGCCCGCGCACGGCGGCGCCCCGTCACCGCAGCCTGCGCGCCGTGGTGGCCTGGAGCTGGGACCTGCTGACCGAGGCCGAGCGCGACCTGGCCCGGCGGCTGGCGGTCTTCGTCGGCGGCACCACCGCGGACACGGTCAGGATCCTGTTCGGGGAGGAGTCGCCGGGGCTGCTGGCGTCGTTGGCGGACAAGTCGATCGTGCAGTGGGACGGGGCCCGCTACAGCATGCTGGAGACGATCCGTGCCTACGCCGCCGAGGACGCGCAGGCCCACGGCGTTTTGGCGGCGGCCTCGCGCAGCCACGCGGAGTTCTTCACGTGCCTCGTCGAGCGCGGCGAGCCGGCCCTGCGCACGGCGGAGCAGGTTCGGTGGCTGGCGATTCTGGCGGCCGAGCACGACAACTGCGGCGCGGCGCTGGGCTGGGCCGTTGAGAACGGCGATGTCCGCACGGCTCTGCGCCTGTTCGGGAGCCTCAGCTGGTATCTGCTGCTGCGGGGGCATCGCACGGAGCTGACGGCTTGGCGGCGGCGGGTGCTGCCGCTCGTGCCGTTTGGGCCGGACGCGCTGGACGTGCCGGGTGGGCCGGTCGGGCCGGACGTGCCGGGCGGGTCGGTCGGGCAGGGCGGGCCCGTCGGGTCGGTCGGGCAGGGCGGGCCGCCGCCGGGCCTGGCCTCGGCGTATCTTTCCTGCGCGTTCGCGGCGGACTTGCAGGACCATCTGGACCCGGCGCGCTGGAACCAGATGGTGCAGGCGAGCCCTGGGTTCCTCGGGGTGTACGCGCGTGCGCTGAGCGAGGAGCGCGGGCCGCATCCCGTCTTCCGGCTCGTGACGGCCGTGTACGCCGGCGGGTCGGAGGACTTCGCCGAACTCACGGCATCGGCGGACCCGTGGTTGGTCGGCAACGCCTTGCTGCTGCGCGGCAGTGCGCTGTTCAACGCCGGGGACTACGCCTCGGCGTCGGCGGATCTGGCGGCGGCCGTCGAGGTGCTGCGCGGTATCCGCGACCAGCAGGCCCTTCTCAGGGCTTTGCTGACGCTGGCGACAGTGGTGGTGCGCACAGACGGCACCGCGGCCGCCTCGGAGCTGCTGGCCGAGGCCGACGCGCTGCTCGACCGCTGGCCGGGGACCGAGGAAGCGGTCAACGCCCTGGCGTGGATCGCGCACCTGTATTACTGGGACGGGAATCTGGACGCCGCCGAAGTCCGGCTGAAGCGTGCGCGGGCACACCGGCTCAGCGAGGTTTCCGAGGCGGTGCTGGCGACGCTCGCGGCGGTCGAGGCCGACGTGCGGCGCGGGCGCGGGGACCTGCGCGGCGCGCTGGCCGACTACGCGGCGGTGATCCGGCAGGTCGACGGCGGGCTTCCGCCGGACGATCCGGTCGGGGTGTATCCGGCGATCACGCTGCGGCTGGCGGCGGTTTCGGGGTTGACTTCGGGCCCTGCCGCGGCGGTGGCCGTGGCTTCTGAGGCTTCTCGCACTTCTGCTGCCCAGCACCCCCAGCGCCATGTCGCCAACGCCGGCGCACTCTGGGTCCGCCTCTCCTACGCGTTCGCCCTCATCGAGGACGGCCAGCCCGCCGCCGCCGCCGCGCAGCTCGCCACACTCCTGGACCTGCTTCGCACGTCGTGGCACCTGCCACTACTCCTCGGCTCGGCAGTCGCTTTCGCCGCGCTCGCCCACGACGCCGGCGACCCGACGGAGGCCGCCGTGCTGCTGGGCGCCGCGGCTTCGTTGCACCGCGAGCGTGCGACCGGCGGTCCCAATACGGTTCGGGTGACGGAGCGCGTCCGCACCACGCTCGGGACCGAGGAGTTCGCGCGTGCCGTGTCGCTCGGGGCACGGATGGCGGTCGGCGAGCTCGTCGAGCGCTTGCTCGCGCGGGCGGCTGGCGGTCTGGGGCCCGACGGCGATTGATCCGCCGCCGGCCTAGGTGCCAGTCGAGGTGCGCCGTCACATCCCCAGCGCAGCGAAAATCGCCGCCGCGAACTCGTCGGGGTACTCCAGCGGCGCGAAGTGCCCGGCGCCGTCGACGAAGCGGAGCGTGGCGTCGCTGAAGTAGTCGTCCAGCCGGTCCGACCACGCGCGGGGGAACAGCGGGTCCTGATCGGGCCACAGCACCGTGGTCGGGACGCTGATCCGGTCCTCGGCGGCCGGCGTGGTCTCGCGCACCGACGTGGCCACGGCCCCGGCGCCGGCCCGGTACCAGGCGATGGAGGCGGCGAACGCGCCGGGCGCGCCGTAGACGTCGACCAGGTGGTCCAGGTCCGCCTCGTCGACCGTGAACGCGGATCCCGACCAGTGCGACCAGAAGTGCCGCAGATAGGCCCGCACGGCCTCGGGCCTGCCGTCGATCAGCGCCTCGATCAGCTCCAGGCGGTGGAACGCCTGATACCAGAACTCCTGCTGCGGCTCCGGGTCCAGGATCCGGCGCCCGATACCGGGCAGCGGCGGCGCGACGACCAGCGCCCGCACCGAATCAGGACGCTGCCGCGCCAGCGCCTGGGCCACCCGGCTGCCGACGTCGTAGCCGGCCACGACCGGCCGGACCATGCCGACCTCCTCGATGAGCGCGGCCACGCTGCGCGCCTGCGCGACGGCGCCGTACTGCTCAGCGGGGTCGGCGGGGTGCTTGTCGGACGCCCCGAACCCCCGCAGGTCCGGCACGAGCAGCTCGCAGCCGCCCGACAGCCGGGGGACCAGCTCGCGGTAATCGGTCCGGTCGCCGGGCCAGCCGTGCACCAGGACGACCGGCGGCCCGGAACCGACGCGGTCGTAGGCGATGCGGAAGCCGTCCACCGGTTCGCTGAGCTCCATGGACCCATCTAAGCGCTAGCCGCCGACCGCCGCCGTGTGGGCGTAAAGCCGGACGCGGACGACGCGGCCGCCGGCGGCCGCGATCACCTGCTCGACCCGGCTGTCGAACGACTCCCACACCTCCGTCCCGCCGGGCGTCTCGCCGAAGAACTCCTCGAACGCCTCGGGCCCGTCGTAGTTGCCGCCGTAGGGCAGCGACTCGGCTGCTGTCGCGGTGCGCGAACAGCTCGGTGACGGCGCAGGCCATCTCGTTCTTCGTGTAGACCGCCCACGAGCCGGGGTTCGCGGCGGCGGCGTCGAGGGCTTCGACCGCGACCACGTCGGTCCCGATGACGGCGTCGGCGAAGGAGAAGTTGTCCGGCGGCGTGAGCGTCATCATCACGAAGACGTCCGCCGGGCTGATGCCCGGGTCGGCGGCCAGCAGGCGCACCAGCGTCGCGTAGAAGCGGCGCTTGGCCTGCGGGCCGCGCTCCAGGCACCGCGTCCGGGGCGAACTCGTGGATGAGCTGGGGGTCGTCATTGGGCTTCATGGCGAGTTCGGCGACCAGCGCGCTTGCCCCGGACCAGTGAGATGTCGACGAAGGGCATGTTCCGTCCTCTCGGGTCCGAACGCCATGCCGCACATCGAACTGGGCAACGACCAGCCCGGGATCCGCTCCCTGTTCTTCTTCTGCCCCGAGACCGCCGCGCCGCTGAGCGAGCTGGCCGAGGTGCTGTTGCGCGGTCCGGGCACGCTGGAACGGTGGGAGCGGGAGTCGATCGCCACGCACGTCTCCGGTATGTCGACGGTCTGGCCACCGTCGCGCCGGAGGATCCGGCGGGCTACGCCGCCGGCGCCGAGGTGTTGGTGGTTCAGGGGTACCTGCCGCTGGTCGAGGCTGCGCGGGCTTACTCGTCGCGCTAGGCGATGCGGAGGTGCGGCCTTTCACCGTTCGGCTGCTGGCCTTGCCCTTGCTCTCGCTCTCGTTCTTGCTCTGCTGTGAACTCGCCGATGGTCCCATCCGCACTCGGTAACCACAGGTCCACATCGCGCTGGTATCCGCGGGTGGCGCGGCCGGTGGCGCTGATCGTGACGCGGCGCCGCGTGAGGTTGCCGGTGCCGTCGCCGAGTCCTTCCCAGCGCGGGTTGCGCGTGGTCAGCGTCAGGTGCGCGGTCTCCCACGGTCCGGTGACGACCAGGACGCAGCCGCGCTGCCTGTCCCCGGGCCGGACGCGGTACGTCATGCGCCGCAGCTGAGCGTCGCTCGGCCGCCGAGGCGTGTGCAGCAGCACGAGGTCCACGGCGCCGGCGAGGACGGCGGCGGCGTCGAGCCACCGCTCGCCGGGGTCGTCGAGCAGCAGCATCTTCGACAGGTCGGCGCCGAGCCCGGAGGCGGCGGCGATGCCGAAGTTCGGGAACCCGACCACCCCGGCCCAGGCGCCGCCCGCCGTGGCCCCGGCGACGAGCGCGAGGGCGGCGTAGGTGATGGCGCCGTCGGCGGGCGGGGGGTGTTCGCCTGCCGGTGCTCGGCCACCGCTGTCGCTGCTGCTGCCGTTACCTGTTGCCCTTCCGCTGTTGCTGTTGCTGTTGCTGTTGCTGTTGCCGCTGCCGCCCGCCGCACCACCGATGCGCGGCGACGCCGTGACGATGGTGCCGCGCGCGAGAAGCCCGCCCGGCACGAGCGACCGCAGGAGCGGATGCAGCGGAATGTCGCCGCCCTCGGCCGGCCCCCGCCGCCGTGCCTCAGGCGCGGTGCCGTTGTCGACCAGCTGCCGCCGCAGGCGGGCAATGGCATCGTCACGATCCTGCTCCGGCAGCGGTGCGCCCATGACCCGGCGGATCAGCTGGCCGACGGGAAGGGTTCGGAGGTCACCGAGGGAGGCTATTCGAACAAATATGCGAGCGCAACGACAGCGCCACGGGTTCACCGGATCGGGTGACGGTGCGACGTGCTCGCACAAGTCGGCGAAAAATACGAGGCGGCGAGGTGCGCTGGTTGGTAACGTCCCCGCCGTGAAGTGATCTCCCAGGACGCGGCCGCTTACCGGGCTGCTGTCCGACGCGTCGGAACAAACCCTCGCCGCGACGCCCCGTCACGCTGACACGGGCAACTTCCTTCTGGAGAGATCCCGATGCCGCACCCTGCCTCGACTTCCCGCGCCTCCACGGCCTCCACCACCTCCGGACGACTCCTGGTGGACTGGTCGACCTACCCGCCCATCGGCCACGTGATCGAGGGCCTGCAGATCGCCGGCGCCTACGCCGCCACCAACCTGGGCCTCGCCGTCTCCCTCGCCCTGCCCTATCGCTCCCCGCTCGAACTGGCCGAGTGCTGCGACTTCCTCGACGCCGTCTACCCGGTGGCGTTCGACCCGACCGACAAGGGGTACCCGGCCGACCCCTACGCGAACGTCCCCCGCGATTTCGAGTGGACCTTCCGCTGCTACCGGCGCGACAACCCGGCCGAGCGCGCCCAGTTCCCCCACCTCGCCCGCCTGTCCGACGCCGCAGCCGCGCACTTTACGGCACCTGGCGACGCCCCCGGCCTCCCCTTCCGGAGTGAGCAGCACCTACGCCTGCGACTCCCGGCGCAGGCGCGGCAGGACGCCGACCGCATCCTCGCACCGCGCTTGGGCTCCGGCCCGGTGCTCGCCGTACTACCCAGCGGCGGTGGACAACGCGCCAACTACCCGTCCACCGGCTCCTGGCTCCTGATGCTCCGCGAGCTGCGCACGGCATGGCCGAACGCCACCATCATCCTGCTCGGCAAAACCGCCGGCGCGCACGGACGCCGCTCCAGCGCGATACCGCAGCAGGAGGCAGCCGAACTGATAGCCGCGGTCGACGCCGTCGACGGCTACGATCTCCCGCTGCTGGTGCAGCTGGCGCTGATCGAACGCTCCGCACTGTTGCTCTCCCCACACTCCGGCTTCTCCTTCGCCGCACTCGCGATCGGCACCCCCTGGCTGGCCCTCTCCGGCGGGGCATGGTTCGAGTACTTCCACAACGGAGTCCCCTTCCACTCACTACTGCCAGACACCACGCGCTTCCCATCCTTCGGCGGAGCCCACCGCACCGAGGACGACGACGGAACCGGCACACGCGAGGCATCGATGACCCGGCAGCGGATCGAGGAGACCATCTCCGAGCTGCTCGAAGCAGCCACCGACCTCATCGAAGCCCGCCGCGACTACGAGGAATGCCTCGCGGCCTACTTCCCCCGCCTGCTTTCAGCCCTGGGCGGCGACAGGTCGGCGCTGGCGTCCTGGGACCGCGTGCACGAGCGGTTCATTGGGGCGTGACGCGCTGCTTCTAAGGAATCGTCACAGACGTGCGCCTTGGCGGACCTGGATCTCGACACGGTGACGGATGTACTCGTCGGGATGCGCCCGGGCGATCGCCACCGCCGTGTCGACCAGTCCCCGGAGCTCCGGCGGGTAGGACGTGGGATCGAGCCGCAGGCCGGGCAGGATGCAGCAGCGGACGTCCAGATCCTCGTTACCGACGAACTCCCGCAGCGAAGCCTCACGCCATGCAGCCACGACGTCAGGAGCCTCGTCCGCCTCAGCCCCCATTCCCGCCGCCGCGGTCCCGACCCGCAGATGCCGCTGCCGGAGCGGGTAGCCCGTCCAGTACCAGGCCCGCGCCGAGCCGGCTCGCTCCCGATCCGTGCCGGTCTGCAGCGAGGTCAACAAGGCCACCTGGACGCGACGTCGCCCGAAGGCGTTGATCGCCGGCTCGACGAACCAGCGGTTGTGGCTCGGGTCCGGCTCGTAGACCGCGGCGCCGATCAGCGGCTCGAAGTACTCCTCCGACAGCCCATCCGACCGGCTGATGAAGGCCTTCCGTATCTCGTTCCGTGCGACGTGCCTCCAACCGGTCGTCTCGGATTTCGGAGGAACCTTGATCTCGAGGAGCCGTATCAACTCCCTCAGGTGTCGCCGAAGAACTCGTTTCCCATCCTCAGGCATCGCCGCTTGCTCCTTCGGTCAGCTGTTTCGGTTCCCGACTCGCAGAAGCTTCACAGTCCGATGTCGCGCAAGAAAGCATCGATCGACGGCTCCCGCCCAAGGAACTCGCGAACCATCGCCTCCCCGTCGACAGTGCCGCCGCGCTCCAAAACAGTGCGGCGGTAGTGCGCGCCGGTCGTCGGGTCGAGGGGGCCGACTTGCTGGAAGCGGGTGTACATGTCGTCGCCGAGGACTTTTGACCAGAGGTAGCTGTAGTACGCGGCGTCGTAGCCGAACAGGTGCGTGATGCCCGACTGCAGGTGGGTGCCCTCGACGTACGGCTGGCCGTGCTGCGCGTACACCTCCGCATACGTCGCGGTGCTCGCGCCGTCGTGGTGGCTGTACTCGGCGGAGTGGTACGTCGCGTCGAGCGTCGCGAAGGCCAGCTGCTCCATCGTCAGCACGCCAGATGCGGCGGTCTTGGCGGCGGCCAGGCCCGCCAGCAGGTGCGCCGGCATCGGCTCGCCGGTTTGGTGGTGGCGGGCGAAGCTGCCCACGACGCTCGGTTCCCAACACCAGTGCTCCAGCATCTGCGAGGGCGCCTCCACGAAGTCGATCTCCGTCTCGGCGCCGGAGTACCGCGGGTGTTCGGCGCGGGCGAGGACTTCGTGGAGTACGTGCCCGAACTCGTGGAAGAGCGTGACGAGCTCACCGTGCCGCAGGAGCGAAGGCGTGTCGGCACTCGGACGGGTGACGTTGGCCAGCAGCACCGCGACAGGCTGCTGCCACGAGCCGTCCGCCGACCGCCGCCCCGGCCGCAGGGCGAGCGCCATCGCGTGCTTGTACTTCTCCGGCCGGGGGAAGAGGTCGAGGTGGAAGCGTGCGAACGGCGCGCCGCCCGCCGCTTCGCGCACGTCAAACGTGCGCACCTCCGGATGCCACACCGAGGCGTCAGTCACCTCCTCGAACCGAATGCCCAGCACCGCACCGGTCGTCGCGAACAACCCCGCCAAGCACGCATCGAGCGGCAGGTACTCCGCGACTTCCGAGTCGTCGAACGCATGGCGCGTCTGCTTGAGCCGACTGATCGCGTAGGGCTGCTCCCACTGCGTCATCTCCCGCGAACCGCCGGCCTCCGCACTGGCATCGGCCATCTCGGCCAGGTCGGCGGCGGCCTTCGGCGCGATCCGGGCACGCAGATCGTCTAAGAACGCTGCGACCGTCTCAGGCGTCTTGGCCATCCGCGTCTCAAGGACATACGCGGCCCAACAGGAGTAGCCAAGCATCCCGGCGATCTCGCTGCGCACCGCGAGGGCACGCTCAAGCCGAGCGACGTTCTCCGCACCGCCCTTGCACAGGTCCTTCTCCAACAGCTCCCGCCGCCGCTCGGCCGACCGCGCCTCGCACATGAAGGGCCAGAACTCGGGATTGTCCAGCGACACCCGGTAACCGTCCCCGACCCGCTCCAGCCCCTCGACGTACGGCTCCGACAGCCCCGCGAGCTCATCGCGCCCCACGACGATGCCGTCGCGCCACCCCGCCAACGTCGCCAAGTACCCCGACCCGAGCTCGACCAACTCGTCGAAGAGCCCCCGCAACCGCTCACGCTCCGCAGCCGGCAACCCGATCCCGCTCCGCCGGTAGTCGCGCTGCACGTCGCGGAGTAGCCGCGCGTCCACCACGCTCAACGCCGCAGCCTGCGCTCCAGTACCGCCGCCACCGCCACGACCACCGTCACTACCCGTGAACTCGCACACCGCACGGAACACCCGCTCATCGAGCCCGATGCCGACCGCGTGCTTGTCCAGCCGCTCACCCCACTCCAACGCAGCCTCCCGCAACCCCTTGTCAGGCGACACCTCCGCCAGCACCCCCCACGCCGCCCGCGCCCCCCTCACCACCGCCCGGGCCTCCTCCACCGCCAACACCGTGTTCGCGAACGTGCGTTCCCCGCCCGGCACCGCGACCAGCGCGCCGATCCGGGCCTCGCACTCCTCGATCGCCGCACGACAAGCCGCCGCCAGCTCATCGGGCGTGACGTTCGCATAGTCAGGAAGCTCACGGGCCATGCGCGAGACCGTAGCCTCGCCGCCAGCGGCAATCATCTGATTTACGCGCGCGCCTGGAGGCTAAAGCCCGAAGCCAGGAACTCAGAAGGCCAGCTGCTGCCCACCATCGATGTGGTACGTGACCCCCGTAAGCAAATCGTCGAACAGCGCTCGGGCCTGATCCACATACATCTCGTAGATCCGTGGATGCGGATCGGACTCTTCGGCCAACCGCTTCGCGGCCGGTTCCAGCACCGGAGTCGGCGGAGCGAGCGTAGCCGCGGCTGCGGCGGTTGGGGTTGTGGGTGGGGTTGCGCCCAAGCGCCTCAACTTGCCTGCGCTGGGGCTCGACATAAGCTGAAGCCGGGTCGTGCCGGCGAGCAGGACGGGAGGCGCAGTCCGTGGCCACACTGATCTCGGTGAACGTCGGCATGCCCAAGGACGTCGCCTGGCACGGCAGCACTCTCCACACCGGCGTCTGGAAGCGGTCCGTCGCCGGGCCGGTGGCCGCGCGGCGCCTCAACCTGGACGGCGACGGTCAGGGCGACCTCGCCGGGCACGGTGGCGAGCAGCGTGCCGTCCTGGTCTACCAACTGGACTCCTACCGTCACTGGCAGCGGCACCTCAAGCGCGACGACTTCGCCCACGGGCAGTTCGGTGAGAACTTCACCGTGGAGGGCCTGCCCGACGACGAGGTCTGCGTCGGGGACCGCTACGGGATCGGCGAGGCGGTGTTCGAGGTCACGCAGCCCCGAGTCACGTGCTACCGCGTCGGGCTGCGGCTCGGAGAACCGCAGATGGCCGCGCTGCTCGTGTCTCACCACCGCCCCGGCTTCTATATGCGGGTGCTGACAGAGGGGCGGGTGCAGGCCGGCGACGACATCGTGAAGCTCGCCTCGGGCCCGGAGGCGATGACCGTCGCAGAGATCGACGCGCTGCTCTACCTGCCCGGTCACGCCAAGGAGAGCCTGGAGCGTGCGCTGCGCATCCCCGCGCTGAGCCCGGGGTGGCAGGGCAGCTTCCAGGCCATGCTCGCCGACGCCGACAGCGGCTCCGACAGCAGCTCCGGCGGCGGCTCGGGCAGCGGCTCGGGAATCCCAACCGGTAACAGCGGTCTGACAACCCCCTCCCCACCACCAGCCTGGCCAGGATTCGCACCCCAACAAATCATCGACATCGAACCGGAGACCCCGGGCATCTTCTCCCTCACCCTCGCCGCGCTCGATCGCAAACCGCTGCCGCCCGCCCTACCAGGCCAGTACATAGCGATCCGCCTGCAACCGGACCAGCACGATCCGCCGGTCATCCGCAACTACTCGCTGTCCGGGCAGCCAGGCGCCGAGACATACCGCATCAGCGTCAAACAGGAACCGCACGGCGCCGCCAGCACATATCTGCATCAGCGAGTGAAAGTCGGCGACGTCCTCGACGTCGCCGCACCTCGCGGCACGTTCCTGTTGAAGGACGCTGACACGCCGGTCCTCCTGCTGTCCGCCGGCGTCGGCGCCACCCCGGTCCTGGCGATGCTCAAGGCCCTGGCCGCACGGCGCTCGCCGCGGACCGTTTGGTGGCTGCACGCGGCACGGGACGGCGCGCACCATCCGTTCGCCGATGAGGTCCGCGCCCTGCTCGGCCAGCTGCCCGCCGGCCGGTCGTTCGTCGCCTACAGCGCTCCGCGCCCCACCGATCGCCTCGGCGTCGACTACGTCTTCGCCGGCCGATTCGGTCCGGAACGGATCAGCGAACTGAAGCCGCCTCAGGATGCTGATGCATACCTCTGCGGCCCGGACGCCTTCATGAAAGACATGACCACCGCGCTGCTAGCCTGCGGCCTGTCAGCCGCGCGGATCCACACCGAGATCTTCGGCGCCACATCCGCCGTCACCCCCGGCGTGGCGACCGGACCGACTCGGGCGCCGCACCAGCCGTCCCGGATCCCCGACGCGGGGCCGGGACCGGGATCAGAGTCGGGACCGGGGCCCACCCCAAGACCGACCGTATCCTTCGCACGCAGCGGCCTGACAGTCCCCTGGCACCCCGGCTACGGCACCCTCCTCGACCTCGCAGAAGCCTGCGACGTCCCGGTCCGCTGGTCCTGCCGCACCGGCGTCTGCCACACCTGCGAGACGGCGCTCGTCACGGGCCGCGTCGACTACGCGCCCGAACCTCTGGAGCCGCCGGCCCGGGGGAGCGTGCTCATCTGCTGCTCGACGCCCCCCGACGACGTCGTTCTCGACATGTGAGCCGATGCCATGCCATGCAATGCCCGGCGCGGCCCGGCCCGGCGCGAACCGGGCCGGCGTGCGCGATTTCTCAGAGCCCTGCTTCGAGCAGCGCCTGGATCGCCTTCGTCCGCTCCTCGACGTGGTGGGTGTTGACGTCCGACTGGTGGTCGAGGGTCAGCACGCCGTCGGCGAAAGTGAACCCGGACGGGCTGAAGTACTCGCCGGTGTTCCGCAGGACGACCTTCGACACGCCCTCGCGCAGCGCGTCCTTGCCCATGTCGTCCGCGCCGATCGCGCCGAACGCGTCCAGCAGCGGCTGGAAGAACACCGCGGGGAAGTCCTCGGCGTACCGGTCGGAGCGGTCCACGACGGCCAGCTCGTCCCAGGACGCCTCGATCGGCACGTCGAAGCCGGCCGCCTCGTCGATGCGGGCCTTCCAGCCCGGGTAGTCCTCGTTCTTGAAGCGCTCGACGCTGCGGCGTTCTGCCAGACCCATGGGGACCTCCGAAATGTGTGTGGTGCTGTGGTTTGAGAGATTTGAAGGAAACGCGTTGTGATCCGGAACGTCCCCGAGTTTCGCGGGGCTCCCGGCCGCCTCGCATCGGCGAAACCACGTAGCCGGCCACGTAACAGGCCACGTAACCGGCCACGTAGCAGCGGTCTCGGTACGTGCGGGAACGCGGCTACGCGCGCCGGGCGTCCATGACCGCGCGCGTCAGGGCGGCACGGTTGGGCACATCGAGCTTGCGGTAGATCTGGCGCAGGTGCGACTCCACGGTCCGCACACTCAAGAACAGCATCTCGGCGATCGCGGGGTTGGTCATACCCGTGCTGACCAGGTCGGCGATCTCGCGCTCGCGTATCGACAGCGATGCCGCCGCCGACCGTGGATCAGGCCACTGATCTGCCCCTGAGCCCGACCGCTGATCTGACCGCTGATCTGACCGCTGATCTGACCGCTGATCCGGCCGTAGATCCGACCGCTGATCCGATCCCGCCTCCGCCGCAGCGGCCAAACGCGACCGGCAAAGAGCGACCCGCGCCATCAACCGCGCCGAACCGCACTGCTCGGCCAGCAACCCGACGCGGTCCAGCCAGCCCGGCACGAGCTGCGCCTGCCCGGCCCGCAGCGCGAACTCGGTCGCCGCCAGCAGCGTGCGGCACACCTCGATCCGCTCCCCGCGCGCCGTGAACTCCGTGACCGCCTCCTGCGCGGACTTCAGCGCCGCGTCGTCGTCCCCGAGCGCGGCGTTCGCCCACATCCCGGCCCGGAGCGCGAAGGCCCGCAGCGTCGGCGGCCGCTGCGGGGCCCGCTCGGCCAGCGTGGCCCACCGGTCGGCGTCCGTGCTGTCGCCCACGGCCAGGGCGATCTCGGCCAGGGTGTCGCACCAGCGCGGGCGGCGCCACGGGCTGATCCCCGACAGGTCCTCGCCGGCGACCTCCAGCAGCAGCGAGCGGGCGCGCAGCGGATCGCCGGCGAACAGGACGAGTTCGGCGTGGAAGCAGCGCACCGCCATCGCCCAGCTGGTGGACGAGTCGCTGGCGACGGCGAGCGCGCGGTCCAGCTCGACCCGCATCAGCTCGGCGTCGCCGGGTTCGTCGCGCCAGTACAGCGCGGCGGCGCGCAGATTCGCGGCGACCGCCTCCTCGGAAGGGTTGAGGCCGTGCTCGCCGAGTTCGGTGAGCCGCCGGGCGACGCGGTCCAGGGTGGCCAGGGTCGGGCGCAGTTTGCCGAGCCGGCATTGCGCGTTGGCCAGGACGGTCAGCAGCGAGCCGTCGAGGTAGCTCTGGCCGGTGCGGCGGCCCAGGGCCTCGGCGCGGGCCAGGTGGCGCTCGGAGTCGGTGAGACGGCCGAGCAGCCCCTCGGTCATGCCCAGTTGCAGCGGCGCGGCCAGGTTCGTCAGCAGGGTGGTGTCGGCGGCGGCGTCGATGAGTTCGGCCGCCCTCGCGGCGCGGGCCAGGGCGGTGCTCTCGTCGTCGGTGAACAGGTGGCCCAGGGCCGACTGCGCCAGGGCGTGCGCCTCGCCGACGCGGTCGCCGTGCCGGGCGGCGATGGCCGCGGCCGTCTCGGCGTGCAGGCGGGAGGTCTCGTAGTCCTGGACGTCGTACGCGGCGTCGGCCAGTTCGGTGTGCAGGGCGGCGGCGGTCGCCGAGTCGGTTTCGGCCAGCGCGGTCAGCGCGGCCAGGCCGGAGCGGGCCAAGGCCCCGGACTCGAAGTGCCGGCCGAGGCGGCGCTCGATGCGGATGGAGTCCAGTGCGGCACCGCCCGGACGGTCCTCCGGTCCGGCTGAGCGGAGCGTGTCGAGCAGGGCGCGGCCTTCGGCGAACTCGCCGGACAGGACGCGGGCTCGGGCGAGGAGGACGTGGACTTCGTGTGCGTGGTCGTGCCCGTCGTGTTCTTCGCGCCCTTCATACTCTCCACCCCCTTCGCGCAGCAGCGGCACGGCGGCCTGGAGATATTCGACCGCTGCGGCGGGGGAGTTGTAGAGCGTTCCGCGAGCGGCGGCGATCAGAGTCGTCAGATGCTCAGGGTTCTGCGGATCGGCGGCTCGGATGACGTGTCGCGCGCGCTGCGCGATCGGTGCGCCGGCCCGGGCGAGCACATCGGTCGCGCGGCGGTGCAGGGCGAAGCGCAGGCTCGGCTCCAGCCGCTCGTAGACGGCTTCGCCGACGGCCCGATGCCGGAGCGCCAGCTGGGATCCGCGCTCGGCGGGGCGTATCAGGTCGACGCCGGTGAGCTGGTCGAGCGCACGCACGGCTGCGGGCTCGTCGAGCCCGGCGACCTCGGCCAGCAGCGTGACGTGGAACGGTTCGCCGAGCACCGCCGCAGCCCGCGCCGCGGCCAGCGCCTCGGGGTCCAGACCGGCGAGCTCCGCGAAGATCGAGGCACCGGCCTCGGCGGTGGAGCCGGTGTCCCGCAGTGCGCTCAGTACCTTGATGTACTGCGGGTTTCCGGCGGCCTCGCGGTGGATCTCGTCGGCGTCGCGGCGGCCGCCGAGCAGGACCGCGGTCTGGTCGCGGGTGAGCGGATCGAGCGGTGCGAGGCGGAGCGGGCCGGTCGAGGCGTCGGCGAGCGCGGCGGCGAGGCTCGGTGCGAGCTGTCGCCGTCGGTACGCCAGAAGGCACAACACCGGGCCGTTCGCCGTGCGGCGCAACAGCTGCGCGAGCAGGCCCAGGGCCGGGCCCGCCTCGTCGGCACCGATCAGGTGCAGGTCGTCGACCGTCACCAGAACCGGTTTGCCGGCGGCCTCGTGGGCGCAGACGGCATCGACGACCTGTGCGCAGGCTTCAGCTATATTAGGGCTCTGCGTTACCTCGGCACCGCGGGTGGCGACCACCGCGACACCTTCCGCGCGCGCCGTGTTCGCCGCCGTCCACAACAGCGCGCTCTTCCCGATGCCCGGGTCCCCGGCCAGAGCCACGGCGGATCCCGAGCCGGCCTGGAGCGCGTCGAGGGCCGATCGCAGTGTGTGCAGGTGGCACTCGCGCCCGATGAGAGTGTCGACCACGCGCTGAGCTTACGGCTTGGACGGCTGCGGCGGTCCCGGACGCGCCTATTACTGTCCGTCATCGTGCGGCGCCTTTGCGAAGCTTTTGCCAACCGGCAGGCTGACGAAGGTCACAGGGACTTGCTACGTTTCCTCTCTAGTACGAGCCTCCGTAGTTGATCGGCACCGGACCGCAGCCGGCCGTCGCGTCGCACGAGGGGCACCGGGTCGCGCCGCGTCGGCGTGCCCGTCATCACCTGGATCCGCTGCTCTGGCATCTTCCCTCAGCAGTCACTTCCCAGGTCCCGCATGTCCTTCTGGCTTCATCGCGCCCAGGCGCGGCCGGGACCGTGCGCCGACTTGGGGCTGTGATGTCAAGAGTTGGTCAAAATCCTGATGGCGAGCACCTGCGGGCCGCGCTGCCGGGCCGGCGTATGAGACATGCCACCGTCACGCAAGCAAGCAAGGAGTTCCCTCATGCACAGCTCCAAGACCGTCGGCATAGCCGCGGCCTTCGCCACGGCCGCCGCGATCACCGCGGTCGCCGCCTCGCCGGCGTCCGCCGCGCAGCCGAACGCGCACCGCCACCACCACTACGCGACCGGGCTGAACATCGCCCGGGCGCGGGCCGCCGAGCACGCCGGGCTGGCCGCGAACGCCACCCGGGCCCACGGCCTGCGCGCCGCCGACGCCGTGCCGGCCGACGCCCCGGCCAGCGCCAGCCTGCAGCAGTACGCGCTGTCCCCGGGCGACCAGGGCCAGGTCGGCTCCTGCGTGACCTGGGCCACCGGGTACAGCGCCTACGGGATCCTGATGAACGAGCAGGGCATCTCCGGCGACCCGATGGCGCCGATGTACGTCTACGCCCAGATCGCCCAGGGCAACGACCAGGGCACCACCGGGGACGTCGCCCTCGGCATGGAACAGCAGCAGGGCATCGACACCAAGACCGACTACTACCAGGGTGACTTCGACTACACCACCCAGCCGGACGACAACGAGCGCGCCAACGCCGCGCACTACAAGCTGTCCGGCTACCAGACCCTGCCGGTCGGCGACGGCGCGGAGGACGCGATCAAGAGCTCGATCTCGCAGGGGCTGCCGGTGTCGGTCGGCTTCAACGTCCGGCAGAGCTTCATGGACCTGTCCGGCCAGGCCGCGTCGGACTACAGCTACCAGCCGGGCGGCGACGGCAGCGACCCGGTCGTCGGCGGCCACGAGGTCGCCGTGATCGCGTACAACGACCAGGGCGTCACCATCGAGAACAGCTGGGGCTCCAGCTGGGGCGACAACGGCTACGTCAACGTCCCGTGGAGCTTCTTCACCACCGGTGACGTGGACGAGCTGTACTCGGTCGGCAAGCTCGTGCAGGGCTGACCTCGCACGGCACCACCCAGCACAGCAGCAAGTAGCACCGTGAAACCTGGTGCGGCCGGCGTTCGCCATGCGTCGGCCGCATCGGGCCTTCGACGTTCTCGCGGGAAAGTGAAATCAGAGATCGTCGTTCGCCACCGAAGCCCTGACCCGCGCCCGGTACGCCGCGACGTTCGCCCGCGTCGCACACCGGTCCGAGCAGTAGCGCCGTGAGGCGTTGGTGGAGGTGTCCACGAACACGAAGCGGCAGGGCGCGGCGCAGCACAGCCCCAGCCGCTCGATCCCGCGTTCGGCGACGGTGGACGCCAGGCCGAACGCGGCGCCGGTGACGTAGGTGCGCGCCGGCCCCGCGTCGTCGTCGGCCAGGTGCATGTGCCAGTCTTCGGTGTCGTGGCCGCTGATCGACATCGACACCGGGAAGTCGGACAGCAGCCGGTTCAGCGCCTGCACGGCGCGGCGCGGATGTCCGGTCGAGGCCTGCTCGAAGACGTGCCGCAGGCGCGGCCGGGCTTCGAGGAGTCCCTGGAGGCCGTCGCGGGCTGCGGTGCGGGACGCGGTCCAGGTCGCCGGGAACAGGCGCAGGACGTCGTCCTCTGATACCAGCCGATCGGTTCCGGTGCTCGGGTCGTAGGTGTTGACCAGCGTCACGGCCCGCTCGGCGTAGGCCATCGGTTCCATGACTGCAAATGATATGCAGCTGCTAGGGGTTCGCAATAAGCGCACCTTGAAGGATTGTTGAACAATAGTTAGGGTTCGTAGTGTCGCAGTCGCGTCCCGGGACCCAGTGAGGTGTGTGTGAGCTCGTCGCGTCCATCATCGTTACGGGGCGGGCAGGGTCGATGCGCTTTCTGAGTGCGGGGGACCGGGCGCTGTTGGTCGAGCTCGACCTGGCGGCTGAGGCGGCGCCCGAGCCCGCTCGCCTGTATCGGGCCCTGATGCGCGACAAGCCGGCCGGTGCGCTGGAGTTCGTTCCGGCCGCGCGGACCGTGCTGGTCCGTTTCGATCCCGCGCTCACCTCGTCGGCGTTGCTCGCTGCCCGGATCGGGGAGGTCGCGCGAGCGATGGAGGACGAGGCAGCCGAGTCCGGGGACGCGGGGGACGCCGACGTTCTGGAGATCCCGGTGCGCTACGACGGCGAGGATCTGGACGACATCGCGCGGTTGGCGGGGCTGAGTGTCGCAGAGGTCGTTGCCCGGCACTGCGCGCCGGTTTACACCGTTGCGTTCTGCGGGTTCGCGCCGGGGTTCGGGTATTTGACCGGTCTGGACGACGCGTTGTGGTTGCCGCGGCGCGCGGTGCCGCGGACGCGGGTGCCGGCCGGTTCGGTCGCCGTCGCCGACCGCTACGCGGCCGTCTACCCGCAGGCGTCGCCCGGCGGCTGGAACCTGTTGGGGCGTACGGATGTCGCGGTGTGGGATGCGGCGCGCCAGCCTCCTGCGATGTTCGTTCCCGGGGTCAGGGTGCGGTTCGTCGCGGCGTCGGGGCTGCCTCGATGACCCGGTCCGAGCTGGTGATCCTCGCACCCGGCCCGCTCACCACGGTTCAGGACCTCGGGCGTCCCGGGCTGGCGGCGCTCGGCGTCGGTGCGTCGGGGGCTGCTGATCGCGGGAGTTTGCGGCTCGCCAACCGGCTTGTCGGCAACGTTGAGGGGGCCGCAGCCCTCGAACTCACTCTTGGTGGCTTACAGGTCCGGATCGAGGGTGCCGGTGGCGGTGCCGGCGCCGGTGCTGCCATCGTCGCGCTGACCGGGGCGCCGTGTCCGGTGACCGTCGGCGGGCGAGCGGTCGGGATGAACGGGCCTGTCGCGGTGCGGTCCGGCGAGGTGATCGTCGTCGGCGTGCCGGCTGAGGGCGTGCGGACGTATCTCGCTGTGCGCGGCGGCGTGGCGGTTCCGGAGGTGCTGGGGGCTCGTAGCACCGACACGCTCAGCGGGCTCGGGCCGGAGCCGGTCCGTGCCGGGTCGGTGCTGCCGATCGGGAGCGAGACGACGGGTTTCCCGGTGGTGGATCAGGCGCCTGTGCGCGGGCACGCGGGGGACGCCGTGCTGCGTGTCGTGCCCGGTCCGCGTGCCGACTGGTTCGATCCGGAGGCGCTGCGGACGCTCGGCGCCGAACCGTACCTGGTCACCGCCGAGAGCAACCGGATCGGCGTGCGGCTCGACGGGCCGGAACTGCGGCGTACCGAGGTCGCGGAGCTGCCGCCGGAGGGCATGGTGCGCGGCGCGTTGCAGGTGCCGCCGTCGGGCCGGCCGGTGCTGCTGCTCGCCGATCACCCGGTGACCGGCGGGTATCCGGTGATCGGCGTCGTGGCCGACGCGGACGTCGATCGGGCCGGGCAACTGCGGCCCGGTGATCGGGTACGGTTCCGGGTGCGGTGAACGGGGATATCGTAGAACGATCCGGCGATCCGAACCCGGACCCGGACCACGACTCGGAACCGAATCAGGGCCCGATGACCGACGAAGCACGACCTGGGGGTGCGGTGTCCGCCGACATGACAGCGACGGCCTTCTCCGATCTGGCCAACGACCGGCATCTGCTCGGGCGCAGCAGCACCGCGGACCTGGTGGCCGGCATCCTGCGCGGCCGCATCGCCGAGGGGCAGCTGCCGCCGGGGACGCGGCTGGCCGAGGAGGCGATCGGCACGGCGCTGGCGGTGTCGCGCAACACGCTGCGCGAGGCCTTCCGCCTGCTCACGCGGGAACGGCTGCTGGTCCACGAACTCAACCGCGGCGTCTTCGTCCGCACCCTGACCGCCGAGGACGTCACCGAGATCTACCGCGTCCGCCGCGTCGTGGAGTGCGCGGCCGTCCGCCGCCCCGTCGGCGACCCCGCCGAGGCCCTGACCCGCGCCCGCCAGGCGGTCGCCGACGGCGAACAGGCGGCGCGCGAGGGCCGCTGGGACGCGGTCGGCACCGCGAACATCCGCTTCCACAAGGCACTGGCGTCCCTGGCGGGCAGCGAGCGAGTGGACGAGTTCATGGACGGCATCCTCGCCGAGCTCCGCCTGGTCTTCCACGTGATGGCGAACCCCCGCGTCTTCCACGAGCCCTACCTCTCCGGCAACCGCGCCCTGGTGACCCTCCTGGACGCCGGCGACTTCGAAGCGGCCGAACGCAGCCTGGCGACGTACCTCGACGAGGCCGAGGCCGAGCTGGTCGGCGCCTACGCGGGAGTGCTGGAGCGGGACGAGCGGAGGTAGGGGCTCGCGGCGTCGGCGCCTGAGTCTCTTGCCGGATTGTTGAACAATCCTTACATTGCCTCTTATGACGTCCACGCCACTCACCGCACTCCCGCCACCCGTGCTCGCCGCCGCGTCGCCCGCAGACTGGCGCGCCGCCTTCCGCGCCGGGGACCGGCGCCCGACCAGCGGGCTCGCGGCCGGGCACACGCAGGCGAACCTCGTGTGCCTGCCGCGCGACTGCGCGTTCGATCTGCTGCTGTTCGCGCAGCGCAATCCCAAGCCCTGTCCGCTGCTGGAGGTCACCGAGCCCGGCTCGTGGCGTTCGGTGCTCGCGCCCGGCGCCGACCTGCGGACCGACCTTCCCGGCTACCGGGTCTGGCAGAACGGGCTGCTGGTCGCGACCCCGCGCGAGGTCGTCGACCTGTGGCGCAACGACCTCGTCAGCTTCCTGATCGGGTGCAGTTTCAGTTTCGAGACCCTGTTGTCCGAGGCGGGGATTCCGTTGCGGCACGTAGAGCAGGACGTCACCGTCCCGATGTACGTCACGAACCGCGAGTGCGTGCCCGCCGGCCGCTTCAGCGGGCCGCTGGTCGTGTCGATGCGGCCGATCCCCGCGGCCTCGGTCGCCGCCGCTACCGCCATCACTGCGCTGATGCCTGCGGTGCACGGTGCCCCGGTGCACGTCGGCGCGCCCGAGGAGCTGGGCATCGCCGATCTGGGCAAGCCGGACTTCGGCAAGCCGGTGGAGTTCGCCGACGGCGACGTCCCGGTGTTCTGGGCCTGCGGCGTGACGTCGCAGACCGCTGTCATGCGGGCCGCCCCGTCGTTCGCGATCACGCACGAGCCCGGCCACATGTTCCTCACCGACGCCCGCGACCTGGAGTACCGGATCGCTTGAGCGAGGGGGCGAATCCGGGTTCTAAGATTGTCCGCTCGACCTCTTGCGGGATTGTTGAACAATCCTTAGATTATGGAGCACCGCGCGGTACCACCCAGGAACGCACCATCGACTCCACCTGCCAACGAGGTGCTCCATGACCGCACTTCCCACCGCAACGCCCACCGCCTCCGACACCGAGGACGGCCCCTTCGCCTGGTACCGGTCCCTGCCGGTCCCCGGCCGCCGCGCCTTCGTCGGCGCGTTCGGCGGCTACGCCCTGGACGCCTACGACTTCCAGGTCCTGCCGCTGAGCCTGACCGCGATCGCCGCCTACTTCCACCTGAACAAGGGCCAGTCCGGCCTGCTGACCACCGTGACCCTCGTGGTCTCCGCGGTCGGCGGCATCCTGGCCGGGCTGCTGATCGACCGCATCGGCCGTACTCGAACCCTGATGATCACCGTCGGGACGTACGCGCTGTTCACCGCCCTGTGCGGATTCGCCTCGAACTATCCGATGCTGCTCACCTTCCGGGCCCTGCAAGGGCTCGGATTCGGAGGGGAGTGGGCAGCCGGAGCCGTCCTGGTGGCCGAATACGCCTCGGCCCGGTACCGGGGCCGCACGGTCGCCTTCGTCCAGGCCTCCTGGGCGGTCGGCTGGGCCGCCGCCGTGGTCGTCACCACGCTCTCGCTCGACCACCTGAGCCACGGCCTGTCCTGGCGCGTCGTGTTCTGGACCGGCGCGCTGCCCGGCCTGACGCTGCTCTACATCCGCCGGCACGTGGTCGACGCGCCGGCGGACTCGAACGGCGGCAGCGGCGACAGCGGCGAGAACAGTGACAACGGCGACAGCGGCGACAGCGCCACCACCGAGCCCGCGCCGCGTGCACCGTTCTGGCGCATCTTCGAGGGCCGCACCGGCCGCATCACCCTGTTCGCCACGCTCATGTCGACCGGCGTGCAAGGTGGCTACTACACCATCGCAACCTGGTTGCCCACCTACCTCAAGACCGAGCGCCACCTGACGATCGTCGGCACCGGCTCCTATCTCAGCCTGCTGATCGGCGGCGCCTTCCTCGGCTACCTGTGCGGCGGCTACCTGACCGACCTGATCGGGCGCCGCAAGGCCATCGGCCTGTTCGGCGTGCTCAGCGGCGCCATCCTCTACAGCTACATCCACATCCCGACGAGCGCGAACCACGTGCTGCTGATCCTCGGCTTCCCGCTCGGGTTCTGCTTCTCGGCCATCTTCAGCGGCTTCGGCGCCTACCTCGCCGAGCTGTACCCGCGCACGATCCGTGGCACGGGACAGAGCTTCACGTACAACGTCGGCCGTGCGGTCGGCGCGTTCTTCCCGACCGCCGTGGGGTTCGCCGCCGGGAGCGGGGGTCTCGGCGGCGCCCTGGTCTACGGCACGCTCGGGTACGCGCTGGCGGTGGTGGCGCTGGTCGGGCTGCCCGAGACACAGGGTTCGGATCTCGCCTGATGCGCCTTGCCACCCGCACCGGCCTGCGCTGGTACGCGGCGGCCGTCGCCGTGGTCGTCGTCGCGCTCGGCACGACGACGTACCTCGGGACGGCCGCCGGCGACGACGCGATCGGCCACGCCCGGACCACGGCCGAGCCGCTGGCCGTCGCCGCCGAGAACGTGTACCGCGCGCTGTCCGACGCCGACGCGACGGCCGCCATGGTGTTCCTGTCCGGATCGCAGGTGCAGACCAGCGGCGTGCAGCGGTACGACCAGGACGTCCGCGAGGTGTCGGCCGGGCTGGCGGCGATCGGGGGTCAGACGGGGATATCGCAGCCTTCCAACACCTCGCACCCCGGCACGCCCCCGACCCCGACCCCGACCCTGCGCACCGCGGTGAGCCGCCTGCTCGCCGACGTCCCCGTCTACACCGGCCTCGTCGGCACCGCCCAGGCCGACGCCCGCCAGGACCTCCCGGTCGGCGCGGCCTACCTGCGCGAGGCTTCCGCCCTGATGCGGACCGACCTGCTGCCCAGCGCGCAGGCCGTCCTCCGCATCGAGACCGACCGCCTGGCGGCCGACGCGGCCGCGGCGCGCGGCCCGGACACCGTGCTCGTCGCAGCCGTGGTCGCGTTCGCCGTCCTCATCCCCGCGCAGCTGTTCGTGGCCCGGCGCACCCGGCGCAGGTTCAACCTCGGGCTCGTGGCGACGACCGTGCTGGTCGGCATCGTCACGATCTGGGCCGCCGCGGTCTCGACGGCCGCGACCAGCGCCACCGCCGACGCGCGCACGCATCGGCAGTCGGCGGACGCGCTGGTCACGACCGATCTGGCCGTGCTCCAGGCGCACGGTGACGAACTGCTCAGCCTCGCCGCACGTGGCGAGGACGTCGGCTCGTACGAGGGCGACTACCAGACGGTCAGCGCACGCCTGGGCACGCTGCTCGCCGCGGATCAGGGCCCTGGTATCGCGGACGCCACGACCGGCTACCGGGACTGGAAGACCGCGCACGGAACCCTGGCGCAGGCGTCGAGCAGCCCGCAGGCCGACAACACGGCCAACGTCCAGGCGCTCGCGCAGGCGACCGGCGCGCAGCCGGGGACCGGGACGTTGTTCACGCGCGTCGACGGCGACGTGCAAGGCGCGATCGCCATACAGGAAGCGGACTACCGGGCCGCGATCGACACGGCCGGATCGGACCTGCGCGGGCTGGCGACGGGGACCGCGGCGTTGATCGTGTTCGCCTTCGCGGCGGGTGCGTTCGGCATGGATCAGCGGCTGAGGGAGTACCGGTGAAGGGTATGAGGACTCCGTTGCGGCTTTCGCTCGCCGCCATGGTGATGAGCCTGACGCTCGGCGTCGCGGCTTGCGGGTCGGGGTCATCGGCGACGCCGACGACATCACCCGGTGCGACCGCCACCGCTGCCGCTGCCGCCACCGCCACCGCCGCCGGCGCACCAGCCGACGTCCCGATCCCCGACGGCGTCATGACCCTGCCCGAAAGCCCGGCGCCGCCCCTGACCGGCTGCGACGCCTCCCTGCGCCCGACCGGCCCACTCCCCGCCGCGGGCGCCATGCCGGCCGGCTCCACGATGGCGAAGATCCAGCAGCGCGGCTACCTGATCGCCGGCGTCGACGAGGACAGCTACCTGTTCGGCTACCGCAACCCCTCCGCCGACCCCTCGGCCCCGCCGCTGGTGGGCTTCGACATCGACTTCGTCCAGCAGGTCGCCACGGCGATCTTCGGCGCACCGGGCCACGTGCGCTACAAGGTGCTGACCAAGGCCGAGCGGCTGACGGCGCTGCAACAGGGCTCGGTCGACCTCCTCGCCGACATCCTGACCGTCGACTGCCAGCGCGCGCAGCAGGCCGACTTCAGCGCCGACTACTTCGACGCCGGCCAGCGCGTCCTGGTGAATCAGGCCTCGACGGTCCAGAGCATCGCCGACCTCGCCGGCAAGAAGGTCTGCGCGGCGGCCGGCACCACCTCGATCCAGACCCTCGCCGACCCGAAGTACCGGGTGGTCCCGGTCAGCGCGGTCAACTGGGCCGACTGCCTGGTGATGCTCCAGCAGGGCCAGGTCGACGCGATCTCCACCACCGACCTGATCCTCCTCGGCATCCAGTCCCAGGACCCGTACACGAAGATCGTCGGCCCCCGCTTCACCTACGAACGCCACGGCCTGGGCTTCCCGAAGGGCAAGGGCGACTTCATCCGCTTCGTCAACGCCGTGCTCGAACAGATGAAGGCCAACGGCACCTGGACCGCGATCTACACCCACTGGATCGGCGACCGGCTCGGGCCGGTGCCCGCGCCGCCTCCGGCCGTGTATCAGTGAACCACCGAGTCCGCGGCCGGCGGAAAGCCGTGCCGCTCGGGCGGCCAGACCTCGCGGAAGAGCTCGACCGGCATACCGCCCGGCGTCCCGCTGTCTTCGATCGCCACGAAGAAGTTCCCTGACGGCAGCGACAGGCGCCAGGTGTCGAACTGGTCCACGCCATGGGTGCAGTGGCGCGCCAGCAGCTCCAGGAGCGTCCGGCCTTCGTCGGCGGTGAGCGGCGGTCCCACCTCGTCATTCACCGCGCCAGGATCCCACGAGCGATCGTCAGTGAGCCACCTGGAGCGCGTTGATCTGCGCCGCACTCAGCACCTGGTTGAACACCTCGACGTTCGACAGCGCGCCCTTGAACCAGTCGGTCGCGTTGCCGTCGTACTGGGCACGCCCCATGGCCAGCGGGCCGGTGGTCGCGTACGGGGTCGGGTCGGTGACCGTCTGCTGGAGCTGGCCGTTCACATACAGCTGCATCTGCTTGCTGCCCGCGTCGAAGACCCCTGCGAGCCGGGTCCAGACGCCGGCCGCGGCCTTGCCGGTCGAGTAGGCGCGGACCGCGGTCGGATTCGCGGTGTCGCTGCCCACTCGCGCGAAGCCCCAGACGCCGGGCGGGTTGCCCGGGCCGTTGCCCATGTACTGGAGGTAGAAGCCGCTGTTCTGGGTGCCGTCCTGGCTCACCATCGTCTCTTCGACGTTGGAGTCGGTCGAGTTCAGATACACGTCGGCGGTCACGGTGAAGCTGCCGCCGGGGCCGGTGTCCAGGACCGGGCCGTTGGTGACGATCTGGCTGTTCGTGCCGTTGAACAGGCATGAGCCGCCGGCCCACCAGCCGTTCGAGGCCGTGCCGTTGTGCACGGTCATGGAGTCGATCGCGGTGTTGCCCACGGTCTGGTTCAGGATCCAGTTGCCGATCGGCGTCGGCGCGACGACCGGCGGCGGGGCCGAGGTCGGTTTGGCCGCGGGCTTGGACGCGGAGGTCGCCGCGGCGGGAGCCGAGGACTTCGCGGGCGGCGCCGACGAGCTCGCGGGCGCGGCCGGGGCCGACGAACTCGGCGGCGGCTGCTGCGACGAGGACGACGGCGCCGGCGTGCTCGGCGCCGCGACGGTGACCGCCGGCGCGCCGGCCATGGCGACCTGCGCGGTGGCGTCCGTCGACACCGAGGGGCGCACCGCCAGCCAGAGCCCGGCGAACAGCACCACCAGCGCGGTCAGCGCCCCGAAGAGCCCGCCGAGCCAGCGGGGGAGCAGCGCCGTCTGGTTGTACGTGCCGGCGGCGGTGACCGGCTGGCGGCCGGAGACCTGCAACGTCGTGGTGAACGGGTGGGTGACCTTCTGGCCGAACCACAGCAGGCGCTCGGGGCGCAGCCGCAGGACACTGAAATGCGCGCGGCCGGGCTGGATCTGCAGGCTCGGCGTCCGGATGTCGACGTCGACCCGGTTGCCCGGGCCGGTGACCGCGACCGAAGCCGTGGCCAGCGCGTTGCCGTAGTTCGACACCACGAGCCGGGGCCTGGCCCGCCGCCAGCCCCGCACCGTCGGCGGCACCAGCTCGGCCCGGACGTCGACGAACGACGCCACGGTCAGGATCCCCTCCGGCACCGCGACGCCCTCGGGATCCTCCAGCGGCGTCACGCGGACCCCGTACGGCTGCGGCCCCGCCGCCGACTCCGAGGCCCGCGGCGGCGCGAACGTCAGGCTCACCTCGCCTGTCGTCCCCGGGTACAGCCGGATCGTCGAGGGCTCGACCGCGCACCACATGGCCGGGTCCCCGACCACCTCGACGCGGTATTCCTCGACGATGTCCCCGGTGTTCCGGATACGGAGGTCTACGACGGTGCTGTCCCCGGGTTCGACCGCGGCAGACAGCGGTTCCAGGTTGACCCACTGGCTCACCGTATGAAGGTAAGGCTCAGAGCCCTGGTTCGCCACCGGCTGGAGGGGCACGCCGGGGGCAACCATCGTTGCCCGAACGGACCTTCCACGGTCGGCCCCCACAGCCCACGAGGCGGCGCCGCCCGAAGTCAGGCCGCCGAGTCGTAAGTCTCCTGCGACGCCGTCACGTACTCGAGATGCTTGACCGCCCAATCCTCCAGCGCCCGCAGCGGCTCGCGCAGGGCGCGGCCGGCCTCGGTGAGCGAGTACTCGACGGGGGCCGGGTTTCCGGGGTGGACGGTGCGCAGCACGATCCCGTCCCGTTCGAGCCCGCGCAGCGTCTGGGTGAGCATCTTCTGCGAGATGCCGACGATGCGCCGGCGCAGCTCCGCGAAGCGGACGCCGTCGTCCCACAGGGCGCCGACGATGAGCACCGTCCAGCGGTCGCCGACGCGGTCCAGGATGTGCCGGGTCGGGCAGTCCGCGTGATACGGGCTGCCGACGAGCACCGACTCGGCCGAGGTGGTTACCACAAAGTGCCTTCTTCCCCATCGAGAGCTGCCTTCCATACGGTAAGCGCAGCGCGTCCTCGACGTAATCCCGCGCGTGGATCCCTTGGAAAGGCACTCTCATGGCTCGCATCATCGTCATCGGCGGAACCGGTTATGCAGGTTCCGCAATCGTCGCCGAGGCCGCCGCTCGCGGCCACGAGGTCACGGCGCTGAGCCGGTCGCTCCCCGACGCCCCGACCCCGGACGTCACCTACATCCAGGGCGACGTCCGCGACGAGGTGACGCTGTCGCCGGCGATCGAGGGCGCGGACGTCGTCGTGGCCGCACTCGCTCCGCGCGGTCCGCTGGCCGGCGCGTTCCGCGACGTCAACCGCGCCATCGGGCGTCTGGCCGAGGCCGCGGGCGCGCAGCTGTTCGTGGTCGGCGGCTACTCCTCACTGCGCCCCGCGCCCGGTGCGGAGCGCTTCGTCAGCGACCTCAGCGACATCCCGGCCGCACTCCGCGACGAGATCCTCGCCGGCGCGGCGCTCATCCTGGAGGACCTTCCGGCCACGCCCCCGACGCTCGACTGGGTCTTCGTGAGCCCGGCGTTGAGGTTCGGCGCGCACGCGCCCGGCGAACGGCTCGACCGGTACCGGCTCGGCGACGACGTCGCGGTCCAGCCCGAGGACGGCGGCGCGATCTCCGCCGCCGACTACGCGCTCGGCTTCGTCGATCTCATCGACAAGGGCGAGCACCACCGGACCCAGGTCAACCTCGGCCACTGAGCGAAACAGCGAAACACCGGGCGGCTACTGACATGAGCGACCACATCCACCGCGGATTCCGGCCACGGAACCTCGATCTGCCGATCCTCGACGGGACCCTGCACGCGGACCTGCTGCCGCCGGCCGTCGCCCAGGAGGTCTCGGCAGCGCTGCGCAACCACCGCGACCCCTACGTCGGCGTCACCACCGACGGCACCCCGATCGGCGGCCTCTACCACCTCGAAGACACCGGACTGTCGCATCGGAAGGTCCTCGACGCCGCGTCCGCATACCTGGAAACTCTGGAGCAGCACCAACTCCTCAGCGCCCGCCTGCCGATGGACTCGCCGGAATGGCGGCTGTGGACCAACGCCTTCCCGGTCTGGACGCACCAGGGCCTGCGCCTGGACCGCGTCGAGCCCCGGCAGCGGGACGCCGCCCTGGCGCTCGTCGAGGCCAGCCTCAGCCCCGACGGGTACGCGGCCGTGCGCAACGCGATGAAACTGAACGGCGCGCTCGGCGAGCTCGTCCAGCGCTACAGCGACTCTCTCGGCGAGTACACGTACCACTTCACGCTCTTCGGCGAGCCCTCGGCCGACACGCCGTGGGGCTGGCAGCTGGCCGGTCACCACGTCGACCTGCACTGCGTCTTCGTCGGATCCCAACTCGTGCTCGCCCCGGTGTTCCTCGGCGCCGAACCGACCCGCGCAGGAGACCACGGGCCCTACGCGGGAGTGAGCGCCTTCGAACGGGAAACGGACGGCGGCCTGGCGATGCGCCGCTCGCTCACCGGAGCCCAGGAGGAGCGCTTCCTGCTGGGCGATTCGCTGCGGACCGCCGATCTACCGCCGGAGCTCGCCGGCCCCAACGGCCGCCACGTCTCCGGTGCCGGCCAGGACAACCTCGTCCTGAAGCCCGAGGGGATCAGCGGGAAGGAACTGACGCGCGACCAGCGGCGACAGCTGCTCGAACTCGCAGACGTGTACATCAACCGCCTCCCCGAGGGCCACGCCGAACACAAGCGCCGCCGCTTCCTGGACCACCTGGACGACACGACGTTCGCTTGGCGCGGCGGCCACGACGACACCAGCGCGTTCTACTACCGCGTCCACTCGCCGGTCCTGCTGATCGAGTACGACAACCACGCGGGCATCTTCCTGGACAACGACGAGGCCGAGCGGTTCCACGTGCACACCATCACGCGGGAGCCCAACGGCAACGACTACGGGAAGGACCTGCTCGCTCAGCACTACGCGCGCTTTCACGGCTGAGGCGCCCGGACCCTGACCTTCCCGTTCCGCCGCCGGTCAGACCGGCGGCGGAACTTCCTGCATGCATGTTCTGACAGGGAGTATCCCCTTTCTGCACCCGCATTCCCGGCGGCAAGCTGGAAGCACGACGGAACACGGCAGGGGGTTGCGAAACCCCGGTATCGCCGAACCGCTCGTCTTCTGGCTCTTTTCGTCTTTCTGCTTCTTGAGGAGGCACTGTGAATCGGCTGTGGAGTGCTCTCGCCGGTGTCGTCGCCGCGGTTGCGCTGGTGCTGGCCTGCTCCGGACTCGGCTCGGCGGCGGACGCCTCGGCGCCCTCCCACTCCGGGACCGGCATCGGGACCAGCACCGGCACCAGCACCGGCACCAGCACCGGCACCAGCGCCGGGGCCGTCGTCCTGGCGGACAGCGGCGTCGGCAACGTCACCGACACCGGCTGGGGCGGTGGGGGCAGCTGACGCGGTGAGCATGCCTCGGTCGGCTGAGCGACCGGGCCCCGGCCGGACGCGTCTCGTGCTGTTCTGCCTGGCCGCGTCGGTCGCGCTGGGCGCCGCCGCCGCGCTCGGGGGCGTCGTGGCCACACGGCTCGCCGCGGCCCGCAGCCGGAACCACCGCCGCCGGGCCCGCGAGGTCCTGGACGAGAGGTCCGGGGATCGCGGCTACCCCTGGCCCTGATGACCCCGACCGCCCCCGCCCCGCCGGCGAGCCCCGCGCCGGCGGGCCACCGAAGGGAGGAACGCCTCATGGAACGCCTCACGGACCCGCCCGCGGTCGTCTTCCGGATCCTGGGGGATCTGGCCGTCGAGATCGGCGGCCACGAGGCGGATCCCGGTCCGCACAAGCAGCGCCTGGTCCTGGCCATGCTGTTGTGCCGGGCCAACAGCGTGGTCTCCACCGACCTGCTGACCGACGCGGTGTGGGGCGACGAGCCGCCCCGCACCGCGCACAAGAACCTGCACGTCTACGTCTCCAGCCTGCGCAACCTGCTGCGTCCGGCGGGCGGCCCGGAACGCATCGTCCATCGCTCGGGCGGCTATGTGCTGCGGGTCGGGGCCGAGGAACTGGACGTGCTCCGCTTCAAGGAGTTCGTGCGCGCGGCCCGGATGAGCGCGACCGTCCCCAACGGGTCCGAGCACGCCGCCCGGCTCTTGGGCGAGGCCCTGGACCTGTGGCGCGGCCCGATGCTCGCCGACCTCGCCGACTCCCCGGCGATCCGGGCCGAGGCGGACGCCTGGGCTTTGCGCCGGGTGAGCGCGTGCGAGGACTGGGCCGAGGCCTGTGTCGCTCTCGGACGCGCCGCCGGTGTCGCGGACCGGATCGCCGAACTGGTCCGCGAGCATCCGATGCGCGAACGGCTGCGTGCGGTGCACATGACCGCGCTGCACCGGTCCGGGCGCCGTACCGAGGCGCTGGCCTGCTACGACGAATACCGGCGGCACCTGGCTGCCGAACTCGGGCTCGACGTCGGGCCGGTCGTCACATCCCTGTACCGCTCGCTGCTCGCGGACGGGGCGGCACGGTCGGGGGACCCCGTGCCGAAGCCGCGGCGCGAACGCCCCGACCAGCGCCTGCTGCTGCCGCCCGACCTCCACGACTTCACCGGGCGCGCGCGGCACACCGCCGAGCTGATGGAGACCGTCGGTGTCCACCGCCGCTCGGTGCACGTGTGCGGGCCGCTCGGCGTCGGCAAGACCACCCTGGCCGTCCGCACCGCGCACCGCCTGGCCGCCGACTTCCCCGACGGCTGCGTGCTGATCCGCATGCGCCGCTCCGACGGCTCGGCGCGCCCGGTCAACGCGCTGCTGGCCGACCTGTGCCGGGTCACCGGGACGACGATTCCCCAGGTCGACGACGAGGACGACGCCATCGCGCTGTGGCAGGCCGAAATCCTCGGCCGCAGCCTCCTGCTCGTCCTCGACGACGCGGCCGACGCCCCGACGCTGCAATCCCTGCTGCCCGGCCCGGGCGGCAGCGTCGCGCTGGTCACGACCCGCCGCGAGCTGCCCGGTATCGGCTCGCTGCAACGGATGGAGCTCGGGGCGTTCACGCCGACCGAGGCGCTCGACCTGCTGGCGCGGCACATCACCGGGCAGCGCGTGGCTCAGGAGCGCGGCGCTGCCGAGCGCATCGTCACGGCGGTGGGGCTGCTGCCGCTGACGGTCCGCCTGGTCGGCGGCAAGCTGGCGGCGCTGCGTCACCTCTCGCTGTCCGCCTACGCGTCCCGGCTGGAGTCCAGCGAGTGCCTTCTCGACGAGCTCGCGGTCGGCGAGAACACGGTCCGCCCCCGGCTCGCCGCGTGGTGGCAGGACCTCGTCCCGCACACCCGCGCCGGACTGCAAGCACTCAGCCGCCTGCCCGGCCCGGTCTTCACCCTCGCCGAGGCCGCCGCCGCGCTCGGCCTGCCACCGGACGAGGCCGGCCGCGCGCTGGAGCCGCTGCTCGAGCAACGCGAGCTGGACAGCCCGCTGGCCGAGGTCACGGCCCATGCCGTGCTCTACGAACTGCCGCTCCTCTCGCGCCTCTACGCCCGGACTCAACCTCTGTATGGCGACGAACGTCTCATGGGTGACTGTCGGGAATCCGACCGTCACCGCACATGACTGGTTGAAGGAGCACGTTCATGAGCAAGACCCGGGGAACCCGCGCGGCAGTGGTCGCAGGCGCCTGCGCGACACTGACACTGATCGCCGCCGGCCCGGCCATGGCCAAGTCCGACATCTCGCTGTCGGCCCACTCGGCCAAGGTCCGCGTCGGCCAGACCACCCGGCTCTCCACCACCGCCGGCGACGACGGCGCCCAGTACCAGCGCCTGTGCGTCGAACGCCAGAACGGCCGCACCTGGCAGGTGCTGCGCTGTGTCAACGGCGGCCAGGACGGCGTCTCCCTGAGCCTGTCGGTGAAGATCACGCACTCCGGCCGCACCACCTTCCGCGCGCAGCTGTTCAGCACCGACGCGCACCACGGCCACCTGAAGCTCGACCGGACGTCTGCGGTCGTCGCGGTGACAGGGCGCTGATACTGCGGGGGACACAGTTCGGTCATACCAACCGCACCTCACCCGACACCGGCGCTCACCGCCGCACTCTCGCCGAATTTGTCGAGATTTCGCGCCTATTCTCATTCCTCAACGTCGCCGTGTAAGGAACCAGACTTTCCTCTATTTTAGGGGTATCCCTAATTGATCGACGGTCCTCGTGGCCGCTGCCGCGCATGACCGCACTCCCACCGGAGGCGACATGGCCGACGGCGAACTCGCTCCGGCGGCGTTCCCCGAGATCGGTGAGCGTGAGATGGCGCTCTACCGGCTGTTCCTCCGCAAGGGTCGGCTGACCGTCGACGAGGCGGTGTGCGAGCTCGGCTTGGCCGGCGAGGACGCGACGCGGTCGGTCGAGGTCCTGATCGATCTGCATCTGCTGCGCGCCGAGCCCGAGCCGGTCGGGGCCGACACCGCCCCGGCCTACCTGCCGGTCCCGCCTTCGATCGCCGCGGCGTATCGGGTCGCGCCGGTCGAGGCGGATCTGCGGCGGCGGTTGGCCGACGCGGAGCGGGCTCGGGCGCAGCTGCTGATCCTGGACGAGGTGTACGCCGCGGGGCGGCCCTCGGCCGGATCGCACCGGCTGGACGAGATCCTCGACCTGGCCACCGTTCTGGACCTGATCGAGCGGCTCGCCGTCGGCTGCCGGACCGAGGTGATGACCGTGCAGCCCGGCGGGCCGCGGGAGCCGGATCAGCTGGAGCAGGCGATCACCCGCGATCTGGCGATGATCGGGCGCGGCGTCCGGATGCGCACGCTGTACCAGCACACCGCGCGCCTGCACCAGCCGACGCAGGAGTACGTCGCGCGCATCACCGCCGCCGGCGCCGAGGTCCGGACCCGTACCGACCTGTCCGGCCGGATGCTGGTCTTCGACCGCGAGGTCGCGATCCTGCCGCACCGGCTCAGCCTGGACGGCGCCATCGTGGTCCGCGAGCCGTCGATGGTGTTCTACTTCTGCGGCCTGTTCGACCAGTCCTGGTCGTTCGCCGACACCTTCGTCCCGCTGCGCCAGTGGGACAGCGCGCTCGACGACGTCAAACAGGCCGTCGTCCGATTACTCGCCGAGGGCATGAAGGACGAGATGATCGCCCGGCGCCTCGGCATGTCGCTGCGCACCTGCCGCAAGCACATCGCCGAGCTGCTGGAAGGGCTCGGCGCCGCCAGCCGCTTCCAGGCGGGCTACCTGGCCCGGGCGCGGCCCGATCTGGCCGGCCCGCAGCAGCCGGACCAGGGCGCGCAGCAGGCCGGCCCCTGGTTCGAGGCCATGCCGCCGAATCCCTTGCGGCAGCAGGGGAACTGAGTCAGACAGAACCCTGATGAGGACTCTCGGCGGACGGCCGGGGCCGGACCACCACCGGCAGCGCGCTCAGCCGCCGATGCTGGAACCCGCCGCTCCACCGCAGCCGCTCCGCCGGCACCGCGAGCCGCAGCTCCGGCCACCGTCGCGCGAGCGCACCGAGCGCCGCCGCCAGCGTCATCCTGGCCAGCGCCGAGCCGAGGCAGTAGTGCGGTCCTAGGCCGAAACTCAGCTGCCGGTGCCGGGTCGTGCGGTCCAGTCGCAGCTGCTCCGGCTGGACATGCGCACGGTGGTCGTGGTTCGCCGCCGCCACGGAAAGCAGCACACTGCTGCCCGCCGGGATGACCGTCTCGCCGATCCGCACGTCGCTGAGCGTGTGCCGGGTCGTCGCGAACGGACCCGGCGTGTCCATCCGCAGCAGCTCGTCCACGGCGCTCGGGATCGATCCGACATCGGCGGCCAGCAGGGCCAGTCCGCCAGGCTCCGCGGTCAGCGCTAGGACCGCCATCGCCAGCATCTGCACCGTGCTGTCGTATCCGGCCAACAGGAGCATGGCGATCAGATCGAGGAGTTCTTCGCGGCTCACCGCAGCGGCATCAGGCGCTTCGTTCCCCGCCATCCATGCCCTGATGATCTCCCCGAACACACCAGGCGACGATGTGCCGAGATCGACCTGCCGCCGTACATACGAGTCCAAAACCGTGACGGCGGCCTCGCGATCGGCTACTCCATACCCCTGCGAGTCGGCCAGCACGTCGAGCGCCACCCACAGCTCCGGCCGGTCCGCCGCCGCGATCCCCAACACCTCGCACATCACTCCGAACGCGAACGGCCGCGCGAACTCCGCAACCAGCTCCACGCTGTCGGGACGGCCGAGCCTGTCCAGGACCTGCTCCGCCAAGGACTCCACGGGCTCCTGCCAAGGCCCGAGCCGTGCCGCCGACAACGCCGGAGCCGCCAACCGCCGTATCCGCGTGTGATCCGGCGGATCGTAGTTGACCAGCGTCATGTCCAGCGCCCGATGCGGACGGCCGTGGTCGACCGGCTCCCGCGCCAGCGACAGCTGCGGGTTCAGCAGCGCGGCCCGGACGTCGGCCTCGCGGGTCACCACCCACACCTCCCGCCCCGCCGGTGACGTCGTACGCGCCACCGGACACGATTCACGAAGCTGTTCCAGCGTGGGATTCGGATCGGCGACGAAGCGCCCGCCGAGCGGTGAGGAAGTCATCAGAACCAACCCTCAGGAATGACCGTCGGTTGCGAGCAGCAGATCACGCACCGCGTCGATCAACACCAGCCCCGCCGCCCGGCCCGCCTCGTCGAGCCCCTCGACGGCGCGCACGCCGGCCCGCACCCCGGCCGCCGCCGGACGTCCGTTCCCCTGCCGCTGCGTCACCAGCCGCAGCGCGCCGGTCGACTGCCGCGCGAACAGCGCGAGCAGGTCGAGCTCGGCCAGGTCCGAGCGCGTCTGCGGGGCCGGGTCCAGCACCTCCAGGACGCCGAGCACGCCGGTGGCGTCCAGCAGTGGCGCCGCCATCAGCGCGTTGGGGACGTACTCGGTGGACTCGGCCAGATCGCGCGCGAAACCCTGGTCCTGGCTCAGATCGTCGACGATCATCGGCTCGCCGGACCCGGCCACCCAGCCGGCGATCCCGCGGCCGGCCGGGAACCTGCGGCCGACCAGGAAGTTCTCGCCCTGCCCGGAGACCGCCTGGAAGACCAGCTCCCCGGCGGCCTCGTCGAGCAGGAAGATGGAGCTCGCGGCGGCGCCGAAGATCGCGCGGGCGGTGTCCACGATGGACTGGAGCAGTTCCCGCGCCAGCGGGTCGGCCTCGGCCGCACTGCCGGTTGGCCCGGAGCGGTCCGCGACGGAGTTGTCCGGCTGATTCATGCTGCACCTCTGGATGTGACGTTTACGTTGGCTGCCGTCAGATAGAGCACGCTCTTGAGCTGGAACAGGGTCAGGTCCGGATGCTTGGCCAGGATCCGCGCGCACGCCCCGGCCACGAACGGGGTGGCGAAGCTGTTGCCGGTGGTGCGGATCGTCTTGCCGCCGAGCCAGGCCACGGAGACGTTCTGGCCGGCGGCGAAGAACTCCACCGGCGGTTCGGGGTTGTACAGGTGCAGATCCTGGTCGGACTCCTGGTGGCTGCCGACCGAGAACACCGAGGAGAACCGCCACGGGAAGCTCTCCACCGGCGTGTTGTGCGCGGAGGCCACCAGCGCGGTGCCGCCGAAGTACGCCTCGTCGGCGAGCTCGTGCAGCGCCTCGGCGAACCGCGCTCGCGTGGTCGACAGGCTCAGGTTGACCACGTCGAACCGCTGCCGCACGGCCCACCGCAGGCCGGCCAGCAGCACGTCGCCGGTCCCGGAGAAGCGCTCTCCCAGAACCCTGACACTGTGCAGCTCGCAGTCCGGGGCCAGCCGCCGCACGATGCTGGCGCAGGCCGTGCCGTGGCCGCAGGTGTCGCCGGTCTCGGTCGGCTCGACCCGGAACTCCCCGCCGTCGCCGACCACCACCCAGGAGCCGTCCACCGGCCCGACGCCCGGATGGTCCCGCTCGACGCCGCTGTCCACGACGCACACCCGCACCCCGCGCCCGGTCGAACCGCCCCAAGCCCAGTCCGGCGTGACCTCGATCCCGTCCGCGGTCAGGGCGATGTCGTCCGGCGCGCGCCCACGCAGGCTCCAGGTCAAGCGCGCCGGATCGGTGTGGCTGCGCGGCGACGCGATGGTGTCGGTGGTCATGTGGTCGGCCTTCCTGCGCGAACTTCGACGTCGATCGGGCTGTGGTCGGCGAGGTCCAGCAGCTGCTCCGCGCAGCGCGTCCCCGGCCGATGCCCCTTGGCGGCGAACTGGTCCCGCGCCGAGCACGCGGCTTCCAGCGCCTCCGACGCCCGATCCGAAGCCTGCGCGCAGCGGGCCAGGTCGAGCGCCGCGGTGGCCTGAAGCACCGGCGAATCGGCGGCGCGGGCATCGAGGACCGCACGCCGAGCCAGATCCAGCGCGTGGCCCGGATCCGTGTCCATCACCACCCGCGCCAACAGCCCTCGAAGATCGACGGCGTCCTCCAGCGGCAGCGAGTCGACGGCTTCGACCGGCTCGGAATCCCGTTTCAACAGCAGGGCTTTCGCGTCCTCGACGCGTCCGGCGTCCAGCAGCACACGAGCCCGGGCCCGCCGCAGCTGAGCCGCCGCCTGGCTCCCGCCGAGCCGGTCGGCGGCCGACTCGGCCTGCCGGAGCAGCATGTCAGCCTCCTGCGGACGCCCGGCCAGCGACGCGACGGTTGCCCGGAAGAAGGGCAGGAAGACGGACGTCTCCGCGTACCCGGCGGCCCGCGCGAACTCGTCGGCGGCGTCCAGACAGGCCAAGGCCGCGTCGGGCCGGTCGTCGAAGGCGAGCAGCACCGCCAGCGGGCAGTTGAGCGTGATCTGCACGATGCGCCGCACGCCGTGCCGCGCCAGCAGTCCCCGGCACCGCGCCACGGCCTCGGCGACCGGCGTCGGCCCGGCCGACAGCGAGACCCCGAGCGCGCCGAGGACGGCCGCGCGTTCGGGCTCCGCGCCGGCCCGCACAGCGTGTTCGGCAGCGCTGAGCAGCAGTTGCTCGGCCTGGCCGTGCCGCCCCAGCGTCTGCCGGGCTTGCGCGATCCGCAACCGGGATCTGGCCTGGCCGAGTTCGTCGCCCTCGGCGGTGAACACTGCGCTCACCTCTTCGGCGACGCGTGCCGTACCGACCGGATCGGCGTCCGCGCCGTGCACGGCCAGCGCCAGCCGAGCATGCGCACGCACCAAGTTCGGAGCGGACGGCTCGGCGACGACCTCCGCCAGCAGGGCCCTGCCTTCGTCGAGACTTCCTCCGGCCACCAGCACCTCGGCCAGCTGCCATAGCACCTGCGGACGCTGCTCGTCCGCGGGCTCGCTCAGCGCCGTGGCCCGGCGCAGCAGCGGCTCGGCCCAGCCGAGGTCGGCACGGGCCAAGGCCCGCGAACCGGCTGCGGCCAGGGTGATCATCGCCCGCGAGCGCAGCAGCTCGGTGCGGCCGTCGGCCAGTCCGAGCTCGGTCCGGTAGCGATGCGCCAGCTCCCAGTGCGCCCCGGCCTCGTGGTCCGCGGCCCGCGCGGCCACGAGCAGCCCGGCCGCGCGCTCGTGCCGGTCCGCCCTGATCCGCTTGGCAGTGCGCTGATACGACACCTCCTGGACCAGACCGCTGGTGAAGCGCATACTGCCGCTGGCGGCCTCGATCATCCGGCGGCCGGCCAGCCCGCACAGGGCCCGGCCGGTCATGTCAGCGCTCTCCGGTCCGGTCTGCAGGTCGCCGCCCGGCGCCCCCTCGGGCCCGGACCGGGCCAGACCGGCGACCCGGTCCGGCGTGAACTCGCGACCGAGGACGGCGGCCAAGGAGAGTGCGGCGCGCTCGGCCGCGCCGAGGGCGTCGATCTGTACGCCGAGCAGCGCCTGGATCGTCGACGGCAGGCCTTCGGAGCTGCCGGGTTCCGCAGGATCGGCGACCGCGAGCAGATGCTCCAACAGCAGCGGATTGCCTTCCGCCCGGTCGAGGATCCGGGCCGGCAACTGTCGCGGCGCGGCGTATTCGCGTTCTGCGTAAGCCGTCGCCAGACGTACACACTCCGCCCTCGGCAGGGGAGGGAGCGTGAGGCATTCGTGCTCTGATCCCGGCGCGGACCAACCGGCTCCGGCCTCCAACAACTCGGGACGTCCGGCGCAGACCAGCAGCAACGGGAAGTCGGCGGCCAGCGCCGAAAGGCGTTCGACCGTGGCCCGCAGCGCCGGGCGCGACCAGTGGAAGTCATCGAGCACCAGGACCAGCGGCCCGGCGGCGGTCAGGTGGCGCAGCACCACGCCGAGTGAGGCGCAGGTGTCCTCGATCGACGGATCGGGGGTGCCGTCGCGCAGCATCCCGACCTCCAGCAGGGCCAGCGCGTCGGTCACCGGCCCGGGCCAGGCGGTTCCCGGTTCGGCGCGGACACCGTCCAGCAGCGCCGACACGGCTTCGGCCAGCGCCGTCAGGCTTCCGCTGTCGGTGAGCGGACGGCAGCGACCGACGCCGGAGCGGGTCCGACGCGACGGTTCCCGGTCCAGCCATTCCCGCAGCAGCCTGGTCTTGCCCAGGCCTGCCTCGGCGGTCAGAGTCAGCACTCTGACACGACGCTCGGCGGTCGTCGCACGCAAGGCTTGGTCCAGCGCGGCGAACTGGTCCTCGCGCCCCACGAACGGTAGATCGAACCGGCGCAACAGCCCCGGGTCGTCGCCGCGCAGGGCGGTCAACCGATAGGCGTGCACCGGCTCGGTCTTCCCGCGCAGGCTCATCGGCCCCGCGTCCTGTGCCTCCACCGCCGCGGACACCGCGCGCCGCGTCTCGGCGTCGATCAGGATCTCGCCGGGGGCCGCGTTCTGCTCCAGCCGGGCCGCCACGTTGGCCACCTCGCCGGAGATGAGCACCTGCCGCTCGTCGGAGTCGGTGCCGACCACGGCCTCGCCGGTGCCGATGCCGATTCGCACGGCCAGCCGCACGCCGAGCGCGCTGTGCAGCTCCTCGTTCAGCCGGTGCAGGACGTCCGGGATCTCCAGCGCCGCGGCGACCGCGCGCAGCGCGTCGTCCTCGTGCAGGCCCGGGATGCCGAACACGGCCATGACCGCGTCCCCGATGAACTTCTCCACGGTGCCGCCGCGCGCCTCGATCGGGGCGCGCACGGCCGCGAAGTAGCGCAGGATCACCGAGCGCAGCGTCTCGGGGTCGAGCCGCCCGGACAGCGCGGTCGAGCCGACCAGGTCGCAGAACAGCACGGTGACCGGTCGGCGCTCCTCGGCCGACGGGGTCGGGACGGACAGCGCCGGGGCCGGGGCGGGCGTCGCCGTCGCAGCGCACGGCGTACCGCAGTTCATGCAGAAGCGGGCGCTGTCGGGCAGCGTTTCAGAGCATGCGGCGCAGTGCACTGCCTTCCTCACTTTCCAAGCTCGTCGCGGACCGGCCGGGCGATCAGAACAGCGCGCCGCCGGCGATGTTGGTGTGCGCCTGGACCTCGGGTTCGAGCTCGTCGAGCCGAGTCTTGAGATCCACCAGCAGATCCAGCTCCTGGGGGGACAGCGAACCGAGGACCACGACCTGCTCCTCGCTCAGCGTGTCCAAGGGGAATCCGGCCGCGGCGAGCGCGGTCAGCGCGGGGTTGGCGGGGCTGTCGGAGTCGTTCATCGGGTCCTCCACAAATCGGTGGTTCTGAGGTCGGACGAAGGTGAGTCGGTGGCATCCGGTGACAGTTCCCTGATCAACTCGGTCAGCGCACCGATCGTGTGCAGCGCGCTGACACCGATCGCGGCGTCCTGGGCCCGGCTCAGCGGCAGGTCGTCCAGCAGCTCGTCGAGCTGACTGGTGTGGCCGCCGTCGAGTTCGGCGTGCGCGCGGACGGTACGGAAGGCCTCGGTCGGCAGCCCGGTGTCCAGGGCGAGTCGGTCGGCCAGCCAGACAGCCGGCGCGCGGCTTTCGAGCACTGCGATGTACCCGAGCAGCGTCGCCGGGTGTCCGTGTTCGATCCAGTAGTACTGCGGGCCGACCAGGCGCGCCGCCGCGAGACCCGCCGACGGCTCCGGCACGCCGTTGCTGCCGTGCATCACGGCGAGGTCGTCCAGCAGCCACAGGTCGTGGCCGCGTTCCTCGTCGATGTGCTCGACCAGGTAGTCGTGCAGGCGCGCGGCGAGCGGATCCGCCGCCCCGCGCTCGGCGCAGCGTCGGGCCGCGAGGTCCATGAGCGGTACCGAGGCGCGGATCACCTGATGCATGGCAGCGAGGTAGCGGCCGTAGCGGAGGACGAGGCCGTCTGGCCTCCAGAGGCGATCCAGCGCGGCGTTCAGGGCGTGGTCCGCGAGGGAGATCTTGACGTGCAACATATCGCTGCGCGAGAGCGTGGCGGTCATCGTGTGTCTCCCGGGGCCACCAGCTCGGCATACTTGGCGCAGCCGAATCGCCGCACCAGCGTGACCGGACCGGATTCGGCCTGCGTGGCAGTGGCGTGCCGGTCCAGCAGCTCTCCGGCCGGACCGGCGCCGAAAGCGCGGATCGCCGGCAAGTCAGTGCTCTGTGGGAGCGCGATGCAGGCCGTGCAGTAGTCGTCCGAGCCCGCGCTGCCGTTGCCGAACCGGGAGCGCAGATGCAGCGGACCCAGGGCCCTGATCATCCGCACCTCGGGCGAGTTCATGGCCCGCTCGCGCAGCGTCGGCCAGTCGTCGTCGGCGATGTGGCCGAGCAGGAGATGCTCCGGTGCCGGCCTCAGATCCACGGTGTCCTGACCGCAGCAGGCCAGGACCGTGCCGTCGGAGGCCACCACGGGCCAGGCGGCCATGGCGCAGGGCAGCACGCGCGCCGGATCCTGTGCTCTGTCCGAGGAATCCGGTGCCCCCTCCGGCCCGGCGACGATCCGCGCGGCCGCGGCCCAGGACGCCGCCCGGCCCACCGCGCGCACCTCGTTCACCAGCATCGGAACCCGGTTCCCGAACCTGCGCCGAACCTCTTCGGTGACGTCGGCCAGGTAGGGATCGTCGGGGCCGTGGCCGGTCAGGTGCAGGCTCACGGCCATGCCGTCGTCGAGCAGCGTGGACAGCGTCCGCAGCACCTCGGCCCTGGGCACCTCGCGCTCGTGCTCGCGGTCCAGGCTCGCCGAGAAGTGGTCCACGGCGTGGATCGCCTTACGAATATGCCTCGGGAAGCGTCCCTGGCGTGCGAAGAACATCCCGCTGAGCAGTGCCGTGCGGACACCCCGGTCCGCGGCAGCCTGGGCCAGTTCGGTCACGAGGCCCGGCCGCAGCAGCGGCTCACCGCCGGTGAACATCACCAGCTCCGGCCGGTCCTGCGGGCCGAAGGACTCGACCAGCCGGCGCAGCGCGGCGCCGTCCAGCTGGGGCCCGGTCATCGTGGACGCGGTGGAGCAGTGCGCACAGTGCAGCGGGCAGCGCTGAGTCAGCATCAGCAGGACGCCGGCGCACGGCACCGGACGCAGGCTGATCAGTTCGGCCAGTTCCACAGCGCGCTCCTTTCCAGCGGACGCATTCGCGGACGCCGCGTCGCGGGCGTCCGAGGACCACTGTCGGCGCGGCCGATTCGGCCCCGGTTAAGGCGCACCCAATTCTCGATATGGCCGCAGCTCAGAGCAGTGAGACAGATCCCTGACGCGCTGCCGAGTCGGTCCCCGGGCCCTCATCCGCACGTCACGCAACCCTGCGCCAGGCCTCCTGATCTGCGGCCATAGCGAAAATGCGCCGCGACCCAAGCGGGCTCGAAGCGCCGCCGCGCAGATTGGTCGGCGTCGGCCCCGATCACGAGGGCCACAGCGAAACCCGCCTTCCGCACGAGTCTGGAGAACACCATGGCCAAGAAGCGCGATCTGGAGAACGAGCCCGAAGTCGTCGCCCACTCGGGTGAGGACACCCCGTGGTGTGGCGTGAACGTCAACACCAACGCCACCGAGGACGAGCCGGAGGTCATCGCGCACTCCGGTGAGGACACGCCGTGGTGTGGCGTGAACGTCGGTACCGCCGCGACCGAGGACGAGCCCGAAGTCGTCGCACACTCCGGCGAGGACACCCCCTGGTGTGGCGTGAACGTCGGCACTGCCGCGACCGAGGACGAGCCCGAGGTCATTGCGCACTCCGGTGAGGACACCCCCTGGTGCGGCATCAACGTCGGCACCGCCGCCACCGAGGACTGATGACGCCCCGCACCACCGTCTGACGCACCATCGGCTGACGACCACCGTCCCGAGCCGGTCGGCCGCGGTGCTGCTCCGCCGGGCAGCACCACGGCCGACTGGCCCGATCCTTCCGACAGGAGGCACCATGCTCCGGACCATGAGCCCGGAACCGCTCGCCGCGGACGCTCCCTCGCGCCTGCTCCCGGCCCGGCAGGGCTGGTGGTTCGTCAGCGAGGGCGGCTCGGCCCGGCTCCACACCGCGCAGGTCGACCCGGACGGCACCGTCGTGCCGGCCACCCTGGACCGGCTGCGCGCGGCGGGCCTGATGCGCCGGCGCCCGCCGAGCAGCTACTCCCTCACGGTGCTGACCAGCACCGACTGCAATCTCGGCTGCGGCTACTGTTTCCAGAACATCGAGCAGGACCCGCGCGGGGGAGCCCGGCCGCCGCGCATCGCGCACGCCCGGCTCAAGCCGGACACCACCACCGCGATCCTCGACTTCACCCGCGCCCGGATGGCCGAGGCCGGGCTGGACAAGCTCGCCCTGATGCTGTTCGGCGGGGAGCCGCTGCTGAACCTGCGCGGCGCCGTGGACCTGCTGGAGCGCGCCGCCGAGCTCGGCGAGATGACCGTGTCCATGACCTCCAACGGCACGCTGCTCACGCCGCTGGTCATCAGGACCCTGCACGACGCCGGCCTGGGCTCGGTCCAGCTCACCTTCGACGGCGACCGGGACGAGCACGACGCGATCCGCGTCACCCGCTCCGGCGGGCCGACCTTCGACCGGATCGTCGACAACGCCGCGCAGGCGATGAGCGCCGCGCCGGACGTGAAGTGGCACCTGCGGGTCAACGTCTCGCACCACAACCGGCGCGGCATCGACGCCCTGGTGGAGCGGCTGGCCGAGCGGCTGGACACCGCCCGCTGCGGGATCCAGTTCGCGCTGGTCGGCGACGTGGGCGTCGGCTACGGCAACGAGCTCGACTACGGCGGCGCGCTGGCCGCCGACTTCACCCGCTGGCACCACGCGGCGCACCGGCACGGCTTCACGCTGACCCGCCCGCGCTCCGGCAAGGGCTGCCAGGCCTGCGAGCACCCCGACGGCCAGTACGGCGCGGTGGTCAGCGCCGACGGCTCGCTGTCCAGCTGCTGGGAGACGGCCGGCCGGCCGGAGTGGACCGTCGGCGACGTCGACGCGGGCTACCTGTCCGGCGAGCACGTCGAGGGCCGCTGGATCACCTGCACCGACCAGTACCGGCACGGCGAGAACGCGCCGGCCCTGGCGGCCTTCCAGGACCAGGTCGACGCCGAACTGCTCGATCTTCTGCACACGGCCGGACGGGTCTGAGCCCCGCCCGACCCCTCGGAGGTGGACACACATGACCGGCACCGCCGGCACCGGAATCCTGCGCGAGAACCGGGACTTCCGCCGCTACTGGACCGGCTCGACACTGTCGACGCTGGGTTCGCAGATGTCTCTGATCGCCTTCCCGCTGCTGGTCCTCTCGCTCGGCCAGGGCGCCGCGCGGGCCGGGCTGGTGGCCACCTTCTCCCTGGTCACCCGGCTGGCGCTGCGGCTGCCGGCCGGCGGCCTGGCCGACCGCGCGGACCGGCGGCGGCTGATGCTGGGCGCCGACCTGGTCCGGCTGGTGGCGCTCGGCAGCATTCCGCTGGCCGCGGGACTCGGGGTACTGGGCTATCCGCAGCTGCTCGGGGTCGCGATCGTCGAGGGCTGCGCGACGGCGGTGTTCGGGCCGGCGAGCCGGATCGCGGTTCGGGACGTGGTCTCCGACGATCAGCTCTCTGATGCGCTGGCGAAGGAACAGGCCGCGATGGGGACCGCCACGTTGGTGGGTCCGTTCCTGGGCGGCTGGCTGTTCGCCGTGGACCGGATCCTGCCGTTCACCGCTGATGCGATGTCGTACGCGGTCTCGGCGATTCTGTTGCTGCGTATGGCCACCCGGCCGCGAGCTGCCGACCCGGTGTCCGCGCGGGCCGCTGGCGGCGGGTTGGCCGGCGTGCGCTGGCTGGCGCGTCGGCCGGCGTTGCTCAGGGCTCTGCTTTTCGGCTCGCTGCTCAACTTGGGTGGGGCCGCGGCTGAGGTGGCCGTGGTGGTGACGTTGCGCGAACAGCACGCTGCGGGGCCGGTGATCGGGCTGGTGATGGCGTGCGCCGGGGCGGGTGCTGTGCTCGGGGCTTTGGCGGCGCCGCGTGTGCTCGCGTTGTTGGAACCCGGTCCGTTGTTCCTGGCGGTGGGGGTGATCTGGACGTTCGGCTTCATCGCGTTCGCGGTCGAGCCGACGCCGCTGGTGGTCGGTCCGGTGCTGGTGCTGCTGGTCTTCCTCACGCCGCCGGCCGGGATCCTGGTCGGGCAGGCGCTGCTCACCGAGTCGCCGCGGGAGCTGCTGGGCCGGGTCTCGACCGCGGCCGACTTTCTGATGGCTGGGCTGGCTTCGCTGGGTCCGGCGGCGGCAGGGCTGTTGCTGCAGGACGCGGGGATCGGGCGGACGTGGGTGGCGCTGGCGGTGTTGATCGCCGCCGGGACGGTGGTCGCGGCGGTGCCGCTGCTGCGGGGTGGGTCGCTGTCGGCGGTGGTGGAGGCTGTGGTCCCGGTGCTGGAGCCGGATCTTGTGCTGCACTCGGATCCGGCTGCGGGGATGGAATCAGGACTCGATGATGGCGGACCTGGTTCATTGGAGGCGACATGAGTGTCCTGAATGAGCATGCTGAGGTCGCTGTGGGGAGCTATCCGCCGGCTCCGCGGACCGGCCCGGTCGAGGCGCTGCACGGCATCCCGGTCGCGGATCCGTATCGGTGGCTGGAGGACGAGTCCGATCCGGCCACTACAGCGTGGAGCGCTGCTCAGGAGGAGCTGTACGCGGCGCGTCGGGGCGGCTGGGCCCTGCTGGAACCGATGCGCCGACGCATCGCGGACCTGCTGGACGTCGGGTCGGTCAGTGCTCCGGTCGCGCGCGGGGGAAGGCTGTTCGACACTTTGCGCGAGCCGGGTCGTGACCAGATGGCGTTGCGAGTCACCGATGCCCGGGGGAGTGGCGCGCGGATTTTGTGGGATCCGCTCGTCCAGGATCCGAGCGGGCTGACGGTGCTGGAGTGCTGGGAGCCGTCTTCGGACGGGTCGTTGGTCGCTGTGCAGTACTCGGCGGCCGGGACCGAGGACACGCTGCTCGTGGTGCTCGACGTGGCGAGTGGTCGGGTGGTGGACGGGCCGATCGACCGGCTGCGGCGGTGCGACGTCGCGTGGCTGGCGGACTCCAGCGGCTTCTACTACGCGCGGCGGCGGCCGCCGGAGGAGATCCCCGGCGAGGAGCGCTATCACCGCCGGGTTCGGCTGCATCGACTCGGTGCCGACCCGGAGACGGACGCGGTGGTGTTCGGCGAGGGTCGGGCCATGGACGACTTCTATACGCCGAGGCTTTCCGCCGACGGCCGTTGGCTGACCGTTGCGGTGACGCGTGGCGCGGATCCGGCGACCGAGCTGTGGCTGGCGGATCTCGCAGCTTCCGGTCCCGAGGCGCCAATGCTGCGCCGGGTGGTCGGATCCGGTGCAGCACGCATGGATCTGGTCATTCCCGCTGGTACCGAGCCGCAGGACACGGCTTACCTCATCACCTTCCAGGACGCGCCGAACGGTCGGCTGGAAGCTGTCCGCCCTGCCGCACTCCTCGCGCCCGAACCTGACTCACAGCCTGTCGTCCTTGTCGCTGAGGATCCCGAGGCGGTGCTGACCGAGGTCGCCGTGCTCGACGGCCGGCTGCTCGTCACGCGCGTGCGCCATGCCGTCTCCGAGATCACCGTCCACGATCCGCACACCGGAGTCCAGGTCGACCAGCTGTCCCTTCCAGGCCCGGGGACGGTCGGCACGGTGCGCACGGCGCCCGACGGCCGCGAGGCGTGGTTCGGCTACACCGACCACATCACTCCCATCAGTGTGCTGCGTTACGACGTGCGCTCCGATGCGCGCTCCGGCTCGGTCGCACCGTGGGCCGCCGCGCCGGGAACCCCGGTCATCGAGGGCTGCGTCGTGCGCCGGGTGCGGTTCCCCTCCCACGACGGCACGCTCGTCACGGCCTTCGTGCTGTCTCCGACCGGGCACCCCGACCGCCCGCGTCCGACGGTGATCAGCGGCTACGGCGGGTTCGGCGCGTCGATCGTCCCCGGTTGGGCGCCACAGGCCCTCGCCTGGGTCGAGCGCGGCGGCGTGTTCGTGTTCGCGTGCCTTCGCGGCGGCGGCGAGGAAGGCCAGGCCTGGCACGACGCCGGACGCCGTGCCGCCAAGCAGAACACCTTCGACGACCTCGACGCCGCCGCCGACTGGCTCATCGCCGACGGATGGACCGACCCCGCGCGCCTGGGCCTGCTCGGCAGCTCCAACGGCGGCCTGACCGTCGCGGCGGCGATGACACAGCACCCTGAGAAGTACGCGGCCGTCGTCGCCGTCAGCCCCCTGCTCGACATGGTGCGCTACGAGGCCTCCGGCATGGGCCCGAGCTGGCGCGAGGAGTACGGCACGGCCGCGGACCCCGACGACCTCGCCGTCCTGCACGCCTACTCGCCGTACCACCGCGTCCGCGAGGGGGCGCGCTACCCGGCCGTCCTGCTCGCCGTTGCCGACGGCGACACCCGCGTGAGCCCGCTGCACGCCCGCAAGATGTGCGCCGCGCTGCAACACGCGTCCGCGGGCCCCGGCCCGATCCTGCTCCGCCTGGAGCGCGGTGTCGGCCACGGGGCCCGCGGCATCGGCGCGACGGTCGAGCTTTTCGCCGACGTCATGGTGTTCCTCGCGGAACACCTCGCCCTGACTATGTGAAGATGCTCAGGCCGCTGCAGGACGGGATGCCCAGCCACGGAACGGTGAACGTGGCGCTCCCGTCAGGGGCCGTACACACCTTCAGGAAAGCGTTGCCGACGCCGAGCGCCGCGCCGACGATGCTCGCGATCTGGGCGCCGTTCGGGACGCCGGCGACGGCGAGGATCGGACCGACGAGGGCGGCGACGGTCTGGCCGAAGCCGATGACGTTCTCGACCTCGGTGACCGCCTGCTTGCTCAGGTTCAGCTGGACGCCGGAGTTGTCGATGGTGAGGGTGATGCCGGGCAGGATCTGGTAGGTCGTGTTCGGCGTCGCCGCCGGGACGGCCGTGGCGACGTGGATCGCCGTCCCGGTCTTCTCGGCGGCGGCCGTCTCGATGCTGACACGGCCGTCGCCGGCCTGCACGTAGCGCGCCGCCGCCAGCAGCGCCGCGGTCGGCGCCGTGCTGTCGCCGGACCGTGTGGGCTCCTGCGCGGCGGCGCTCGCCGGGCCGGCGGCGGCCGCGACCAGCGAGGCGCTGATCGTGGCGGCGGTGACGAGGGGCACGACGCGTCGCAGGCGCTTGGCACTGTCCTTCGCGTGTTTGCGGCGGGCGGGGGGCTCAATGGTGCTCACAGATGGTCCTTTCTCGGGACATCGGCCGTTGCAAGGCCATGGCGTCACCGTAATGACAGCCTCCGAGGACCCCTCCTCTTTTCAACCGCTCTGCCTGGTGGTATGGCTCTCAGCTGGCAAAAGATCACAGCAGGTGAGCGCGTGGGGGCATGTCGGAAACCGGCGCCAGAAGACCCCTGACATCGGTTTCCGACGAAGCCGGGCGGCTGGATTCTCCACAGCGGCGCGAGCGGCACAAGGTGAGGCATGACAACTGACAACGCCACCCGCGAACCCGAACTCCTCCCGCCCGGAGCAGGCTGCCGCTTCCACGTACCGGGCCCGTACGTCGTCAAGCTCGCCGGCGAGCAGACCGCCGGATCCCTGGCGATCCTGGAGTCCGCCTTCGCTCCCGGCGAAGGCGCCCCGCTGCACCGCCACCAGGGCCATGACGAGACCTTCTACGTCGTCAGCGGCCGCTTCCGGCTCCGCTGCGACGACCGGACCGCCGAGGAAGGCCCCGGCGGCTTCATGCACGTGCCGCGCACGCACCCGCATTCGTTCACGAACATCGCCGACGGGCCGAGCACGATCCTGGTCGCGCTCACCCCGGCGGGTTTCGAGAAGTTCTTCATCGAGGCCGCGGGCCTGTCCGTCTCCGGGCGCCCGAGCCGGGAGGCGATGGAGTCGATCCTGGCGAAGTACGACCAGGAGCTCGTTCTCTGAGGTCTGCTCACCCGCCGCTGACCACCTGCCCGAACGAGTTCACGCAGTACATCGGGCTCGGATACATCGCCGATCGTCCGTACTGGTTGACCGCGGCGAGCTGGAGACACGTCGTGCTTCCCGCCGGGATCTGGTAGGAGTAGCTGGTCCCGCCGACGGACATCGTCTGGTCGGTCGCGGGCGTGCCGTTGATCGTGTAGTGCAGGCTGTAGCTCGTCGCGTCCGAATGCGCCTTCCACGACACGTCCACCGTGGCCATGCCGACCCAGTTCGGAATCCAGACACTGATATCGCCCGCCCCCATCGGGCCGGGCGGGTTGTGCGCGGGCGGCGGCGTCTGCGAATGCGGCGGGGCCGGCGGAGTCGTCGAGTGCGTGGTCGGCGTCGTGGGGTGCGTCGTCGGGTGCGTCACCGGCTTGCCGGCGGTCGTGGTCGACGGCGGAGTCGTCACCGGCCCGCCGCCGTTCGGGCCGCCGGCGGGCACCGTGACCGTGATCTGCCCCGAACTGCTCGGCGCCGCCGTGGTGACGCCGGCGGGCTTCGGCGGCGTCACCGAGCCGTTCGGTGTCGGAGACGGCTTGCCGCCCGCCAGCGCCGGCCCGCTGGAACTGCTGGAGCTGCCGGAGCCACCGGAGCTGGCCGACCCGAGCGCGGGCGGGAACGCTCCGCCGTCCTGGCTGCTGGACATCGTGCTGCCGGCCCGGAGCGCGTCCGTCGTCGGATTCCCGTTGCCGCCGCTGCCTTCGACGACGGCGACGCCGGCCAGGACGACCACGGCGGCCGCGGCGCCGGAGATCATCGCGACGCGCTTGCCGCTCCGCTTGGACGCCAGGGCCACGGTCGGCAGGTCGGCCGCGTCCCCGGCGGTGAGCGGCAGTCCCACGCCGAGCGGCGGCTCCTGCCATCTGACGCCGGCGAGCGGCTGCCACGCGGCCTCGCCCAACACGTCGATGATCTGCTGCGGAGTCGGACGATCCGCAGAATCCTTGGCCAGGCAGCCCTTGATCAGGCGACGCAGAACATCGTCGGCGACGGCGACGCCTTCCAGGTCCGGCTCGTTGTTGACCACGCGGTGCAGGATCGCCAGCGGTGCGCCGTCGCCGAACGCGAGTCGGCCGGTAGCGGCGAACACCAGCAGTGAACCCAGGGCGAACACGTCGGAGGCGGCCTCTACAGAGCTTCCGTCGGCTTGCTCAGGGGACATATACGCGGGTGTGCCCAGAGTCTGGCCGGTGTTGGTCAGCAGGGAGGCATCCAGTGCGCGGGCCACCCCGAAGTCGATGACTTTGGGGCCGTCCGGACCGAGCAGTACGTTCGCCGGTTTGAGGTCGCGGTGCACGACCTCTGCGGCGTGGATGACTTGCAGCGCCTGGGCGATCGCCACGGCCAGAGCACGAAGACGCGTGTCGTCGAAGCCGCCGCCTTGCTCGATCGCGTCCTGCAACGTCGGGCCGGGCACGTATTCGGTCGCCAGCCAAGGCCGCTCGCCGTCGGCCTGCGCGTTGAAGATCTCTGCGATCCGCGGCGAGTGGACCCTCCCGGCCACCTCCAACTCCCGCGAGAACCGCTTGCGGAACGCCGGGATCTCGGCCAGATCCGAGCGCACCACCTTCACCGCGGCCTGCCGTCCGTCGGCGTCGGTCCCCAGGAACACCCGCCCCATCGCGCCCGACCCGAGCTGCGTGAGCAGCAGGTACGGCCCCATCCGATCGGTCGGCGCGGGTCCCACGCTGTGTACGTTGCCGTTCATAATCACGCGCTGCCTCCCCCTGTACGGCGTCCTTGCCATTATGGGGCGCCCGACGAAGTCTAGGGCTCGGGTTTCAGGACCCGTCCTCGCCGGAATATGCCAAGGTTGCTGGAGTCGCTGGAGTCGCTGGAGTCGCTGGAGTTGCCGGAGCCGCCGGAGCCGCCGAGGCGTGCCGGGAGTCTTTCCCCATGTGCGTGAAGGCGTTCGCGACCTCAGCCAACCACGCCGCCTCCGCCGCGACCGTCTTCGCGGCCTCAGTGTGACGGACCGGCTCGCCCGACGCGCGCAGACGTCCGTCGCGGTGGTTCGCCAACGCCGCCGCGAGGGACGCGGCCTCGATGTGCGCTTCGTCGCCCGCGGCCTCGGCCACCTGTTCCGGAGCGTAAGGGCGCAGCGCGAGGCGGGCATCGTGGATCTCGATGACCCGCCGATAGAGCGCGAAGTCGAGCGATCGGCCGCCGAACAGCAGCCGACGTCGGTCGTCGAGCGCGATCTCCGGCAGTTCGGCGCGCACGGCCTCCCACAGCGGCGTCAGGCGTCGGTAGACCAGGTAGGTGTGGACGCGCTCGCGGACGACGGTGTAGCCGGTGTGCCACTTCGCGACCAGCGTCGCGGCCACGATGAAGGCCGCGCACAACGCACCGAGTGCGTTCGAGACCAGGTCCTCGCTGCCGTCCTGCACGCCGGTGCGCAGTACGTGGACGATGTCGTCGACGGTCCACGCCGTCCACACCATGCCCACGGCCAGCGCGACCAGCGACAGCCGTATCCCGGTCCGCACCGGCCCGGGCCCGGCCCGCCGCGCCTCGCGCCAGAAGGCGGCCGTCGCGACGGCCAGGGCCCATCCGGTGTACGTGGCGAAGACGACGTCGTCCCCGGCCAGCAGCCACCGCCCCGGTCCGTGGGTGACCAGCGAATCGTCCGGGACGCTGATGACGGGCCGCGCCGCGACGAAGCAGCCGATGCTGGCGACCTGCGCCACGACGGCGGCGACCACCGGCAGGCCGCGCACCGGACGCCGGGCGACCACGTACGCCATGAACATCAGAACGCTGACGGCCGCGATGCGCACGCAGTCGCCCAACAGGATCTCCGCCACGCGGCTCAAACCCACGTCTGCGAGCAGCTGGGGCGTCGCGGGGGCGAGGATCGCCATGGCCAGCGCCAGGCAGATCATCAGTCCGTAGCCGTAGTGCTGTACCTGGTACGGCGGCGCGCCGCTGCGGTCGGTGCGCAGGCGGTACACCGAGAACGTCAGCAGGGCCGCGGCGGCCAGGTACGCGGCGAGGTCCGACACCCGTCAGTCCTTGAAGACCGCGAACAGCGTGTCCAGGCTGGAGGGCCGGTCGGCCCCGCGCGCCCGATGCCGGTCCCGGCGCTCGACGCGCTGCAGGATCAGCGAGGCGACGAGTTCGGCCTCGCGTTCGTCGGGCTCGCTGTAGACGGTCCGGCCCAGCACGCTGCGCACCAGTTCGGCTGGCAGGTGCGGCATCAGCGCCCGCGCGGCGGCGGCCATCGCGTCGCCGTCGGCCCCGCGCTCGGTGTGCCCGCACAGGATGTGCGCGGCTTCGTGCAGCAGGATGTGCTGGCGGTGAACGCCGCCGGTGTCCGAGGCGTAGATGATCCAGTCGGCGTTGCGAGTGGTGACGACGAGCCCGCACGGGGCGTCCGGCCGGGAGGCGACCGGCAGCAGGCCGATCGGCCGTCCGCGTTCCCGGGCGAGCACGCCGATGAAGGTCTCGGCGTCGAACGGCTCGGGCAGGTCGAGCTGGTCGACCATGGTCCGGCACCGGTCCCACAGCCGGTCCGCGCTGTGGTTGCCGCCTCGGTCGTCGCCGCGGCCGTTGGCCATCGCTCCACCCCCTGCCGATCATAGCGACTCGCACAGGCCCCGGCCGGTGCGCGCTGAGGCCGGACAGCCTGGACAGCACAGACACGACAGACAGCGCAGACACGACAGACAGCACAGACAGTCCGGACAGCACAGCCTTCGCTGGAAAACCGCCGGGTCCGCCCTCTTGACGTCTATCGGTCGAATCCGTTTACTCCACTCGTAGAACTCTGATTCATTCTGTTAACTTGCTTGTCTTCCTGTTTGATTCCCGGTCCGTTACACCGTCCATCAGGGAGCACGTCATGCACACCGCTTCATTGACACGTCCCGGTCCGCGCCGCCTGCTCGCCGTCTTCGTGGCCGCGGTGCTGGCGCTCTTCTGTTACGACGGCGGGGAGTCGAAGGCCTACGCGCAGAGCAACGGTGCGGCGATCACGCCGCTGATGGGTTGGAGCAGTTGGTCATTCCTGCGCAACGCCCCGACCGAGGCGAAGATGAAGGCCCAGGCACAGGGGATGGCGAGCTCGGGGCTGGTCGCCGCGGGCTACAAGTACGTCAACCTCGACGACTTCTGGTACCTCGATCCGGCCAGCACCGTCGACGCGAACGGACGGTGGGTCACGGACAGCAGCAAGTTCCCGGACGGGATGGCGAATCTGGGTTCGTACATCCACTCGCTCGGGGAGAAGTTCGGGATGTACCTGACGCCGGGGATCCCGGTCGCGGCCTACAACCAGAACACGCCGATCGCGGGGACGTCGTTCCACGCGCGGGACATCGTCTCCAATACGAGTAGTTACGAGACGAACTACAACTTCGGCAGTGGTCGGATGTACTACATCGACTATGGCAAGAACCCGACGGCTGCGCAGGCGTTCTTGAACTCCTGGGCTGACCAGCTCGTGGGCTACGGCATCGACTATCTGAAGATCGACGGTGTCAGTCCGAACGATGGGGACTCGCAGGGGGTCGCCGATGTCCAGCACTGGTCGACCGCGCTCAATCAGACGGGGCGGACCATCCACCTGGAGCTGTCCAACTCGCTGACGACGGCCGATGCCGCGTCGTGGCAGCAGTACTCCAACGGTTGGCGGATCGATGGCGACATCGAGTGCTACTGCGGTTCGAACTCCTCGTTCCCGTTGACTGACTGGAACAACGTCAGCGGCCGGTTCAACGATGTGCAGCCGTGGATCGGTGTCGGGGGTACGGGAGGGTGGAACGATCTGGACTCGATCGAGGTCGGGAACGGGTCGAATGACGGCCTGACCCTTGATGAGCGCAAGACGCAGCTGACGTTGTGGGCGATCGAGAACTCGAACCTGACGCTGGGTGTGGACCTGACCAACCTGGATTCCACTGACGTCGGTCTGCTGACCAACAGTGAAGTGCTGGCCGTTGACCAGGCCGGACATCCGGCGCGGGCGGTGGATCGTACGACGCAGCAGCAGGCCTGGTATGCGGCCAATGGGGACGGCAGCTACACGGTCGCGTTGTTCAACCTGTCGGGTTCGGCCGCTACGACGTCGGTGAACTGGAAGGACATCGGGTTCACCGGCTCCGCAGCCACGGTGCATGACGATTGGTCCCACTCCGACCTCGGCAGCTTCGCCACCGGCTACAGCGTTTCGCTGCCGGCTCATGGCGCGACGCTGCTGAAGGTGGTGCCGACCGGCTCGGTTGGCTACACGGCGATGTCGTACAACATCGTCAACGCCAACAGCGGACTGAACCTGGCGACGTCGGGTTCGTCGATCGTGCAGCAGAGTGCTGACAACGCGCTCGACCAGGAATGGCAGCTGGTGCCGGTCGGCGACGGCAGCTACAAGGTCCTGAACCGCACCAGTCACCAGCAGCTGGCCGTCCCGTCGGGCAGTCAGGGCGCGCAGCTGGTTCAGGCCGGCGACGACCATGCCGCCGACACGCAATGGCGCTTCGTCCCCACAGGTAGCGGCTCCTACACGCTGAAGTCCTCCTCCGACGGCCTGCTCGCCGACGTCTCCGGCGCCTCGACGAGCTCCGGCGCACCGGTGATCCAGTGGCCGTCCAACAGCGGCGCGAACCAGAAGTGGACGCTGGTCCCGGTGCCGGACGCGAACCAGGCGTACCGCGTCGAGAACCTGCTGACCGGCGGCCGGCTCGACGTGAACAACGACTCCACCGCCGACAGCGCGACGCTGCTGCAGTGGACCGACAACGGCCAGGCCGACCAGAAGTGGACGTTCGTGCGGCAGAGCAGCGGCGCGTACACGATCGTCAACGCCAACAGCGGCAAGCTCGTCAACATCCCGGGCCCGACCACCACCGCGGCCACGCAGCTGATCCAGTTCTCCGACGACGGCAACAGCAACTCCCGCTGGACCCTGGTCGACGACGGCCCCGGCGTCATCGGCCTGAAGAGCGTGTACGACGGGCAGATGGTCGACGTCTCCGGCGGGAGCACGAATGCCGGGGCGGCGGTGATCCAGTACCCGTCCAACGGTGGGCAGAACCAGGCGTGGACGTTGGTGCCGTGAGGTGAGGTGAGGTGAGGGGCGGCTGGGGCTGGGGCCGGTCTCGATTCGGTCCGGTCCCGGTCCCACCGCGCGCCCCGCACCTCCCGAGCCCCGCCGAATTATCCTTGGCGCATGGCCGTCCCCTCCCTGACCTCGTCCGCCCCGGCGGCGGGCCGGTGGAAGCGGACCCCCGGGGCCGTCGCGCGGATCGGGCGGCGGACCCTCGTGGAGTCGCTGTACCTGCTCACCGCGCCGTTCAGTGCGGTCGTCGGGCTCTACGCGGCGGTCCGTGGCGTGCGCGGGCGGCGGCCGGGGGCGTGGCTCGGCCTGGCGCACGCGGTCATGGCGCTGCCGGTCGTGTTCATCACCTCGGCGCTGACCGCGCTCTGGTGGTTCATCGCGCTCGCGACGCTGAGTTTTCCGATCCGCGTCCGCGAGACGCCCGGCGCGCTGCGTCCGATGACGCTCTACGCGGGCGGCGGGCAGTCGCACATTTCGCTGAGCCTGGGGCTGACCTCGCCGGGCGGCCGGCTCGCCTTCGCGCTCACGGTCGGCGTGGTCGGTCTGCTCACGCTGCCGGCGTTCACGCGCGTGTGCGTGGCCGTGCAGATCGGGCTCGGCGAGGCGCTGCTGTCCGACGTGTCGGCGCTGCACCGGCGGATCCGCGGCCTGGAGCGCGAGCGCGACACCGCGCGGGCACAGGCCGTGGCGGCGGTGACGGCGGAGGCCGAAGCCCTGCGGCGGCTGGAGCGCGACATCCACGACGGACCGCAGCAGCGGCTCGTGCGGCTGGCCCTGGAGCTCGGGCGCGCGCAGCACCACCTCGACCGCAAGCCGGACCTCGCGCGGCAGGCCCTGGGCGATGCGCTGGTGCAGGCGCAGGAGACGCTGGACGAGCTCCGCGCCCTCTCCCGCGGCATCGCCCCGCCGATCCTGGCCGACCGCGGGCTGCGCGAGGCGCTCGCGGCGATGGTGGCGTCCAGCGTCGTCGCGGCGGAGTTCGACACGGACGTCGCCGCCGGCTCGGCGCGGCCCCGGCTGGACGCGGCGGTCGAGACGGCGGCGTACTTCGTGGTCGCCGAGGCGCTGACGAACGTGGCGAAGCACAGCGGGGCGACGCGCTGCGTCGTCGGGATGCGGCACGAGGAGGGGACCCGGGTGCGGGTATGGGTGACCGATGACGGCGTCGGCGGCGCGGCGTTCGCCAAGGGGCACGGGCTGCGCGGGCTCGGCGACCGGGCCGGCGCGGTGGGCGGACGGCTGGACGTCGTGAGCCCGGCCGGTGGTCCGACGACGATCAGTGCGGAGCTGCCATGTCGGTGACTCCGGCGGGTCCTGGGCCTTCGGCGAATTCCGCGGCTTCGGCGAACGCCGCGACTTCAGCTGGCTCCGCGACGCACTCGCGTGACGCAGTCCCGGTCCGTCGCGCCCTGCGCATCGTCGTCGCCGACGACGCGGTCCTGCTGCGCGAGGGCCTGGTCCGGCTGCTCGCCGAGGACGGCCACGACGTGGTCGCCGCGGTCGGCGACGGCCCCTCGGCGGTCCAGGCCGTGCTCGCGCACCGCCCGGACGTGTCGATCGTCGACGTCCGCATGCCGCCGACGCACACCGACGAGGGCCTGCGTGCCGCGATCGCCGCGCGGGAGCAGCTGCCCGGCACCCCGATCCTGGTGCTGAGCCAGTACGTCGAGGTCTCCTACGTAGCCGACCTGCTCGCCGACGCCTCCGGCGGCGTCGGCTACCTGCTCAAGGACCGGGTCGCGAAGGTCGAGGAGTTCCTAGACGCCCTCGACCGCGTCGCGGCCGGCGCGACCGTGCTCGACCCGCAGGTCGTGGCGCGCCTGCTGGCCGCCCGCCAACGCCGCGACCCGCTCGCGTCGCTGACGGCGCGCGAGCGGGAGCTGCTGGGGCTGATGGCCGAGGGGTATTCGAACTCGGCCATCGCCAAGCGGGTGTCGCTGTCCGGCAGCGCGGTGGAGAAGCACATCGGGAACGTGTTCGTGAAGCTCGGGCTGCCGCCGGACGAGACGCAGCATCGTCGGGTGCGGGCCGTGCTGGCCTATCTCAGGGCTTGAACGGCTGCCGACGTATCGCGACGTACCGACTTACCGACCTACTACCGACTTACCGACTTACCAGCCGCCCTGGAACAGGCCCAGGAGCGCCGGCGCCGGGTCCGCGGTGGTGCCGGTGTTCGCCACGCATACGAGGAGCGTCGCGAGTGCGGTGACGGCCAGCAGGGTGCCGAGGGCGGCTAGGAGACGGCGCGTGCGGCGGTCGTCGGGGGAGCTGGTCTTGCCTATGGCGCGGAACCGCTTCCAGACCGTCACGCTCATCGCGATGATGACGAGCAGCACGATCGCGGTGAGGACGGCGATCACGGCGTGGTAGGCGCCGCAGTCGTCGACCAGGCGCACGACGATCGGCGAGTGGTGTGCGCCGGTGCTTGAGCTGGCGTGCGAGTAGCCGGTGAGGTCGGTCCTGATCTGCGCGAAGGCCGTGGACAGTCCGGCGTCGGAGGTGTGGAACGGCAGCAGCGTGATCGCCGAGGACAGGGGAGCGATCGAGCCCTGGATGTTGGCCATCAGTACCAGCGTGCTTCCCACTGTGAGCAGTGAGGCGAGTAGCCAGGCGGATGCGAGGCCGATCCGGGTAGCGGTCTTTTGCGCGCCGGCTCCCAGCAGGGCGCGCCAGAGCCGAACGGTGAGCATGATCGCCACGAGGAGTAGTAGCGCGGCGGCGACCGCCTTGACCACGTGGTACTGGCGCCAGTAGTCGACGACCCTCGCCATGTCCGGGGTGAACGTCCGCGAGCCGGCGTTCCAGTAGCCGACAAAGGCTGACTTCGCGGCGTTGTCGAGGGCGTCGCGGTTGGCGAGGCTGGCGCCCGACGTGCTTGATGCCAGCGGCCCCGGCGCCAGGACGAAGGCGGCGGCGAAGACCGCGACGAGTGCGAGGAGCGCGCAGAGGGTGGCGATGACGCGGGTCGAGAGCGTCGAGCTGCGTGCGGTCGGCGGGACGGGGGCAAAGACGGTTGCGTGTGCCATGACGTTCACGATCGCGGGAACGTCATGGCTGGTCACTGCGGCTGGCCATTGACTTGGGGTGTGGCTGGCCATACCCGGCCGGGCCTTGGGAACGGCAGCGGGCATGGCTCCGATTCGCCACGACTGGCGAACCAGGCGCTGACGGGGGTGCTGGGCGCCGAATCGAGGACGGTGGCCTACTCGGAAGCGGCATCCCGGCTGATCTGGAAGGGACATGATCCGGCGCCGCTGGATCGCATGGTTCTGTCAGATGGCTGTTTTCGCGACGCTTGTGCTCTTGCTCTAGGCGGCGGTGTCGGGCGGGTTGCGGTTGGTCTGGGGTTTGCAGGCGTTTTTGACGGCTTCGCCTAAGGTTTGGTGACCTCGCTGGGGGACGCAGTTCGGGTGAGCGCAGCAGGTTGCGCTGGCGGCCGGCGGTTTTCGCGGACACGACCGCGCGATGGTCCGACTCGCGCTGCGGTGCGCTGGCAGGCGGCGGTGTTCGTGGGCAAGACCACGCGCGGGTCGAGCTTGAGCGCGGGGCTTTGGCGGCTGGCGGTTTTCGCGTGCACGACCACGCACAGGTCCGAGTCACTGCGCACACGTCATGTGGGCGGCTGTCTGCCGCGTTTGGTGGGCGCCAGAGGCCTCCGGCGGGCACTCTACAGCGAGGGGGCGACCCGTGCGTGCTGCTTTCGGGCGGCGGCCCGCGACTGTTCGGCTCCACTTCACGCTGTTGCCTGCGCCGCGCTGCCTGCCGGCGGTGCTGCTTGTGGTCGCCGAGGTTCTGGGCCCCTCACCGCGTCGTCGCCGTAAACGGAACCAGTCCGGTCCGCAATGCCGCGTAGTTAGGGTTTGTAGGGTTCTGTCAAGGTTGTTTTGTGTTTTGCGGTGGTGTAGGTGGCGGGGGCGGTTTTGGTGAAGTGGCCA